>JACSRH010000160.1 GCA_014879855.1 Caldilineaceae bacterium | reverse complement strand
TGACCTCACCCTGATCGTCAACGCCGGCGGGCAGAGCCGGCGCATGGGCCAGCCCAAGGCGCTGCTGCCCACGCCCGCCGGCGATCCGCTGCTGGTGCATGTGGTGCGGCGGCTGGCGCCGCTTGCAGCCGCGCGCACCATCCTTGTCGCCAATGACCCGGCCATCGCCGCGCTGGCGGGGCTGCCGCCGGGCACGCGCTGCGTGGCCGACGCCTACCCGGACACGGGCACGCTGGGCGGCATCGCCACCGGGCTGGCTGCGGCGCCGGGCTGGGCTGCGGTGGTGGCCTGCGATCTGCCCTTTGTGCAGGCGGCGATCTTCGCCCACCTCTGCGCCATCGCCGCGGAACAGGCGGACGGCGGCGACCGCTGGGACGCCATTGTGCCCGTCGTCGATGGCTATGAAGAACCGCTCCACGCGCTCTACCACGCGCGCTGCCTGCCCGCCATCACGGCGCGGCTGACGGCGGGTGCGCGCCGCGTCATCAGCTTCATGCCCGATGTGCGCACCTGCTATGTGGACGAGGCGGCCCTGCGCGCCATCGACCCGGAACTCAATTCCTTCGTCAACGTGAATACGCCGGAGGAGTGGGCGGCGGTGCGTGAAGCGATTGCGGCGGGCAGGGAGTAACACGATAGAAAAGCCCAAGTGACGTCGAACGATAACGAGGATATTTGTCATGGCCAAAGAAACCAACGGCGCCAATCTCGGTTTTGAACGGGAGTTGTGGCAGGCCGCCGATGTGCTGCGCTCCAACATGGACGCGGCCGAATACAAGCATGTGGTGCTTGGCCTGATTTTCCTCAAATACATCTCCGACGCCTTCGAGGAACAGCGCGCCCGGCTGGAAGCTGAGCGGGCGCTGGGCGCGGACCCGGAAGACCCGGACGAGTATCGGGCGATCAACAGTTTCTGGGCGCCGCCAGAGGCGCGTTGGGCAGTGCTGCAGGCCAACGCCAGGCAGCCCACGATCGGCAAGGTTGTCGATGACGCCATGCTGGCCATCGAGCGGGACAACCCGACGCTCAAGGGGGTGCTGCCCAAGGATTACGCCCATCCACGGCTGGACAAGGCGCGGCTCGGCCAGTTGATCGACCTGGTAGGCAACATCGGCCTGGGCGACAAGGCGAATCGATCCAAGGATGTCCTGGGCCGCGTCTACGAGTATTTTCTTGCGCAGTTTGCCAGCGCCGAAGGCAAGCGCGGCGGCCAGTTCTATACCCCGCGCTCGGTGGTGGCGCTGCTGGTGCAGATGCTGGCGCCCTACAAGGGCCGCGTCTATGACCCGGCCTGCGGCTCCGGCGGCATGTTCGTGCAGTCGGAGAAGTTTGTCGAGGCGCACGGCGGCAAGCTCGGCGACATCAGCATCTACGGGCAGGAGTCGAACCACACGACGTGGCGGCTGGCCAAGATGAACCTGGCGATCCGCGGCATCGACAGCAACCTGGGCAAGGAACACGCCGACAGCTTTCACCGCGACCTGCACCCCGACCTCAAGGCGGATTATGTGCTGGCCAACCCGCCCTTCAACGACAGCGACTGGCGCGGGGAGCTGCTCAAGGAGGACAAGCGCTGGCAGTACGGCGCGCCGCCGGCAGCCAACGCCAACTTTGCCTGGGTGCAGCACTTCCTCTATCACCTGGCGCCAACCGGGATGGCGGGCTTTGTGCTCGCCAACGGCTCCATGTCCTCCAACCAGTCGGGCGAAGGCGAGATTCGCAAGAACATCGTCGAGGCCGACCTGGTGGACTGCATGGTGGCGCTGCCGGGTCAGCTCTTCTACTCGACCCAGATTCCGGTCTGCCTGTGGTTTTTGACGCGTGATAAACATGGCAGAAGCGGACGCAATGGCCAGCGGGAGAGAAGCGGCGCGACGCTCTTTATCGACGCGCGCAAGCTGGGCGCGCTGGTCGACCGGGTGCACCGGGAACTGAGCGATGCGGAAATCCAGCAGATCGCCGACGCGTATCACGCCTGGCGCGGGGACAAGGATTGCACCGCCACCTACGCCGACACGCCCGGTTTCTGCAAGGCGGCGACGCTCGACGAAATCCGCCAGCACGGCCACATCCTGACACCGGGGCGCTACGTGGGCGCGGCGGAGGTAGAGGACGACGGCGAGCCGTTCGAGGAAAAGATGGCGCGGCTGACCGCGGAGTTGCGCGGGCAGATGGCGGAGGGGGAGAGGCTGGATGCGTTGATTTGGGCGAATTTGGAGGAGATTGGGTATGGTGGGTGATGGTGACGTAGAGCACGGATCGGGAGAATGAACGGATTGGCTCAGTCGTCACGCCGCCGATCCGTCCATTCTCCTGATCCGTGCTCTACGATCGGATATGCCGATGAGATTAGCGCTCTGTCGGCGAATCACCGCAACATGCCGACAGTATCGGCAGATCATGCGTCCAATTCTTGCCGTTTTTTGGACATATTCCAGCGATATGTCCACGGCATGGACATATCAAGGAACGAACCTGAACGAGGGAATGATGACCAAACGGGATTCTTATCCAGGTGATGTGTCGATTGTGGGGCCATGCCATCGACATGTTTTTGCGATGCGTCGATGGAATCGACATATTCTCCGGCGCAACTATGCTTGCTGTACTGCCAGCATGGAGGGGGGCGGCTATGGCGGGTGAGTGGGTTGTTGCTTCCCTGGGTGACTTGGTGGAGATCAAACATGGATACGCCTTTAGGGGAGAATTCTTTCGAGATGAGCCAATAGGTGACATTCTTCTAACTCCCGGTAATTTTGCAATTGGTGGCGGATTCAGGGATAACAAATTCAAGTACTACGACGGTCCAGTGCCCAATGACTTTGTCCTCAAAGAGGGCGATCTAATCGTCACCATGACTGACCTCAGTAAGAATGCTGACACGTTGGGCTTTGCAGCATGTGTTCCAGCGCATGTTGAGGGACGGCACTTCCTTCATAACCAGCGACTTGGGAAAGTCACAATCACAAATGAGCAGGCTGCGGATCTCGGTTTTATTGAGTATCTGATGAGATCGACGGAATACAGGCATGAAATTGTGGCGAGTGCTACAGGCACAACAGTCAAACACACGTCACCAGAGCGAATCAAACGATTTCGATTCCTACTCCCTCCCCTCTCCGAACAACGCGCCATCGCCTGCATCCTCGGCGCGCTCGACGACAAGATCGAACTCAACCGACGCATGAACCGCACCCTGGAAGCGATGGCGCGGGCGCTCTTCCAGAGTTGGTTTGTGGACTTCGACCCGGTGCGGGCGAAGCTTGCTGGCCAGGCGCCGGCCGGGCTGAAGCCGGAGATCGCCGCGCTGTTCCCGGATCGGTTGGTGGAGGTGGAGGGGCGGGAGGCGCCGGAGGGGTGGGAGGTACAAGCACTGCCACGCGTGATGGACATCAATCCAAAACGACTGCTTTCAAGAGGTATGGTCGCTCCTTACCTCGATATGTCCAACATGCCGACACAAGGTCCATCGCCCGACACTTGGACGATTCGTGAGGTCGGATCGGGGATGAAGTTTGTGAACGGCGATACGTTGGTTGCACGGATTACACCCTGTCTCGAAAATGGCAAGACGGCGTTTGTTGATTTTCTAGCCGATGGCCAAACAGGGTGGGGGTCAACGGAATACATTGTGCTTCGACCAAAGGGAATGGTTCCAGCTGTCTTTGCGTATATTCTTGCTCGAACAGAAAGCTTTCGCTCGTTCGCCATTCACCAGATGACAGGTTCAAGTGGGCGGCAGCGCGTACCTGCTGCCAGTCTCATCAATTATTCCATCGTGCTCCCAGAAATCGATTCACCGATATTTGCTCAATTTGGTGAGTCAGTCACGCCGATGTTTGATCGAATCAAGACAACGATGATGCAATCCCGCACCCTCGCCGCCCTGCGCGACACACTGCTGCCCAAGCTCATCTCCGGCGCACTGCGCGTGCCCGATGCGGAGCGGATTGTAGGGAAGTGTATGTAGCACAGGCAAGCATACAGTCGTCCTGCCAGGCTGTACTGCACTTCGCGGATCGCTGGGCAGCAGGTATGATGGCAGTCGAACTTGCAGCAGCAGCGTTTTGCCACAGGAGCCATACGTATGAGCAGCGGCCAATCCAACCAAAGCCGGCCCAGCATCCAATTCCTGAAAGTGACCAACTTCCGCGCGCTCCGCAACGTCGAATTCAGGAACCTGACACCGTTGACGGTTCTGTTGGGACCCAACGGCAGCGGCAAATCCACCGTATTCGACGTCTTTGCCTTCCTCTCCGAGTGTTTCGAGTCCGGTTTGCGCCGGGCCTGGGACAAGCGCGGCCGGGCCAAAGAACTCAAAACCCGCGGCGCGGACGGGCCGATCTCCATCGAGATCAAATACCAGGAGCCTGGCTATCCGCTCATCACATACCATCTGGCTGTCGACGAGCGCGCCGGCGCGCCAGTCGTGGTCGAGGAATGGCTGCAATGGCGGCGTGGTGCGCAGGGGAAGCCCTTTCGTTTTCTCGATTACCGGGAAGGAAAAGGGCGCGCGGCAAGCGGTGACCGCCCCGATCAGCAGGACAAGCGGGTGGAGATCCCGCTGAAAGCAGCCGACCTGCTGGCGGTCAACGCGTTGGGACAATTTGCCGAGCACCCGCGCGTGGCTGCATTGCGTGACTTCATCACCGGCTGGTATGTGTCCTACCTCTCCGCCGACAGTGCCCGCGGGCAACCCGAGGCCGGGCCACAAGAACGGCTGACCAAGACCGGCGACAATCTCGCCAATGTGATTCAGTATCTGGCAGAACAGCACCCCGCGCACCTGGAGGAGATTTTTGCCGTGCTGCGGCGGCGTGTGCCGCGCATCGAACGGGTTTTGACTGACACGATGCCCGACGGACGCCTGTTGCTTCAGATCAAGGATGCGCCCTTCAGCCATCCCGTGTTGGCAAGGTTTGCCTCTGATGGCACGCTGAAGATGCTGGCCTATCTCGTGCTGCTGTTTGACCCGACGCCCCCCCCTTTTGTGGGGATCGAGGAGCCGGAGAATTTTCTGCATCCGCGCTTGCTGCCCGAACTGGCCGAAGAGTGTCGCGCCGCTGCCGAAAGAACCCAGATTCTGGCGACGACGCATTCGCCGTTCTTCATCAATGCGCTCCAGCCGGATGAAGTGCACGTTTTGTGGCGTGACGAAGACGGCTACACCCAGACGGTGCGCACGGCCGACATGCCGCGGGTGCGGGCCTTTGTGGAGAACGGAGCGCTGCTAGGTCACCTCTGGATGGAAGGACAGCTAGGCGCTGGCGATCCACTGGTCAATGAAGGAGCGCCGCTGCCACAGCGCAAGGGATAATGAGATGGACACAGAACACCTCGAGTTTCTGGTGGAGGAGCCTTCAACCGAAGCGTTTGTTCGCGCGCTGCTCCCGCGCCTGCTCCCCGATCATTGCACTTTCGATGTCCATGCATTTCAGGGCAAGGACGATCTATTGCAGAAGTTGCCATCTCGATTGCGCGGCTACGCGCGGTGGCTGCCACTGGGCTGGCGGATCATTGTGCTTGTGGATCGCGACGACGATGAGTGTCAAGTCCTGAAGCGGCAGTTGGACAGCATGACGCTCGCGGCTGGGCTGCAAACCCGCACGGCGGCAGGTGCAGCCAATTGGCAGGTCGTCAACCGTCTGGCCATTGAGGAATTGGAAGCATGGTACTTCGGCAACTGGCCGGCGGTGCGAAGCGTCTATCCGCGGGTGGCGCACACCATTCCTGCACACGCAGGATACCGCGATCCCGATACCATAAGCGGCGGTGCTTGGGAGGCGTTCGAACGCATTCTGAAGCGGCATGGTTACTTCAAAACAGGGCTGCGCAAAATCGAGGCGGCGCGCGCCATTGGCGCACACATCGATCCGGTCAACAGCAGTTCCCATAGCTTCCGGAAGTTCGTCGAAGCCATCCATGAGGGGGTCAGATGACTCCCCCAAACCCCAAGCAGCCACCAAAGCCCCAGCCGGGCAAAGCGCCGGAGCCGCTGATCCCGCCGCATGGCGGCTACCGCCACCTGAAGAGTTTCCAGGTCGCGCAGTTGGTCTACGATGTGACCGTGCGCTTCTGCGACCGCTACATCGAAAAGCGCAGCCGCACCCACGACCAGATGGTGCAGGCCGCGCGTTCCGGTGTGCAGAACATCGCCGAGGGCAGCCAGGCGTCGGGCACCTCCAAGAAGATGGAACTGAAGCTGACCAACGTAGCCCGCGCCAGCCTGGAGGAATTGAGGTTGGACTACGAGGATTTTCTGCGCCAGCGGGGATTGGCGTTGTGGGAACGGAGTGATCCGCGCAGACAAAATCTGATTGATCGGCGGTGCACCACAGCCGACGAAGTTGCGCGCTGGGCAAAAGAGATCCATGACCGGGGCGTCAGTGGACGCGGTGGACAGGGTGGACGCAGCGCGGCGATCCCATCGGAGGCGTCCACGCCGTCCACAGAGTCCACCCCGTCCACCGAGACCTCCTACCCAGAAATAGCAGCCAATGCAGCCCTGACCCTGCTTGCTGTGGCCTGTGCTCTTTTAGACCGCCAAATCGCCGCGCAGGCCGCGGCCTTCGAACAGGAAGGCGGCTTCACCGAACGCCTCTACCGCGTCCGTCAAGAGAAAAGGCGCAGCAAATGACCCACCATTTCACCGAATCCATCGTCGAAGCAGCGGCCCTTGCGTGGCTGGACGGCCTGGGCTACACGATCCTCTATGGCCCCACCATCGCGCCGGGCGAAGCGGGCGCGGAACGCGCCGACTACGGCGAGGTGATCCTGACAGACCGCCTGCGCCAGGCGCTGCGGCGGCTCAACTCGCAGGCGCCGCCGGACGCGCTGGAAGAGGCATTCCGCAAGGTGACGCGGCCCGACGCGCCGTCCCTGGTGGGCGCCAACCATACCATGCACCGCTACCTGGTGGAGGGCGCACCGGTCGAATTCCAGCGCGCCGACGGCTCGATAGGTGGCGACCAGATCCGGCTGCTGGACTATGATGCGCCGGAGAACAACGAGTTTCTGGCGGTCAACCAGTTCACCGTGGTGGAGAACAAGCACGAGCGCCGGCCCGACATCGTGATCTTCGTCAACGGCCTGCCGCTGGCGGTGCTCGAACTCAAGAACGCCGTCACCGAGAGCGCCACCATCTGGACGGCTTTCAATCAACTGCAAACCTACAAGGCGCAGATTCCGGCGCTCTTTGCGTTTAACACGGCGTTGGTCATCTCTGACGGCCTGCAGGCGCGCATCGGTGCGCTCACGGCTGACAAGGAATGGTTCATGCCCTGGCGCACCATCGAGGGCGAGACGTTGGCCGACGCGAAGCTGTCGCAGCTTCAGGTCATGCTGGAAGGCGTCTTTGCGCCGCGGCGGTTCCTGGACCTGATCCGCCATTTTATCGTCTTTGAGGATGTGGGCGGCGGCGTGCTGGTGAAGAAGATGGCGGGCTATCACCAGTATCACGCCGTGAACCTGGCGTTGGCGGAAACGCTGCGCGCCAGTGTGGCGCCCAAACGGCTCAAGGATGAGGCGGGAACCTACTTCGTGCGCGGGCAGCGCGATGCCAAACCAGGCGACCGGCGCGCCGGCGTGATCTGGCACACCCAGGGCTCCGGCAAGAGCCTGACGATGGCCTTCTACGCCGGGCGAGTGATCCTGGACCCGGTAATGGCGAACCCCACGATCGTGGTCATCACCGACCGCAACGACCTGGACGATCAACTCTTTGGGACCTTTGCGCGCTGCCACGAGTTGTTGCGCCAGCAGCCGGTGCAGGCGGAGAGCCGGGCGCATTTGCGCGAATTGCTGCGCACAGGATCGGGCGGCGTCATCTTTACCACGGTGCAGAAGTTCTTCCCCACCGATGGCGAAGACCAGCATCCGTTGTTGTCCGACCGCACCAACATCGTGGTGGCGGCTGACGAGGCGCACCGCAGCCAGTATGACTTCATCGACGGCTATGCCCGCCACATGCGCGCGGCGCTGCCCAATGCGTCGTTTATCGGCTTCACCGGCACGCCGATTGAGATGACGGACAAGAACACGCGCGCCATCTTTGGCGACTACATCAGCGTCTACGACATCGAGCGGGCGGTGAAGGACGGCGCCACGGTGCCGATCTACTATGAAAGCCGGCTGGCCAAACTGGAACTGAACGACGCCGAGCGGCCCAAACTGGACGAGGAATTTGAGGAAGTTACCGAGGGGCAGGAGATCGACAAGGAGCGGCTCAAGACCATGTGGGCGCAGCTTGAGGCGCTGGTCGGCGCGGAGAAACGGATTGAACTGATCGCCAGGGACCTGGTGCAGCACTTCGAACGGCGCCTGGATGTAATGGACGGCAAGGCGATGGTCGTGGGCATGAGCCGGCGCATTTGCGTCGAACTCTACGACGCCATCATTGCGCTTCGCCCCGACTGGCGCCATGAGGATGACGACAAGGGCATTATGAAAGTGGTGATGACGGGATCGGCCACCGACCCGCTCGCCTGGCAGCAGCACATCCGCAACAAACCGCGGCGCGAGGAACTGGCGAAGCGCTTCAAGGATGCCAAGGACCCCTTCAAGATCGTGATCGTGCGCGACATGTGGCTGACCGGTTTCGATGCGCCCTCGCTGCACACGATGTACATCGACAAGCCCATGCGCAGCCACGGGTTGATGCAGGCCATTGCCCGCGTCAACCGGGTCTTCAAGGACAAGCCGGGCGGGCTGATCGTGGATTACCTGGGCCTGGCCCATGAACTGCGCGCCGCGCTGGCAACCTATACGCAAAGCGGCGGCACAGGCCCGGCGGCCATCGACCAGGAGGCGGCCGTGGCGGTGATGGTGGAGAAGTACGAGGTCTGCTGCGGCATCTTTCATGGTTTCGACTGGTCGCCGTGGAAGACGGGCCGTGCACAGCATCAGGTCTCGCTGCTGGCGTCGGCGCAGGAGCATGTCGTGGCGCAGGCCGAGGGCAAGGCGCGCCTGGATCGGGCCGTGGGCGACCTGTCCAAGGCGTTTGCGTTGGCGGCGCCGCACGAGAAAGCACTGGCAATCCGCGATGACGTGGGCTTCTTCCAGGCGGTGAAGACGGTGCTGGCCAAGGGGGTGGTCGTCGATGGCAAGAGTCCAGAAGAGATCGACCACGCCATCCGCCAGATTGTGTCGCGGGCGGTCGCCTCGGATGAGGTGATCGACATCTTTGCTGCCGCCGGGCTAACAAAGCCGGACATCTCGGTGCTCTCAGAGGAGTTTCTGGCGGAAGTGCAGGGGATGCCGCAGCGCAACCTGGCGGTGGAGATGCTGCGCAAGCTGCTGGAAGGCGAAATCAAGACGCGCGGCAGAAAGAACGTCGTGCAGGCGCGCTCCTTTGCCGAGATGCTGGAGGAGGCAATTCGCCGCTATCAGAACCGGGCGATTGAGACGGCCCAGGTGATCGAGGAGTTGATCGCCCTGGCGCGGGACATGCGCGAGGCGGCGAGCCGTGGGGACAAGCTCGGCCTGACCGAAGATGAGATCGCTTTTTACGACGCCCTGGAGGTCAACGACAGCGCCGTGCAGGTGCTGGGCGACGCGACGCTGCGGGAGATCGCACAGGAGTTGCTGCGCACGGTGCGCGCCAATGTCAGGATCGACTGGACGGTGCGCGAGAATGTGCGGGCGCAGATGCGGGTAATGATCAAACGCATTCTGCGGCGCTACGGCTATCCGCCCGACAGGCAGGCCCGCGCCACCGAGCTTGTGCTGGAGCAAGCCGAGGTCATCTGTCGGGATTGGGCGGAAGCGGCGTAGGGGAGCGGTAAGGTGGAACGATGTTTGCTGCCTCTGTGTTACGATTAGCACTTACGCCAGGTTGAGCTTATCGAAGCCGGCTTTGCCAAGCTCAGTCTGCGCAAGTCCTGACGATAAACCTTTGCGAGAACTGACCAATGCCAACTGAACTCTTCACCGTCCACACGCCGCCGGATGCCTGGCGGATCTTCCGGGAACATTTTCACCCGGCCGTGCGCGCCGAACGCATCGCCACCGCCGACGCCCTGGGCCGCGTGCTGGCGGAGACCCTGATCGCGCCGTGCGACCTGCCCGAATTCCAGCGTTCCACGGTGGACGGCTATGCCGTCAACGCCGCGGACACCTACGGCGCGTCGCCGGGGCTGCCGGCCTTCCTCACCGTCGTGGGCGAGGCGCCGATGGGCCAGGCCGCAACGATGAGCATCGGCGTGGGTGAGGCTGTCCTCGTCCACACCGGCGGCATGATCCCGCCCGGCGCCAACGCCGTGGTCATGATCGAGAACACCCAGCGCGTCGACGCGGCCAACATCGAGGTGATGCAGCCGGTCTCCGAAGGGCAAAGTGTGATCCAGGTAGGCGAGGATGTGCGCCGGGGCGATCTGGTGCTGGCCGCCGGGCGCCGGCTGCGCGCCCAGGACCTGGGCGGGCTGCTGGCGCTGGGCATTACGGCGATCGCAGCAGCGGCGCAGCCCCGCGTGGGCATCCTCTCCACCGGCGACGAGGTCGTCCCGCCCGACCAGCCCGTGCAGCCGGGCCAGGTGCGCGACATCAACTCCTACACGCTGGCGGCTTTGGCGGAGCAGGCAGGCGGCGCCGCAGTGCGCTACGGCATCATCCCCGACGACCGGCAGGCGCTGGCGGAGGCCGCGGCGCGGGCGCACGCCGAATGCGACATCGTCATCTTCTCCGCGGGCAGCTCAGTCAGCTACCGCGACATGACCGCCGAGGTGATCGCCGCACTCGGCGCGCCGGGCGTGCTCGTCCACGGCGTCAGCGTCAAGCCGGGCAAGCCGACGATCCTGGCGGTCTGC
>JACSRH010000006.1 GCA_014879855.1 Caldilineaceae bacterium | reverse complement strand
CGCCCGCGCGGCAAGCTCTCCTCCGGCGGCGTGGACGATGCCGTGGCGGTGCTGCCGCGCCTGACGGTGCGTGAGTGCCTGCACTACACGCTGACGCTCGACCCCGACGTGACGCTGCTGGGTCTCAGCTTTCCCAACGAGCAGGATCAGGCGTTTGCCGCGGCGCAGGCGTTCCAGCCGCTCACGGCTGACGCAATGGCGGATATTCGGCTGCGGGCAGTTGAGGCGCGCCAGGAGAAGGGGCCGTGCTGGTGGAATCCAATCCCCGAGATGTGAGGTATTTAGCTATCTTGTTTGGGTGACTGTGCCTGGTATTCGGCAATCTGCTCGTATAACTCGGCAACAGACATCTGGCCGAATACGGCGTCTTTCCACCGCAGATAATCGCCTTGACCGGCCTGCCAAATGGACCAGAACCTGGCGCTTTTGGCCGGGCCGAGGTGCTCTAACAGAACTTCTGCGGCTTCGTGAAGAATTTCGATGTCGGACGGGATTTGAATGCTCATGGCAAGTCTTGTGAATCTCCCTCGCTAAGGATGCGCACGAACTCTGTAGGATCAACGATGCGCAGAGAACCATCGGCGAGGCTTCGATACCTTCGGATCAAGCGGTCATCACATGTCACAAAGAAGTTGCAGTTGCACAATTCAGCACACGCAATATGGAGAGCGTCGATTGCCTTGATGCCTTGTTCAGAAAGTACCTGCGCCCGAGGCAGTAGACTTGTGCCGACCTTGTGAACTTCTTTTGCCAACCCGATCAGTTGAGCCACCATACTGCGATGTTCTGCTTCTGGATGTCGACTCACCTCGTATTGCACGATGGACGAGGCGACAAGCAGAACGGATCGGCTCTCAATCATCTGCATAATAACGGTGATTGCCTGAGTTTCTAACCAGATACGAGATTGCGATTGATCATCAAAAGGGCGCACGTAGACACTGGTGTCAAGATAAACTCGGCTCATAGCCAATGACCTTTTTTATCCACATAATTGTGGGTCGATTATAGCATAGCAATTGACTGGATGGAATATCGAGATATCATCGACGTTATGTCAAAATTCATGAGAGGAAAGATTCAAATTGGCAACTGAACAGGCGCTGGTAGCGCGCGCCGAGGATTTCAACGAATGGTATAACTCACTCGTCCTGCGCGCCGAGATGGCCGATTACGGCCCCGTGCGCGGCACGATGATCGTGCGTCCCTACGGCTGGGCGCTGTGGGAGAATGTCCAGCAGGCGCTGGACCGGCGCTTCAAGGAGACCGGCCACGAAAACGCCGGCTTTCCGATGCTGATCCCGATGAGCTTTTTCGAAAAGGAAGCCAGCCATGTCGAAGGCTTTGCGCCGGAGTTGGCCGTCGTCACGCATGGCGGCGGCGAGAAGCTGGCCGAGCCGCTGGCGATCCGCCCGACGTCGGAGACGATCATCGGCCACACCTACGCGCGCTGGATTCAGAGCTATCGCGATTTGCCGATTCTGATTAACCTGTGGAACAGCGTCATCCGTTGGGAGATGCGCACCAAGCTCTTTCTGCGCACGCTGGAGTTTTACTGGCAGGAGGGGCACACCGCCCACGCCACCAGCGACGAGGCGATCGAGGAGACGCGGCGTATGCTTGATGTCTACGCCGACTTTGCCATCAACGACGCGGCCATCCCGGTCATCCGCGGCGAGAAATCGGAGAAGGAGCGTTTCGCCGGTGCGCAGATGACGCTCACCATCGAGGCGATGATGGGTGACGGCAAGGCGTTGCAGTCGGGCACCTCGCACTACATGGGACAGAATTT
>JACSRH010000168.1 GCA_014879855.1 Caldilineaceae bacterium | reverse complement strand
GGTTGACAGCGCGCCATTCGGCCGCGGCCTGCTCCGCTTCGTCGATCTCGGCCTGCGTCAACTGGTCGGCGAAAGCGAAGCGCTGCGCAGCAAGCTCCGGGTCGGCCTCCTCCAGCAGCGCATAGAGAAAGAAGGCGGTCTGGTACTCCTGCTCGATGAACGCCGCGCGAAACGCGCCGTTGCGGATGGCGCCGCGGTGTCCCTGGCGTATGGCGTCTTCCAGGCACGCGACTGCCTCTTCCAGGTAGACGTCATTGTCCACGTCAGCCTGCAGGCGGGCGAACTCGTAGAAGTCAACCTGGGCGTTGGCATAGCCGGCCGCGCACGCCTGGCGATACCAGTAGACGGCCTGCGCCAGGTTGCCGTACTGCACGCCCAGCGCGTCGGTCGGGCGGTAGAGGTTGGCGAGCTGGCGCATGGCCTCCACATCGCCCGCCTCGGCCGCGGCGATCAGTTCGGCGCTGGGCGGCTCGCCGAGCGTCTCCTGCGACGAGATAGGCGCACGCACCAGCTCCACATCGGCCAGGAAGAGCGTCCCGCGGTTTGTCTGGTCAAAGAGAAGCGCCACTTCGACGATGTTGGCGCGATCGACGCCGGCAAACTCGCCGAGCGGCGCCCGCACCGGCAGCAGCGGCGCGCGGCCGGTGAAGAACTGCCCGAAGGAAGTCTCTGCCTGGGCCAGACCGGGCGGGAAGCGCAGCGCCGGCTCGGCGGGGCGCGTCTGGACGGTGGCGGTGTTGCCGGCGCGGTCGATCAACTGCACGGAGAAGGCCTGCGCCACGCCCGCCGGGTTGAGCGGCGACAGCGGATCGACCGCCACACGCACGCTGACCGCGTCGAAGAGAAGCAGGTTATTGAGACCTTCGGGCAGCGCAAACCGCAGCGCGGCGCCCGTGTCCTCCCAGGCGAGCACGGCATGGGCGGGCTGGCCGGGCACGGTCACGGTGGCGCGGCGGCAAGGTTCGCTGCCCGGCAGCATCTGCGGGGTGTAGAAGCCGGCGGGACAGAAATGCAGCTCCAGCGCCTCCGCCGTCACCGCGCCGCCCGCGGGGCTGGTGGTGAACTCTGTCTCGCTGGCCGGGGTCAGCAGCGGCAGGCGGTGGCGCGCCGCGAGCAGCACGGCCGCCTGCGCGTCCAGCGTGTAGAGTTCAGCCGGGGCCGGCGCCGCGACCTCCATCCCCATCCGCTGCATGGCCGCACGCACCTGCGCCGGGTCGTGGTTGAAGATCGTGGTGAGGAAGTCAGCCGCGTAGTTGACCAGGAAATCGCGCTGTTCTTCCCCGGTCAGCAGCGACTCGCAATCCGGTCGATCGGGCGTGCCAAAGGGGTCGCCCGGCAGCAACGAGTTGAACGCGTTGTGGTTGGCGCGCTCCAGCCAGGCGGACGTGACCCAGGCGGAGGGCGCGGGCGCCAGCCGCGTAGTCTCGAAAAAGAACTGGCCGTCCTGGGAGGTGACATCGCCGTCACACGCCGGCAGCACGATCGCCATCGGCGCGGGGGCGCCGCCGGCCGGGTCGACGAAGACCAGCCCGGCGGCAATCAACAGCAGCCCATCGATGGGGCCGTAGACCAGGTCGCCGCGTTCGGCTTCGGCGGCCAGATCGCGCGCTAGCGCTACGGCCGCTTCACCGCCGCGCGAATGGCCGAAGACGGCGAGGCGGTGCAGGTCGGCGCGCCCGGTCAGGTCGAGGCCGAACGCATTGTCGCCGCCGGCTGAGGCTTCTGCCAGTGCGCCGAGATGCAGATCGACCAACTGGCGCAGACGCTCGCCCGAGGTCGGCTCGCCAAACCCGAAGGTGTTGTCCGCGTTGATGTTGATCGAGAGCGCCACGTAGCCGCGTGCGGCCAGCTCGCTGACCAGATAGCCAAAGCCGCGGTAGTTGGGCTGCTCGACTTCCGGGTCGCAGGGCCAGCGGTCGACGCCCATGTCATCGACCGGGCAGCCGGGATGGGTGCCGTGCAGGATCAACACGACCGGGTAAGGACCGCCGGCCGCGGGCGCGGCGATCACGCCGTTGAGCCGCACCGGCATCTCGCGGAAGCGATCGCCTGCCGGAAAGCGCTCTTGAATGACAACTGCCTCGCCGAGATCGTATTCGACCACAGGAGAGGAGGCGTCGGCTTCCTGGACGAGCGCCGCGTCATCCTGCCCGGGGGCGGGCGGTTGAATGGGGGAACAGGCCGCCAAACCGAGCACGACGGCGCAACTGGCGACAAGCCAGGCCAGGCGCGTCCATGGCGCGGAGCCGCGCCTTCCCGAAGAATCGATGGCGCCTTGCATAGAAATCCTGTTGTTTCCTGATCGCTGTCTACAACTCATCGGACAACGAAGCGCCCACGCGCGGCGCGAATTCGGTTTTGAGCCAACACGCCGATGATCAAGACAATCACAAAGACTGCGAAGGCTGGTGCGGTGAAGGGAATGTACGGGGTTCCACTGGCGACGTACTCGGCGCTGGCTTCGACCGCGGTGGGGAACATGCGCGTCAAGCCAAGAATGACCGCATAGGCGCCGGTCAGCGTGGTTGCCAGGATGATCGCCCAATCGCCAAGACGGTTGCCAAAGTAGCCGAGTCCGCCTGCACCCGCTGCGATCAAGATCACGCTGATGAAGTCGGGAAAGTCGAAGGGCAGGAGCGATAGCAAAACCAGCACAAGGATCGCACCCAGCAGCCCGCCGGCGACATGCAGCACGGCGCGCACCAGCGCATAGCCGACGGCAGCCAGCACGCCGCCCACAACCAAGCTGAGCAGAATCCGAATCAATTCGTCCTGTCCTGCAAAGAGCCAGGACGCCACGCTATAGCCGATCACAAAGAAACCGACCGCCATCGAAAAGCGAAAGAGCAGGCCTCCGTAGACGAGCAGAAAAATTCCACTAGCCGCCAACACGATTCCCATCCAGAACATATCATCCCCCTTGCCTGTGTTGTGAAACGCCTGTGTTGTGAAACGCCTGTGTTGTGAAGATTGGCTTGGTCGCACTCCGTCTTCCTGAAGTATTCAGGAAGACGGAGTGTTGAGATCAGTAACGCAGCACCAGTGCGATGCGTTGATAGGCTTCGAGTTGACCATTGTCGACGCAGATGACCTCGCCGCCCTTGTTCAGCACCATCTCGATCGCTTCGTCGACCGCATCGGGGATGACGTCAGGGGCATTGGGATCGTCGGCGGGCAGCAGCAGCAGGCCGGTTTCGTCGAGGCGGCCTGGTTCGTGATAGTCGCGCTCGACAAAGAGCGTCTTGCCGCGCCCGAGGTTGGCCGAGCGCCAGACTTCGCCGAGGGTGGAGACCACGCGCTGCTGATTCGCCATCTGCGCCATCTCGCCCAGTTCGCGCTCTTCGCGCTCGATCTGCGCCTGCTGCACCTGCGGCCAGATCACTTCACCCAATTCGTGCCGCGTCATGTGGTCATAGTTGCCCAGCAAGGTGGCGCGCACAAATCGGTTGTGCGTCGAGACCTCCTCCCAGAAAGCCAGATAGCGGTCGACGCCAAGGACCCCCAACGGCAGCGGGTCGTCGGCCAGGAAAGGCTTGAGCGCCTCATCGACGCTGCGGAAGAACTGGCGATGACGTTCATCGCGGTGGGCGGAGACCTTTTTGCCATAGCCGCCGGGCAGCGCCTGCGCGCCGCCGGGGCCTTCGTGGATCATGGGGAAGCCGCCTTCGGTCACTTCGACCAGCGTGTCGTGAAAGCCTTCAAAGAGGCGCGTCGGTTGTTCGCTCAGCAGGAGCACCCAGTAGCGGCGCATCCGGTTCATGGCAAAGACGAGGTCGCGCGTAAGAAAATTCTCGCCTATCACAATGCGTTCTGGCACGGTGAAGGGCAGGTAGAACTTGGCGTCGAAATCTTTGTTGACGTAGAGCACCAGGCCGTCGAGCGTATATTCATAATCGATGGCATCCGCCAGCTTTTCCAGCCGTTCAAACAACGGAGCCAGCTCGCGCTTGTTGAATTCCTGCAGCAACTGTTCCTGCGCCTGGGTCACCAGGTTTTTGACGCGGATCGGATCTTGCTGATTGTCGGGTCGCGTGCGGTGGGTGGGCAGGGTGATGGTGAGCGATGGATAGCCGCCCGCCTGCTGCACTGTGAGAATATCGTGACGATTCATAAAAGTTTCCCTTAACCTTATTGCAGAACTATTGTGTAAAGAAATCAAAGTAGAAATATGTAAACAGCTACCCGCCCAGGGGAATAGCAATCAGCACCATGATGGCCGCGATCGACACCAGCAGCAGCCCCATGCTCCAAGGATTGGCGCCCGTATGTTTGCCCCACTGATAGCCGGCAATAAACAGAACGATAAACGAAACCACATTAGAAACGCGAATGGCGAGGGCCGGATTGTTGTACAACAGCAGAAGGGGCACGAACGATGGCAGCACCGTCAACACCGCCACCAGCACCGAGCCAAAGCCGCCGGCCACATCCTGGCGCGTCAGGCGCACCGGCTGCGCCTTGCCATTGCGCAAATGCTCCAGTACATCCTCATAGAGCTGGCGCCGCTGTTCGGCGCCGGTGATCGGCTCCAGGATGTAATCGAGTTGGTCGGCGACCATCTGCACGCCTTCTTCCTCCGTCTCAGCAGCTTGCAGCTGGCTCAGCAGGCGATGGCGTTCCCCGCGCTCAAACATTGACATCAGCGCATACATGATGCCGTCGATAATGCCCCACGCCAGGGTCGCGCCCGCCGCGCCGATCAACAATTCGTTGATGTAGGTGGGCGGGATCACCTGGTTTGGCTCCGCGCCCAGCTTGATGATGCGAAATGCCAGCGTGAAGGTCAGCAGGATCAGGAGGCTGAAGATCGTCTCCGCCAAGCGGTCGATCGGGTCGAGCAGGCGGCCGATGAAGCTCTCTTTGGGCGTCGCGTGCGTGCGGTGGCGCGCCGACGCACGCACTGTCACTGATTTGGCTGCCATCAATCGCTGGTTCCCTTATGCTTTCTCGCCTGGCGCAAGTCTCCTTTGCAGGGTGCACAGCATTGGGTTGTGCAGCCTGCAAGAGGGCGAATTGTCTACTGCAGCAGTTTGGCCTTCATGGCGGCAAACTCTTCGTCGCTGAGAATGCCGCTCTGGTGCAGTTCGCCCAGCTTCTGCAACTGTGCGATGGTGTCATCGGTGACGCCGCCGCCGGCAGCCGGGGTCGGGGCAGAGGCCGGCGCCTGAAGCTGCGGCGCGGGCGCCTGGCTGGCAAGCGCCTGCTGGACAGCGGCGTCGACCTGCGCCTGCTGCTGCGCCGCCTGCTGCTGCGCCATGGCGTTCTGCGCCGCGGCCTTCTGCTGCGCTGAATTCTGCATCGAACCGGAGACGGCGGTGGCCGTGCCCACGACAACGGCCGTGCGTGCAGCGGTGCCGATCAAACTGGGGCGGCCTGCTCGTGATCTTCGCATAAAATCCTCCTGAAAAGGTGGCAATGGTTGATAGTCAATTGGACGCGGCGGGATTGATGAGCAGATCGCGAATCGTCTGCACCGTATCGTGGGGAATGCGCACGTTGAGCAGCACTTCGCCGTTGGCGTTGCGCACTGCTTCACTAAAGCGAGCGGCCCACACGTTTTCAAAGAGCAGGGCGGCGGCGGTGCTGTTGTTGGGCATCGCCTCTGCGGCCATCAGAAGATCGGCTTCGGAAAAGAGATCGTCGTGCTCGCCTTCCAGCGCCACGAGCGCGTCGGCTACTTCGCCCGTCAGTTCGCTCGCCTCCATGAGCACAACGTTGCCTTCCTCATCTTTGACAATGACCGAAAGGTCGATAATGCGCACGATGCCGGCGTCGATCAGATTGGTGAGCGCAGGAATAATCTCGCCGCTGAACTGATTGCCCGGAAAATTAACGATCAGATATTCGACTGGGCCGATGGTCTGTTGCATAGGGTTCTCCTTCTAAGGTTGATAGTCAACCAGATGTCGGTTGATTTCAGGATATGATTTGTATTCGTCTGACCCCTTCCAGAAAACTTTCACAGCTTTCTGGAAGGGGTCAGACGTTGCCAGCGGAGCGGCTACTGCTTTGCCTCATCCGCCGGCGCGATGGCATCGTCTTCCGGCGCCTCATCGGTGAACTGCGCATCACCGATAAAGACGCCCTCGTCGCTGGCGACCACGCCGCTGATTTGGCTTTTCTCGGACGACTCGGCCACGCGCGCCGCGCCGCTTGCCACCGGCCCATCGATGGCAGTGTAGAGAACATTGCCATCGGCGTTCAGTTGCGTCGCAATGTCCTCTTTGATCGTGTCCATGGCGATGCGCGCGCCCTCAGCGGCAAGCATCGATTCCAGAATGCCCACCCATTTGTGCTCGACCATCGCGACAATCGCCGAGGAATTCGGGGTCAGCGCTGTGCCGATCTCCTGCATCGAGGCTTTCAGCCCGCTGCCCGCCGCCTTGCCTGCCAGCGCCCCGATCGCGCCGCCGCCCACCGCCAGCCAGCCAACTGGCCCCGCCAGCAGCCCGATCACACCGCCGACGACGCCGCCGGTGATCAGCCCTCTGGTGCTGCGCCGCTTGGCGTCTTTGACCTTCAGCTTGCCCTCGCCATCCTTGACGACGACTGCGGCGTCGATGATGCCGATCAGCCCCTCTTTCTTGCCTTGCTTGAGTTCGTCCATGATCTCCGCCGCACGGTTTGGATCGTTGAACGCGGCTACAATGACTTGTACTGGGTTGTCATTCATAACATGTGTCCTTTCTGATGTTCGCAGAATTTCTCAATAGACTGGTTCTGATACGAAAAGATTCATTCCCAATTCTTCTGAAAGAAATTGGGTGGCAAGCTGTCCGCGCACGCTGTTGCCCGCAGCGTCGAGTCGCGGCGAAAAGGTCGCCAGCGCGCCTTTGCCCGGCGCCACCGTGATGATGCCGCCGCCGACACCGCTCTTGCCCGGCAACCCAACGTCGTACAGCCAGTCACCCGAGGCTTCGTACATGCCGGCGGTTACCATGACTGCGAGCGTGTGACGGCAGGTATCCTCATTGACAACCTGCTCTTTGGTAACTGGGTTGACGCCTCCATCCGCCAACGTGGCGCCCATCACCGCCAGATCTCTTGCCGTCACTTCGATGCACGACTGCCGAGTGTACACATCCAACGTTTCCATAGGGTCGAAACTCAACCGGTCATAGTCGCGTAGCGTCTGGACAATCGCACGGTTGCGATGGTTGGACGCCGACGCCGATGTATACACCTCCTGATTGACGCTCAGCAAACGCCCGGCAAAACGCGACAATCCCGCCAGGAGGAATTGCCACTTCTCCTCCGCCGTCGCTCCCGGCGCCAGGCTAACGGTCGCCAGCGCACCCGGATTGACCATCGGATTGGTCAAGTGATTTGCGTGCTGCTCTATGGCGCTTAGGGAGTTGAAAGGCAGCCCCGTTGCGTTCAGCCCGACGTAGGTGCGCACGGCATCCGAGCCAACCACCTCATGCACCAGCGCAAAAGTAAACGACTTGGCGATGCTCATGATCGTAAAACCATCATCAACGTCACCGGCGCTAATAAGATTGCCATTGGTACTGGCAACACACAAGCCAAACAGATGACCCGGCATGCGCGCCAACGCCGGATAATACGCGGCATTTTCGCCTCCGTTGTCCTCCTTGAAGCGTGCGTACGCTTCAAGGAGCAACGCCTGCACTTGTTCCGGCGACGGCAGTCGCCCAGTCGAGACAAAGCGGCGTCGGACTATCATTGAGTTAACTCACTCCTCTTCACGAACTCGACGCGTACCTGTGTTTCCTGCTCCACTAACATATAGGTGCCGACGCTTTCATTCAGACACATCCACACTGACCTCAGATCGACGGCTCTCGCATTACCGGTCGCGTCCGCCAATCGTAGCGGATGCTCAAGAGCCGGATGGTGAAGAACAACGCCACCACCCCCCAGGCTGCCCACTCTTTGCTGAGACCAAAGCCGTAAGTCAGCAGCAGAAAAACAATACAGACAAAGATGACGCCCGAAACGAAGATCGTGCCGGGCTTGAGCGCGACAGGCGTGTCGCCCACCAGCAGATCGCGCAAGATGCCGCCCCCCACACCGTTGGCGACGCCGATCAGCACGACGCCCGGCAGTGGAATGCCCTGCTGCAGTGACAGTTGCATCCCCACCACCGCAAAGGCCGGCACGCCGATGGCGTCGATCACGTCGATCACCCGATCGATCAGCGGCATCTGCATGATCTGCCGGCGGAAAAGCCCGGCCGCCGCTGTCGCCGTGATGATCAGCGGGATGTACAACGGGTTGGCGACCACGGGCGGCGTCCGGTGCAGAAAGAAGCCATCCCGGATCAGGCTGCCCCCGGTGGACGCCATCAGCGCAATGACCAGCACGCCGGCAAAGTCATAGCGTTTGTACATGGCGACAATCGCCCCGCTCACCGCCCACAAAAAAACCGCCAGATAGTCGAACAGAAACGGGACCTGAAACTGCGGCTGCTGCAACAGGGCCTCACGGCTCTCCTGGAAGTTCAAGCTGTCCAGGAGAGCCTGCGGTAGAATAATATTATCCACGCGCGGTTACATGCGCACCGAGTAGCCTGGCCCGAGCGGAATTCCCAGCACAAACCACAGAATGAACATGGCCAGCCAGGCGATCAGAACGACGACGGCAATGGGCAGCATCAGCGCCACCAGCGAACCAACGCCAGATCTTTTGTCATAACGCTGAGCAAAGGTGACGATCACCGGGAAGTAGACCATCAACGGCGTGAGCGTGTTCATCGGCGAGTCGCCGACGCGGTAGGCGGCGAAGACGGTCTGCGCCGGCACGCCCAGCCGGATGAAGAGCGGCACGAAGATAGGGGCGAAGATCGCCCACTTGGCCAGCGAGCCTGGCATGATCAGGTCGAGCACCACGATCACCAGGACGAAGCCGATCAACAGTGGGATGGCGGGAATGCCGGCCTGTCCCAGCCAATCGGCCAGCGTGGTGGCGAGGACAGCCGGCATGTTGGTGTAGTTGAAGTAGGCGATGAACTGGCTGATCATCAGCAGCGTGAGGATCAGACCGCCCAGACCGGCAAAGGTCTTGACGATGGCGCCGATCACGTCGTTGGAATGCTTGTACTTGCCGACCGCCGTGCCATAGGCCACGCCGGGGATGAAGAAGCAGAGCGTCACAATGAAGAGCAGGCTGGCCATGAAGGGCGTCTGGCCGATGATCGCGCCGGTTTCAGCATCGCGCAGCGGCGCGCCCGGGGGCAGGGTGGCCAGCAGGACGACGCCCAGCACTGCCAGAAGGGCGATTCCAGCCCGGCGCAGTCCTTTGGCTTCGAGAACCGGATCGACCTCGTCGGCGGCGGCGGCATGATCGGGGTCGCCGGCATACGCCGGATCATACTTGCCCAGGCGCGGCTCGACCAGGCGCCCGATGACGATCGCGACGACGATGGTCATCAGAATGGCCGAGGCGACCTGGAAGAAGTAATCGGCCGTGATCGAGATCGGTGCACCACCAGCCAACGCAATGGATTCGTTGGTGATCTCGAAGAGCATGGCATCGGTCGGCGTCGGCACCAGGTTTGCCATGAAGACCGCGGCGACGCCGCCAAAGCCCGCGGCCAGGCCGGCGATGGGATGCCGCCCCACGGCCAGAAAGGCCGCCGCTCCCAAGGGAATCAGGATCAGGTAGCCTGCGTCTGAGGCGACGCTGGAGAGTACGCCGACAAAGACGATGAGGTAGGCAATCAGCGGCCGCGGCGCAACCTGAACCAGCTTGCGGATCAGGGCGGCCAGCAGCCCGGCGACATCAGCCGTGCCCGCGCCCATCATGGCGATGAGCGTCACCGCCAGCGCGCCAAAGGCTTGAAAGTTGGGCACGAAGGAAGTAAAGATGAAGCGAATGCCTTCGATGTTCAGCAAACTGTTGATGGCAACGGTCTGTTCCTGGATCGTGAAGGCCACATCTTCAGTTCCCAGGCCAGAGAGCGTATATTCACTGCCATCCTCATAGAAATCGGGCGTCACCTCCACCGGCGCCGGCACAGCAACCTGTTCGGTGACGCTGACGCCCATCAACCCCAGGATGGCTGACAACAGGGTGATGCCGACGATAAGATAGGCAAACATCAGCACCGGATGGGGCACCTTGTTGCCGAGTCGCTCGACGCTGTCGAGCATCCTGTCCAAAAACGATGGTTTTCTTGGTCCTGCGCTGGTTCCTACGGTCATGTTGGGTCTCCATACAAGCGGTTTTAGATGGCATTTGTATAGTCAACAGCGCTATCCAGATCGGTTGGCGCCCCTGATCCATGTTCCTGTCAAGACTTGCCCAGCTCGGCCGTGGCCCAGAGTTGCGCCAGCTTGAGACAAACTTCGGTGGCGCGGCCCATATCCTGCACGCTGTTCCACTCCAGCGGCCCGTGAATGTGCTGCATGCCGGTAAAGATGTTCGGGGTGGGTACGCCCAGCTCCGTCAGGCGTGAACCGTCGGTGCCGCCGCGGATCGGCGGGGAGAAAGGCTCGACGCCGACGGCGCGGCACGCTTCGCGCGCCAGCTCGACCGGGCGCATGTCGTGCTCCAGCCAGTAGCGCATGTTGCGGTACTGCGGCGTGATCGTGCAGGTGATGTGCGCGCGCGGCTCGGTCGCCTGCACTGTAGCGCAGACCTGCTGCATCAGCTCCCCCTGCGCGGCCAGTTCCTCGCGCTCAAAGCTGCGCAGGATGAAGTTCAGTTCGGCCGCGGCCGCGCCGCCGCTCATCTGGTAGATGTGGATAAAGCCCTGGCGCCCGTCGGTCGTCTCCGGCGTCAGCGTCACCTGCGGCAGCGTATTGATGATCTTGGCGGCCAGATGGAGCGCGTTGACCAGCTTGTCCTTGGCATTGCCGGGGTGGATCGAGACGCCCTGCACCTGCACGGTTGCCTTGTCCGCCGAGAAGGTCTCGTAGACCACCTC
>JACSRH010000056.1 GCA_014879855.1 Caldilineaceae bacterium | reverse complement strand
TCCGGCCACGCCACCGGATTGACCATGTCGGCAGGCCGCTCGCCGCGGAAGAAGGCGAGCAGCCGCTCCATCGCCATCTCCTCCATGCGCCGGCGCCCTTCGCGCGTGACCGACGCCGCATGGGGTGTGGCAATGACGGCCGGATGGGTGCGCAACCGGTTTTCCAGCGCGGGCGGCTCGGTGGCGAAGACATCCAGCCCGGCGCCGGCCAGATGGCCGCGCTCGAGCGCGGCGAGCAGCGCGGCTTCCACCACCAGCGAGCCGCGCGCCAGGTTGAGCAGATAGGCGCCCGGCTTCATGGCGCCGATGCGCTCGGCGTTCATCAGACCGATGGTTTCGGGCGTCGCCGGCGCGTGCAGGGAGAGAAAATCGGCCTGCCGGATTACCGCATCGAGCGGCGCCAGCGTGACGCCCAGTTCAGCCGCCACCGCTTCGTTCAGATAAGGGTCGCAGGCCAGCACGCGCATCTGAAAAGCCAGCCGGCAGATCTCAGCGACGCGGCGGCCGATGCGTCCAAAGCCCACCAGCCCCAGCGTCTTGCCCTGCACCTCATCGCCGAGCAGCACGCCCGTGCGCGGCCCCCAGTGACCGGCGACCAGATTGTCCATGCCCGGCTTGAGCCGCTTTGCCAGCGCCAGCAGCATTGCCACGGTGTGCTCGGCGGTCGATTCGGTCGGCCCGTCCGGCGTGTTGACGACAAGAACCCCGCGCGCGGTCGCCGCGTCCACATCCACGTTGTCCACGCCGATGCCGGTGCGCGCGATGAGGCGCAGATGCGGGCAGGCGTCCATCACCGCCGCGTCGTAGCGCAAGAGCGACGACGCCACCATCGCCTGCGCGGGCGCGGCATTGGCGTAGATCGGCGGCAACGGCAGGGCGCGGATCACCTGTACGCCAGCCGGCAGCCGCGCCAGCACAGCATCCGAAAGCGGCGCTTCCAGCCAGAGGTGGGTGAAGGAGGAGCGAGACATAGCGGCGTCCTTTCTATTTTGCACGGGAAGTGATTCGATCAAGTTGTGCTGCTCCTGAGGATCCGCGGCCAGGTCAAACAACTGCATCCCCACCCCCAGGGCCGATTCAGCATGAGCCGACCGGCGCATCGGCACAAAACCCATCAGCCGCGAGATCTGCTGCGCGGTCTGCAGAACCTGCGGCGCGATCACGTCCAGGCGGCCCGCGATAATCTCCGGGTCCACGCCGGAGACGCTGCACGCGCCCAGCACCGTGCCCTGCGCGGCAAAGATCGGCGCGCCGATGCAGTAGGCGCCGCGCTCGTGGCCTTCACAGTCGATCGAGAAGCCGCGCCGGCGGGTCAATGCCAGTTCTTCGGCCAGCAGCGCCGCATCGGTGATCGTCAACGGCGTAAACGCGGGCAAACCCTGGCGCGCCAGAATGGCCGAGCACTCCTCCTCCGCCAGATGCGCCAGCATCGCCTTGCCGACCGCTGTACAGTGCAGGTGCGCCCGGTCGCCGACCGCGGTGCGCGCTTCCAGCCGCTGCGGCGATTCGATCGCATAGATATAGAGCGCAAAGTCGCCGTCCAGCACCGTGAGATAGACGGACTCGTGCGTGACGTCGGCCAAATGGCGCAGCAGCGGCGCGGCCGGGTCGCGCACCTCGACATTGACGCGGATGCGCTGCGTCAGGCTGAGCGGCGCGGCGCCCAGCGCATAGTGGTCGCCATCCACCTTCTCGATAAAGCCCTGGGCGAGCAGCGTGTTGAGCAGGTTATGGACGGTGCTCTTGGGCATCTCCATGCGCGCGCTGATGGTCGCCAGGCTCAGCCGTGGCTCGGCGGCGCT
>JACSRH010000362.1 GCA_014879855.1 Caldilineaceae bacterium | reverse complement strand
CGGCGACCTGGCGCATCTTGCCTGCGAGCTGATCGCCGCAGCCGCCACCGCGTCGATCGGGCAGCGCCGCTTCTTTCGCATTGCGCTGGCCGGCGGGTCGACCCCTCGCGCCGTCTACGAGCTGCTCGCCACCGATCCCGCCATGGACTTTCGCCATTGGCAGATCTTCTGGAGCGACGAACGTTGCGTTCCGCCGACCGACCCGCAGAGCAACTACAGGATGGCAAAGCACGCGCTGCTCGACCGGCTGGCAATGGCGCCGGCCTTTGTCTTGCGCATGGCGGGCGAAGCCGACCCAGCCGCTGCGGCCGCCGCCTATGAGCGCACGGTGCGCGAGCTGACGCCGCCCAACCCTGCGGCCGGCACGGGTGAGACCCCGCGCTTCGACCTGATCCTGCTGGGCATGGGCGCCGACGGCCACACGGCGAGCCTCTTCCCGGCTTCGCCGGCGCTGGATCAAACCGGCCATCTGGTCGTCGCGACGACCGCGCCCACCGGCCAACCGCGCCTCACCTTCACCTATCCGCTGATCAACGCCGCACGCCGCGTGCTGATCCTGGTCAGCGGCGCAGAGAAGGCCGCCACGCTGCGCGCAGTGCACGAGGAACCACACGACCCGAACCGCTACCCGGTGCAGGGCGTGAACCTGGTGCGCGGCAATTTGACGTGGCTGGTGGATGCGGCGGCGCATGGAGAGGTGGCAAGGTAGACAGCCTTGCAGGTTTGTTGCCGAATTCGCCAAAGCCGCTTCAGCCGCCTTCGATTTTTCTCACTCTACGGTGGAACCGAAGCTATGATTCAGGGCCGGCCGCCCTGCGCAACTGGAGCGCGTACTGTGGAAGGTCGATCTGCGCAAAGAGATCGGCGGCCTGGTGTAGAAGGGGCGTTGCCTCTTCCCGGCGCCCTTGTCGCAGGAGCGTCAGCCCAAAATTGGCGAGCTGTGCAGCAATGCTGTAGCGATCGTTCACGGATTGATAGAAGCCGAGGGCGCGGCCAAGGAGATGCAATGAGCGCTCGCGATTCCCTTCCAACAATTCCACCCGCGCAAGCGCGCTGAGCACGTTCGCTTCCCCCAGCCGGTCGCCGATTTGCGGGTAGATCGCCAGCGCCGCCGCATAGCGCACCCGCGCCTCCCCCAGATCAGCCTCGCGCAGCGCCAGATCACCCAACGCCTTCTGCACGTTCGCTTCCCCCAGCCGGTCACGACAACGCCGCGCCGCGGCCAGCGCCGCAGCCAGCCGGGCGCGGCTGGCGCGCAGTCGATCCGTGACCATGTAGATGTTCTCCAGCAGCGCGGTCAACCGCGGCCCGCGCAGCCGCTCGCCCTGGCACGGCTCAGCCGCGTAGGCCCAGTCCAGCCACGCCTCGATCGAGGCCAGCTCGTGGCGGTAGCGGTCGATCACCGCGGCCATCGCGTCGCCGGCGCGCCGGAGCTCGCGATCCAGTTGGTCCGCGTGCCCGTCGCCCGCTTCGTCCTCCAGCCGGTGGTAGAAGCGCAGCGCGGCTTCGCCCCACTGCGCGCGTTCGCCTTCCACCGCGGCGCCCAGGGTGCGCATGGCAAAGAGGCGCAGCGGCGTGGGCAGATAGAGCAGATCGGGCCACGGGCGTTCGAGCAGCGAATCATCCTGGATCAAGGTCACCAACGTGCGCGCGTCCGCGCCAAAGATCGCGGCAACGCCGGCTTCGGGCAGGCCGCCCGCAAAAAGGCCGAGACGCAGAAAAAGCGCGGCCGCGGCCACGCTGCGGCCGCGCAGCCGGTCGTAGGCAAGCGCAATGCCCACGGTGACGCTTTTCACTTCATCGGGATAGTTGGGGTCGACCATCACCGCGTCGTGGCGCGCGGCCAGCTCGGCCAACAACGGCTTGAGGTCGAGGCTGCGCGCCTTGCGCCAGGCGCGCGCCACCAGATCCACCGCGCGCGGCACGCGATCCACATAGCCGAGCACCGCGGCCAGGTCATCATGGTCGAGCGCGGCCCATTCCTGCGCGGTCAGGTTGGCGGTGGTGGCAAAAAGCTCAAGTGCGGCCTGGGGCAGCAGCCGTTGCAGCGTGTAGACAGGCAGATAGGCGCTCGCCACGTCGCTCTGCGAGGTCACCAACACACGCGGGCTGGCCTCCGCTTGCAGCAGCCGTTCGAGCAGCCGGCGCAAGGCCAGCCCACCCGCGCGCACCACGCCTTCCGCCTCGTCCAGCACCAGCAGCGCGTGCTCGGGCAGCGCAGCCAGCAGCGCGCGCTCCGCTGCCTCGGACGCCAGCGCCCCCACCTGCACCCCTAACGCAGTGGCCAACGCCGCGCGCGCGTCGTCGGCCGTGTGCAGGTTGTTGAGCGAGACAAAATAGACCCGTTCCGGCGCCACGCGGCCGCGCGTCACCAGCCAGCGCGCCGTCTCCCACGCCAGCGCGCTCTTGCCGACGCCGCTCACGCCCTGGATCAGCAGCCCGCGCTGGCCGGCCAGCCGCTGCAAGATCTGCTGTTGGTCGTCGCCGCGGCCGATAAAAGTGCGCGGGGGCGGGATAAAGTGCGGTGGGTCAAGATGCGGCTGATTCGCCACAGAGAACGCAAAGAGCCTAGAGAAAGAAAGTTGCTCTTTGTGCTATTTGCGTGCTCTTTGCGTTCTCTGTGGCAGATTCCTCGACTTTCTGCAGTGAAGTCTTCGGAGCTTCCTGGAAGATGTTCCGCATCAGTGTTTAGCCTAGCGATCAGTAGTTACGCGCCGAGTTTGCGCGTCGCCTCCAGCGCCTGTTCGTAATAGGTCGCGGCCTGGGCAAAGTCGCCGCGCGCGCGCGCCATATCGCCCAGCGATTGCAGCAGCTCAGCCTCTTTGCGCCGCGGGTCGGGCGCGGGCGCCGCGCTGCTTTGCGCGGCCGCGGCCGGCGCTTCAATCTGGCGCGCCTGTTGCAGCCGCTTCAAAAAGGTTTCGTCGCGCAACAGCAGCGCCATCTGCTCCCCCTGCGGCGTCAGCGCAAAAAGCTCGTTGCCGAAGGAGCCGCCGGAGAACTCCGTCGTCGTGACCAGCCGTTTGGCGCGCAGATCGGCGAGCGGCGCGTTCACTTCATCGGGAAATTTGAGGACGCGCACCGCGATCTCCAGCAGCAGACCCGGCCCGCGCTCGCGCAGCGACAGGATGATCTGCTGCTGGAGTTCGGTGAGTGTGCGCGCCAGCTCCAGCATAACGCTGCCTTCGTAGATCGATCGGATGCTCATGCAACACCTCCTGTGTAGTTGGCCTTTTCTGTATCATACCACAAGCAGAAGTGCGTCTCCTCAAAATTTGGCAGGCCGACAGGAGGTCGGGCGATCAGCCCAACGGCGCTTCCATTATCTTGCAGAGCTCGGGCGGCCCAGTCTACGGCTGGTTGACGCCCCTGGCTCGGTAATGCAAGGTTGTCGGGCTGATAGCCTGCCCCACCCCCATAATCGCCTTTAACGCAAAAGGGAGGCAAAGGCGTAAAATACAGAGCCTTTGTTTCCCTTGAATTCGCTGCAGAGAAGCTTCACCTTTCTGCAACCCCCACCGGCGCGAGGTACAATGGGTGCTTACTCAACTCTCAGCATCTACATGTTTGCACGTGCGATGCAACAAGATGGGATTCCTTTTCATCATGCAAGCTGCCAGCTCAAAGCGCCATCTCCCCACAACGACTCTTTCGGTCATCATCATCGCCTATCTGATCTTCCTGGTTCTGGGCTTCCCCGATGGAATGCTCGGCGTCGCCTGGCCGTCGATGATGAAGGATTTCGGGGTGCAGAACGCGCAGATGGGCACGATGCTGCTCGTCTCGACCATCGGCTTTCTGTTCACCAGTTTCAACACGGGGCGGCTGATCCGCTGGTTTGGGATTTCAACGCTGCTCATTGTCAGCAGCGTTGTGCGTGCAGTGGGGTTGCTCGGCATTGCGCTGGCGCCGGAATGGACGGTGCTGGTGGGCGCGGCTTTCATCTTTGGCGTGGGCAGCGGCGCCATCGACGGCGGCATGAACACCTTCTTTGCCATGCGCGTGCGCAGCCCGCGGCTGATGAGCTGGCTCCACGCCAGCTTTGGCCTGGGGGCCACGATCTCGCCCATCATGCTGACCGCGCTGTTCAGCCTGGGCATCGCCTGGCGCTGGGGCTATGTGATCGTGGCAATCCTGCAGGTGACAATGGGGCTGGTGGTCTTTGTGCGCGCGGGCGAGTGGCAGATGCGCGCCGAGGAAATCGAGATGGAGACTTCCACCGGCCAGCACAGCGCGTTCGCCACTCTGGCGCGGCCCATCGTCTGGGTCAACATTGCGATCTTCTTCTTTTACGCCGGCATCGAGGTCACCGCGGGGAACTGGAGCTATTCAATCTTCACCGAGTTGCGCGGCGCGTCGCCGGAGGTGGCGGGCCTGATCACCGGCCTGTATTGGGGAAGTTTCACCGCGGGGCGCGTCTTTTTCGGCATTATCGCCGATCGCTTTGACGTTGTCGCCACGATTCGCACCATGGCCGTGACCGCGATCCTGGCCGCGGCGCTGTTCTGGTGGAATCCTGTCAACTGGGTGGGCTTTGCCGGGCTGCTCATCCTCGGCTTTGCGCTGGCGCCTGTCTTCCCGCTGTTGACGACGGCTACACCGCTGCGCCTGGGCAATGCGGACGCCAACAACGCTATCGGCTTTCAGGTCGCGGCTGCGAGCTTTGGCATCGGCGTGTTGCCTGGATTGGCGGGCGCGCTGGCCGATCTCACCTCGCTTGCGATCATCGGCCCATTTATGGTCGCCGGCCTGATCATGATGGCAATTCTGCACGAGATCGCAGTCCGGCATCCTCAGGCGTAAAACCAGACCCTGCCGCACACCAGGACGCGGAGCAGACAAGCGCGCACGCATCGATTCAGCTTAGCGCAGCACTCGCGCATCGCCCTCGCGCCGCGTCATCCGCCGCGCGTCCATCTCCTCCAGCACTGCCTGCGCATACTTGCGGCTGGTCTGAAAAAGGTCGCGCACTTCGGCCAGGGTGACGCGGTCGTGCTCCTGCAAATAAGCTGCGATTTGCGCCACCATGCCGGCAAAATCTTCGCCGCGCAGCAAAACATCGTTGCTCAGCCGCGTCAGCACGCCCTGCTCCAGCAGAAAGTCAAGCAGATCTGCATCTCCGCCGAGGATGCGCAGCGCATCTTGCTGAATGGGCGGCGCGTAGGGTGCGGCGGCAAAGGCAGCCAACAACTGATCGATAGCCTGTTGCTGGGCTGCGGTGGGCGCCGGCGCAAAATCCAGCAGATACACGCTGGCATCATCGTTGCCCAGCAAAGCGCGCCGGGCGAATTCTTCCAGCAGCGTGTTAAAGAGACGCACGGAAAGGGTGACGCCTGGCAACACGGTCTGAAGCAGGCTGCGCGCGGCGCTGCGCGGCAGGCCGCGGCGCAGGGGGAATTGGCGATGAAACGCGGTGACGCGTGTGGTCAGCCCGTCGACGAGTTGCCGCCAGGCGTTCAGGCTCAGCATGACAGGCTCGTCGCCCGCGGCGATTTCCACCAATGCCTGCTGGCGGCGCAATTCGGCCAGCGCGTCGGCGCCCGCGACGGGGTCCAGCTCCGCAGCCGCGAGCAAATCCTTGCGCAAGGTCAGGCGGAGGCGTTCGAGCGTCTGCAGCAGAATTTCGTCGGGCAGACCGTGCGCCAGCGTTGCCAGCCGCGCCAATGATTTGGGATCAAAACGCCGCCAACGGCGCTGGGGCTGCGGGCTGAGCACCACCCCGCCCCCCAGTGTCAGGCTGGGGCTGGGCTGGCGCAAGATAAAGCGGTCGCCAGCGACCATGACCGCGGGCCGCGACAGACGCAGTTGCAGCCAGCCTTCCTGTCCTGGCGCCAGCGTCTCCGCGCCGAGCAGCCGAGCAACAGCAGGAATCTCGGCCGCGCCGACGAAGAGATCCACCGGCTGATTGTGTTTCAGCGGGCGCGGCGCATCCGCGAGGAGGCGAAAGCTGACATCGACCAGCACAGTGGACGCCAGCGTGTTGGGTCTGACCACGACGTCGCCACGTCGCAACTCGTCCGTGCCCACACCGGTCAGATTGATGGCAAGCCGACTCCCAGGCAGGCTGCTTTCCACGTGGCGCCGATGAGTTTGCAGCGAGCGAATGCGCGCGGTGCGCTGTGCAGGCAAAATCTCGACGGCTTCGCCCACGCTGAACGCGCCGTCCAGCAGCGTGCCGGTGACGACGGTGCCAAAACCACTGAGGCTGAAGATACGGTCGATGGGCAGGCGCGGGCGCGCGCGATTGCGGCGCGGCGGCAGGTTGGCAAGCAAGGTCGCCAGCGTGCGCTTCAGTGTCTCCAGACCCGCGGCGCTGACCGCGCTGACCGGCACGATCGGCGCTGCGCGCAAGTGTGTGGTCGAGAGCAAGTCGGCAACGTCAAGCTCCACCAGTTCGAGCCATTCGGGATCGTCGATGAGATCAACTTTGGTGAGCGCGACTACGGCCGCGGGCACAGCCAGCAAGTCGAGAATGGCAAGATGTTCGCGCGTCTGGGGCATAACGCCTTCATCCGCGGCGATGACCAGCAGCGCCGCGTCGACGCCGCCGACGCCGGCCAGCATATTCTTGATGAAATCAATGTGACCGGGAACATCGACGATGCCCACGTTGTGAGTAACGCCGGCCGCGTCGGGTAGTTCGATCCAGGCAAAGCCCAGATCGATTGTCATCCCGCGCGCTTTTTCTTCTTTGAGCCGGTCAGGATCGATGCCGGTCAGCGCACGCACCAGGGTGGATTTCCCATGGTCGACGTGTCCAGCGGTGCCGATGATGTGCATAGCGATTGGAGACTGGAGATTAGAGACTGGAGATTAGAGACTGGAGACTGGAGATTAGAGACTGGAGATTAGAGACTGGAGGCTGAGGACGGTCCGCTAATCTCTAATCTCTAATCTCTAGCTCACTAGCTCTTCTGGCCGTTGCCTGGCGCCTCGCCCGTGATGATGCCGGCGGTGCGTCGTTGTTGGCCTTGCGCGGCAAACAGTTCTGCGTTGCGACGCTGGCGTTGCCAGGCTTCCTCCATCGCGCGCATTTTTTCGTCGCGGTCTTTGATGACTTTCTGCATGCCGTCGAGCCAGGAATCGGCCATCGCGGTAAAGTAGGCGCCATACGTCTCCTGCAACTTCCACACCTGATCGACCAGCGCCTCGATCATCTTGAGGTCATGTTGCAGCGGTGGGAAGCGCTCGACGACTTCTTTGTTGTACTTCTCCTGCTCGCCCCACAGATGCTCCTGGCGCAGCTCGCCTTTGCGGCGCCGGCGTTCGTAATCTTCGCGGAACTCATCCATCTCGCGACGAATACGTTCTTCAGCCAGGCGCTGCAATTCGGCCACCTGCCCCTGCTCGCGCAAAATCAGGTCTTTGAACTCCTGCATTTCCGCCACGGCACGGCGGCTGATGTCGATCTGCTGCGCAAAATTCTGCACCCGCTCATACGCCTGCGCAATCACCGTTTTCTGCTCGTCGATCGTTTCCTGCCAGCGGGTGAGCACCTGCTCGCGGTCGACGACCATGATACGGGTGCGCTCCATAAACTTGACCTGTTCGTCGCGCAGTTGATCCACCATTGGCGGCAGCTTTTCGATCTCGCCGGCTGTTTTGCGGATGCTCTCATCCAACAGCGGGATGCGCCCGGCCGTGGCTTCGGTGCGCTTGAAAAGCTCAACAGTCTCTTGTTGCAACTGAGCAATGCGCTTGGTGTCGCTGGTGCGTTGCTCCACCAGAAAGGGAATCTGGCGCGTGCGCTCTTCGATTTCTTTGGAGAGGCTGCCGATCTGGTTGCGCATGCTCATGATCAACTCGCCGAGCCGATCATCTTCGGTGGAGCGCACTTGGATCGCTTCCTCCAGGCGGCCAAGCCGTGGCAGTTCGCGGCGCACCTCGCTGATCTCGCGGCTGAGCATCTCGCGGTCGCTCATGCGTGCGCGTTCAATTTCGCGCTGTCCGGAAACGCGTTCTTCATAGGCGCGTTCCACCAGGCCAACCAACTCAGTTTTGGTGTTCTGAATTGCCTGTTCAACCTGGTTGAAGCGGGAGAATTGCGCTTGCGTGCTGGCCAAGCGTCCTTCCAACTCCTGAATGCGGCGCGCCTGCTCGATAATATCGCTGGACTGGGCTTCGATGCGCTGCTGAAGCCGCGCGATCTCGGCGCGATCACGCCGGTGCTCTTCATCGAGCCAGGTCACCATCTGGGCAAGTTGTGTTAGATCCATAGCACCTGCATCTTATGTAAGACTGTCCCGATCGCAGCAAATTGTGTGCAAACAATGTCGATGCAAAGTATACCATCGTGACGCCAGCAACTCAAACGCCCCTCGGATCAAAGGGTGCATTTTATCTGAAGGCCGCCGCAAGTTTGCCGATGCCTGCAACGGCTGCTACAATGCGCGGCGCAGTAGCGCATGGCGCGCATGCTTGCATTTATCAACTTCTGCCGCCTTGTTCGCCACCGAGTCTGTATGCGTATTGGCGTCGATTCCCGACTCATGTACTATCAGCCAGCCGGCATCAGTAGATACACCTGGCATCTACTGCAAGCCCTGGCAGAACTCGACAGCGAAGACGAGTTTGTGATTTTTCAGCACCGTAAACACCGCGCCGCGTTGATCCAGCAGCGTAATTTTCGGCGCGCCACGCTCTATGCGCCCGTCCATCACCGGCTCGAACAGCCGATATTGATGGCAGAGTTGCTGCGTTTTCGCCTCGATTTGCTGCACAGCCCTGATTTCATTCCACCTTTCTATTCGCCGATCAAGTCGGTGATTACCGTCCACGACCTGGCCTTTCTGCATTATCCGCACTTTCTCACCACCGTCAGCGCCGAGTATTATGGCCAGATCGACAAGGCGGTCGTTCATGCTGCGCATATCATCGTGCCGAGCGAGTTTACACGCCAGGACTTGATCGCCCAACTTGGCGCGCCGCCCGACAAGGTGACTGTCATCCACGAGGCCGCCAACCCTATATTCAAACCACTGCCGCTGCCGGAGACGCGCCGTGCAGTGTGTGCGCAATATCATCTGCCGGAACGGTTTATTCTCTGCGTCGGCACGATTGAACCGCGCAAAAATATCAACGGGTTATTGCGTGCGTTTGCCCATCTGCGTGACAAATATGCGCCGGGCGATGTGGCGCTGGCAATTGCTGGCGGCAAAGGCTGGTTATACGAAGAAACACTCGAACTTGTCGAAAAACTCCACCTTGGCGCACACGTCCACTTCCTGGGGCGCGTGTCCGACGAAGCGTTGCATCAACTCTATGTAGCCGCGCGCTGTCACATTCATCCGGCTCACTATGAGGGTTTTGGCTTGCCGCCGCTAGAAGCCATGGCTTGTGGCACACCGACCATTGTCAGCAATATCAGCAGCCTGCCCGAAGTCGTCGGCGACGCCGCATTGCTCGTCGATCCAGGGGACCCAGAAGAAATGGCCGTCGCCATGCAGCGCTTGCTGAACGACGACGCGCTGCACACCGAGTTGCGCGAAAAAGGCTTGCAGCGCGCCCGCGTCTTCAGTTGGGAACGCGCAGCCCATCGCACGCTCGATGTCTATCGTAAAGTTGCCGAGCCACGGCGCGCATCTTCACAGCAGCCCACGGCCACGACGCCGGAAAAAGGGCTGTGAAGCTCCTTATCGTCACCCCGCAGTTGCCCTACCCGCCACGCCAGGGCACAACGATCCGCAACTACAATTTAATCCGCGGCCTGGCGCAGCGACACACCGTGGATCTGCTGACCTTCCTTGCGCCTGGCGAAGACCTGGCGCCCGACAACCCACTGTTGACGCTGTGTCGCCGCGTCGCCGGCGTTGCCCAGCCAATGCGGACGGTGCAGGATCGCATCCGCACCACCTTGAGCACAACAACGCCCGACATGGGACTGCGGTTGGAAAGCCCGCTGATGCACGCCCTCATCGGCGGTTGGGTGCAGCGAACACGCTACGACGTGGTGCAGATCGAGGGGATCGAGCTGGCGCAGTATGGGCTGGCCGTGGCCGGAAGGCGACGCAGCGCGCAGCGGCCCGCGCTCATCTTCGACAATCACAACTGTGAGTATCTGCTGCAGAAGCGTAATGCGCTCACCGATTTGCGCCGCCCACGACGCTGGCCCGCGGCCATTTACAGCCTGATCCAGTGGCGCAAGTTGCGCCGCTACGAAGCATCGGCGGTGCGCGGGAGCGATAGCGTGGTGGCGGTCAGCGACGCGGACCGGCGCGCGCTGCTTGCGCTCGGCGCCCAGACGCCGATCACGGTGATCTCCAATGGCATCGATCTTGACATTTATCGACCGCTTGAGCCTGCGCCGCCGCCCGCGCCAGCGATCGTTTTCACCGGCAAGATGGACTATCGCCCGAACATCGACGCCGCGCTCTGGTTTGGCCGCGAGGTGTTGCCGCGCGTCATCGCCCGGGCGCCGGAGGCGCGCTTCCAAATCGTCGGCATGAACCCCCATCCGAGGCTGGACGAACTGCGCCATCATCCTGCTATTGATGTGACAGGCGCGGTGGCGGATACGCGCACCTATATCCAGCATGCCGGCGCCTATGTCATCCCGATGCGCGTTGGCGGCGGCACGCGTTTTAAGGCGCTGGAAGCGATGGCGTGCGCCGCGCCGATTGTCAGCACCACCTTGGGCGTCGAAGGGATCGACGTGCGCAACGAGCAGGAGATGCTGCTCGCCGATACACCGGACGCGTTTGCCAGCGCGGTGCTGCGGCTGTTGGCCGACGCCGCGGGCAGCCGCGCGCTGCGCCGACAATTGGGCGCGCAAGGGCGCCGTTTTGTAGAAAGCCATTACGATTGGGAATTGATCATTCCAAAGCTGGAGCAGGTTCTCCTGACAGCAACCGCATGATAGAATAGCAGCATCACCACGAACTAAACATCCGCACGAAAGGAGTTCCAGATGTCTGCATCGGAAGGCTTGCGCGTCGGCTTCGTCGGCAGTGGCTGGAGTGATCGCGTTCAGATCCCGGTCTTTCGGCTTGGCGGGCTGAAGCCGCACGCCATTGCGTCCGCTCATCGCGCCAATGCCGAGCGCGTCGCCGCGACGCATCACCTGCCGGAAGTTTACGACGATTGGCAAGCGTTGGTGACCAGCGACAGCGTCGAGATTGTCAGCATTTGCACCCCACCTGATCTACACGCCGAAATCGCGGTGGCAGCGCTGGCAGCCGGCAAACATGTGATCTGCGAGAAGCCGACCGCGCTTAGCGTGGCAGAGGCGGAGGCCATGCTGGCCGCGGCTCAGGCCGCGCCGGGGCGGCTGGCGATCATGGATCATGAACTGCGCTTTCACCCACAGCGGCTGCACATGCGCCAGCTTATCAAGGAAGGCTACATCGGCAGCGTGCTGCAGGCGCGTTTCGACCGCCTGGGCAGCGAGCGGCTCGATCCGAAGCAACCATGGTCGTGGGGGAATGACGCGGCGCGCGGTGGTGGCATGTTGGGTGCACTGGGCAGCCATTTGCTTGACCTGGCGCGTTGGATGATTGGCCGCATCGAGTCGCTCACGGCGCAGATCCAGATCGGGCATCTCTATCGCACCGACCCGCAAAGCGGCTATCAGCGCCAGGTCACGGCCGATGATCACGCGGACCTGCTGCTGCGTTTTGCCAACGGCGCGCTCGGCAGCATCACCGTGAGCGGCATCACGCCGGGTGGCTACGGCATGTCGATCCTCGTGGTGGGGACCGAGGGCGCGCTCCAACTCGACAGCCAGGATCAACTCTTCGGGATGAAAGGCGCCTATCCTGCCGGGCCCTGGGAGCCGATCCGACCAAAAACCACTCCGCCGGTCGTCGAGGCGCTGCCCAATCAAGGCCCCTTTACTGTGGGGAGCTATTATCTGGCGCAGACATTAGCGATGTCGCTGCCGATGGGAGAGACATTGCTGGACGATGCCGCCAGCTTCTACGATGGGTTGGTGGTTCAGCGTGCGCTGGACGCGGCGCGACGTGCGCACGCCGAGAAAGTATGGGAAAATCTTTGACAAAGCATCGTCATTGATGTCATACTGTGGGCGGTTTATGTGTTGATTCAGAAATTTCGACGCAACGTCCTATCCATTTCTAAATGAACACAGCGCCGAGCGATGGCTCCCATCAGTTCGTTCCATCAGTTCGTTCCGTCAGTCAATTTCGTCCTGTCAATTCAATCTAAGCAAACTCAGAAAGGAGCATTCTCATGATGCGTTCAGTGCGCTCGTATTGGGCGCTCGCGGCGGCATTGATCTTGGTCGTGCTGGCAGTGAGCGCGTGCGCGCCGGTGCCGCCGGCAGCGCCTTCTGGCAGCGCCGGCAGTGCAGGCGGCAGCGAAGCCGTCAGCACCGAGTTGAATGTGCTGTGCACGCCGCAGGTGCAGTGGTGTGAAGGCATGAAGTCGGAGTTCGAGAAGGCCAACCCAGACATCACCGTCAATTTTGTGCGCATGTCCAGCGGCGAGTCGCTCACCCGCCTGCGCAATGAAAAGGACAACCCACAGTTTGACATCTGGTGGGGCGGCCCGGTGGACAGTTTCATCGCGGCTACGCAGGAAGGGCTGCTCGAAGCGTATGATTCGCCCAACATGAAGAACTTGAAGGATCAGAACCTCTACAAGGATCCCGATAACTTCTGGGCGGGCGTCTATGTCGGCTCGCTTGGCTTTGGCACCAATCAGACCTGGCTGGACGAGAACCCCGGCGTGGAACCGCCGCGCAGCTGGGACGATCTGCTGAAGCCGGAGTTCGAGGGACAGATCATGGTGGCGCACCCGTCCAGCTCTGGCACTTCGTACACGGCGCTCTGCACGATCCTCCAGATCAAGGGCGAAGAAGAAGGCTGGAAATTCATCCAGGACTACGCGGGCCAGGTGTTGCAATTCACCAAGAGTGGCGCGGCGCCGGCTAAGTTTGTCGGTCAAGGCGAGGCCGCGGTTGGCATTGTCTTCTCGCACGACATTGTGGCCGAAATCGAAAAAGGCTCGCCGTTGGTGCTGACCTTCCCGGAAGAAGGCACGGGCTACGAGATCGGCGGCATGGGCATCATCAAGGGCGCCAAGCATCTTGACGCCGCCAAGAAATGGTTCGACTGGGCTTTGGAACCCACGACACAGGAATTGGGGCCGAAGTACGAAGCTTACCAGGCGCCCACAGTGGAAGGCGCCACACCGTCGCGCCCAGAACTGCTCGAAGTCAAGCTCATTGACTACGACTTTGATTTCTGTGGCTCCAACAAGAGCGCCATCGTCGACAAATTCACCAACGAGATCGCCGCAGCAGACGACCTGAAGGAATAACACACGGCAGACAGGAGAGAGGGAGAGAGAAATTTCTCCTTCTCTCTTTGTCTCCTTGTCTCCTTATCTGCTCTCACACCAACCAATCCCATGACAGCAGCTCTGACTAAACAACGCTCTCTCCTGTGGCGGCGCTGGCAAGAAGTGCGTCTGATCGGCCAGGACCCGGTGCTGGCCGTTGGCTTGCTGGCCGTCAGTTCGTTCGTCTTTCTTTTTGTCGCGCTGCCGCTTTTACTCGTCATCTATCAAGGCTTTTTAGACCCGGTGACGGGGCAGGTCAGCCTGAAATATTTTGCCCAGTTTGTCGATCCCTACTACAGCCCGTATCTCTGGAGAGTGATCTACAACACACTGATCATGGGCATCGGGGCTGCCACCGGCGGCACGATCCTGGGCTTTATCTTTGCTTACGCGCTGGTGCGCTGCAATTTCCCTTTCGGACGCCTGGTGCATGTGGTGACGCTGCTGCCCACCATTTCGCCGCCCTTTGCCATCGCGATCGCAGCTATTCTGTTGTTTGGGCGCAACGGGTTGGTCACGCGGCAATTGCTGGGCATCCGCTTTGGGCCAGACACAAACGACATTTATGGGCTGGATGGGCTGATCTTTGTCCAAGTCATCACCTTCTTTCCCGTGGCCTATTTGATCATCCGCGCCATGCTGGAACGGATCGACGCATCGATGGAAGAGGCCGCGCTTAGCCTGCGCGCCAGCAAGTTCCACATCTTCCGCACGATCACGCTGCCGCTGTTGGCGCCGGGCATCGCGGCCTCGTTTCTGCTGCTCTTTGTCGAGTCGCTCGCCGACCTGGGCAACCCGTTGTTGTTGGGCGGCAATGCCAGCGTGCTCTCCACTGAGATCTATCTGGCGGTCAACGGCCAGTTCGACCAGCAGAAAGGCGCCGCGCTTTCGCTGGTGCTGTTGTTGCCCACGCTCACCGTCTTTCTGGTGCAGCGCTATTACATCAGCCGGCGCTCCTATGTGGCGGTGACGGGCAAACCCACCACCGGGCGCATCTTTGTAAAAGAGCCGGTCACGCGCTGGACGTTTATCATCCTCACGTTGTTGACGCTGGTGCTCGTCCTGATGCTCTACTTCACGATCCTCTGGGGGTCATTTACCAAGCTGTGGGGCATCAACAACGAACTTTTCCTGGGCAACTATGCCACGGCGCTGACGCGTGGGTTGAACGCCATCCTGTCGACGACCTTCCTTTCCGCGGTAGCGACGCCCCTGGCCGGCGTGATCGGCGTGGTGATCGCCTTCCTCGTGGTGCGGCGCACCTTTGCCGGCAAGCAGACGCTGGATTTCGTCTCGAACCTGGGCGGCGCGGTGCCCGGTACGATCCTGGGCATCGGCTACATCGTCGCCTTTATCGGTGCGCCGTGGTATGCCATTTTGCTGGTCTATGCCCTGCTGGTCGGTTATCTGGCGACGCGTGCGACAACGCGCGGCTGGGCCGTGGTGCTGCTGGTGGTGGCAGCCACTGCTGGCGGCTACTACTTAAATTGGCTGCCTGTTTTGCTCGGCCTTGACGAGACCGGATGGCGTTATCTGTTAATGGGGGGATTTCTCTTGTTGGCCGTGGCGGGCGGCGCTTTTGCTGAACCCCGTCATCGCGTCACGGTGGCGCTTCTCTTTGTCTCGATGGCGCTGGCGATGCTGGCCTACAACCTCAGCCCCTCGATCACCGAACCGCTGGCGCGCTGGGGCCGGCAGTTGCCAGGCGCAAATTTGCCTAAGCTGGTGGTCAAGTTCAGCGCGTTTATCACCTTCTTTATGCAACCGACCCTGGCCATCCTCGGCTATACCTTTCTGACCATGGCGATCTTTGCTGTGGAGCGGCTGCGCAGCCGCGCGCGCTTCTGGATCGGGCTGGCCGCGGCTGTGCTCAGCGCGTCGCTGCTCTTCTACGGGGAGTCGTTGACGCTCATTGGCACGCCCTATATCATCGTGGCCGCGTACGCGGTGCGCAGCCTGCCGGCGTCGGTGCGGGCGGGTGTGGCGTCTTTACAGCAGATCGACCCATCGATCGAGGAGGCGTCCAATATCCTGGGTGGCGACGCGCAATACACCTTTCGCAACGTGACGCTGCCGCTCATCCTGCCGGCGTTTTTTGCGGGGCTGGTGTTTGCCTTTGCTCGCCACATGACCAGCCTCTCCGCCGTGATCTTTCTGACCACAGCCCAGTGGCCGATCCTCACCGTCTGGATCCTGAGCGAAGTGGAGCAGGGCGGCATGAGCATCGCTGCGGCCTACTCGGTGATCCTGATCGCGATTGTTCTGGTCGCCATCGGCCTGATGAGCCTGTGGTTGAAGCGCACCTACGGGGCCAGCCAGGATGTCGATTTGACCATCGGCGGCTAAACCGTTACTCCGCATCTATTTTATCCTGTCGAAGGAGAATCAATTCGTGTTCTTGGAATTGGATCACATCAGCAAACATTTTCCAGCGCGCGATGGCAGCGGCGAAGTGCGCGCCGTCGATGACGTGGAGATTCAAATTGAACAGGGACAGTTTGTCACCCTGCTTGGCCCTTCCGGCTGTGGCAAGACGACCACCTTGCGGCTTATTGCCGGTTTCGAGTTCCCGACGCATGGCCGCATCGTGCTCGATGGGCAAGAGATCAACGAATTGCCGCCCAATCGCCGCGACATGGCGATGGTCTTTCAGAGCTATGCGATCTTTCCCCACCTGAACGTCTACGAAAATATTGCTTACGGGCTTAAGATCAAACGGCTTAGCGCGCAAGAAGTGCGTCGCAAGGTCGCCACCGTCATGGATTTGACCGAGCTGACCGGGCTGGAAAACCGCGCGCCCAATCAGTTGAGCGGCGGGCAGCAACAGCGGGTGGCGCTGGCGCGCGCCCTGGTGATGGAGCCAAAGGTGTTGCTCTTTGATGAGCCGCTGAGCAACCTCGATGCCAAGCTCCGTGTGCAGATGCGCACCGAGATCCGGCGCATTCAGCAGGATTTCGGCATTACCAGCGTCTACGTCACGCATGATCAGGACGAGGCCATGGTGCTCTCCGACCAGATTGTGGTGATGCATCGCGGGCGCGTGCAACAAATCGGGACTGCGCTGGAGATTTACCGGCGTCCTCACAATCGCTTCGTAGCGGATTTCATCGGTCGCGCCAATTTTTTACCCGTCCAGGTGCTGGAGCGCACAGCGGCTGGATGGCAGATCAGACTCTTCGAGCAGACGCTCGAAGCCGCAGGCGAGGCAGATGCCGCTACAACTGCCGCCAGCGAAGCGTTGCTGATGGTGCGACCCGAATCGATCCACCTCTTCCCCACCAGGCCGGATCACGGCGCGACGGCATGGCCAGGCGTGATTGTACGCACCTCTTATCTTGGCAGCCTCGCGGAATACGATGTTGTCGTCGACGGGCAACCGCTGCTCGCTGTGCGCCACGACCCGTCAGAAAGTGATCTCTATGCAGTTGACCAACCTGTGTACGTACAGTTTTTGCGCGAAAACGCCTACTTATTGCCCGCCGAGCAGTAAAGCGTGGAAAAAGAGACAATTTCCAGTGGAATCGTGCACTATTCGTCGGTTTCCAGACTGAAAAAGGCTTTTCTCTCTGGAGAAGTCATGCTAGAATGTACGCAAGAGGAGCGGGTAGCCCTCCTGGATGCCTTGACCTGCCAGCGACCTCCAGACGCAGGTGAAATTCCTAGAACGTACACTGTAAAGGAGACACAAGATATGAAAGCATTCGCCTTCACCAATACAAAAGGTAACACTTACTATCTGCATGCCCGTGTTACCACACTGAAGAATGGTCAGCAGCAGACCATTTACTTCTTTGCGAAAGAAGTGAAGGATGGGGCGCTCGAAAAGGTGCCGGATGGTTACGAGCCATCGGAAAGCAAGAATGGACTCCCCGTCTTGAAGAAAAAAGCTTAGACTTTACCAGGTATGCAAAAGGCGTCGAGCTGGCTCGACGCCTTTTTTATTTACTTTTCACTTTATCTCTGCCTTATTGAGCATTAATATGGCTCACCAGCAGGGAGTCTCAGCCATCACGCGTCATGCGCATCGACATGCGCGTGACCATGCTCGATCTCTTCCGGCAGCGCTGGCCGCACACCGACCACCTTTACATCAAAATAAAGCGTTTCACCGGCAAGCCAATGGTTGAAATCGATAACGATGCCGTCCGGTTGAATCTCACTAATGAATCCCTCGACCGCCTCACCGCTCTCTTCATCGACAAATTCAATTGCCATGCCCGGTTCTAATTCAGCATCATCTTCAAACGCGTCCCGCGGCACAAGCTGATAGTCTTCAGGGTTATACTCGCCATACGCAAGATCAGGCGTCACGACGATATTTTTCTGCTCGCCTACACTCATCCCATAGAGCGCAGCTTCCAAGCCAGGGATGATCTCGTTTGCACCCTGTAAAAATTCCAGCGGGCCATCCTCCACCGAGCTGTCGATGACATCACCATCGTTCAGCGCCAGCGAATACTCGATTCGCACCACCGTGTTGTCGGCTACGACAAGATTTTTCCCATTCATCAATCTAGGCCATCCATTCTTTATTGCGTCTGTTTAATTATCCTGTAACTGCGTTGCACTATACGAGGATTTGCAGAATCCGTCAAGGATTGGCAAGTGGACAGACAGATATTTTTTGGTAGTTTTAACTGGCTACTCTTGTGGCTTATTTTGGCTACACGAAGCTACTGTAAAAGCCAGGCTTTTCCGAAAAGGTCGGTTTTTTTACTTACGTTCGCGTGGGCTGGCGCTTCCCTTGCGCCAGCAAATAGAGGATGAGACCCAGAATGGTCAGTCCAATGCCGGCGCTGCCCAGCAGGCTAGGCAGCGCGCCGCCGAGCAGGAGAGTTTCGCCGATCAGCGCAAAAATCACTTCGGCCGACTGGGTGGCGTCCACCGCGGCCAGCTCATAGGCATTGCGCGCCAGGTGGCGAGCATAGACAAAGAGGCTGGTGGCAATCACCCCAGAGAGGAGCGCCACCAGTGCGGTGCTTGCCCACTGTCCGGCAGTGGGAGGCGGTGGCTGTGTCACCACAATCGTGATGAGCCAGAAAGGCAGCGCGCCCAGCGTCAGCAGCAACACGCGCGCAAAACTGTCGCCCAGCACCGGGTCAACAATGTAGGGAATGTTTGTGTGCCCACCAGTGCGCGCCTCCCACACCATCTGCAAGCCAATGGGGTAGGCAAACGCGGCAATCAGCACCGGCAGCCCGCCCAGCACCATGGCGCGCCAATTCGTCGCGTCTGCTTGCGTAATATTGACCAGGAGGATCCCGAGAAAAATCAGGGAAGTGAAGAAAAGACCGCGCAACGGCACGCGATGACCATAGGCAAACAGGATGATAGGCGAGGCCAGCACAGTGACCTGCCAGGTCGTCGCCACCACCCAGGCCGGCGCGTAAGAGGCTGCAAAGGTGACGCCGGCATAGAAGACGCCAAAGCCAATGGCGCCGGCCACCAGCCAAAAGAGCCAGTGACGCCGGAACAGCCGCAGCGCGTCGAGCAGAAGCCGGCCGCGACCGACGAGGAGCGGGCCCGCGACCAGGAACACGGTCATCCATAGATAGCGCAGGCTAGCCGACCACACCCAATGGCCGCCCTCTAGACTCATCGAACGGTTAAGAATGAAAGTGCTGCTGAAAAACAGTGCGGCAAGCAAGCCGGCGCCGAGTAAGCGAATCATCAGAGATGGATGCTCAGTGCGTCGAGGTTGTCGTCTGGTGCGCGGCGGCAAGCGCCGGTGGTTGGCGGCGGGTGCGGACAGATAACACAAATAACCCGGCAAAGATCAACGCCATGCCACCCAGCGCGGGCAAGGTGAGCTGCTCGCCAAGGATAAGAACGCCGAGTGTGGCCGCGGTCAACGGCTCGGCTAGCGCCAGCGTCACTGCGGTGGCAGACGGCAGTGTCATCAGCCCGCGGATAAAGAGCATATAAGCCAGCGCCGTCGCTATCAATCCCAACTGCAGCGCCACCATGATGCCGCGCGGCTGCGCCAACCATGCGAGATCGACAAAAAAGAGCAACGGCGCCAGCAACAACGCCCCACCAAAAAAGGCAACCGCGGTGACCGCGTCCGGCGGCTGGACGCGCAGCAGCTCTTTGCAGGCAATCGTGTAGAGGGAGTAGGCGGCGCCCGCGCCAATGGCAAGCAGAATGCCTGCACCGTCGAGCCGAAGGTCGCCACCCGTAGCGATCAGCAGGGTGCAGCCTGCCACCGCCAGCAGCGTCGAAAGCAACCAGCGCCGTGTAGGACGCTCGCCAAGCAGCGCCAGACCAATCAGCCCGGCCAGCATCGGCGCGCTGCCAATGGCGACGACCGTGCCAACTGCCACGCCGGTGCGCGCTACGCCCGCAAAGAAAAACAGTTGATAAGCAGCGATCGCACCGATGGCAGTGGCCGTCGCTGCGGGTGGCCAGCCCCGCCAATGCAACTGGCGTCGCCCCACGGCAAAGCAGAGCAGCGCGCTGCCGCCAACCAGCAGCCGCAGCGCACCGATGGCTAACGGTGTGGCGCCGGCCGGCGCAAACGCCTGCGCCGTGCCTGTTGTGCCCCAGCAAAAAGCCGCGGCCAGCACCAGCCAAAAACCACGATTCACAGCAGGTGAAACCGAATTCATAGGGCACCGATTTCTTCTTGAACTATTCTGTCAGCTATTGTCTGCTGAAGAGGTTGAGTTTGCCAAACACTGAGTTGCACCAATTGCAGGCAAGCACGCTTGAATCAGTGTGTTCGCTGTGGCACAATGGGGGTAGGCAACGCGTTGCCACTGCGATCCAGCAACCGTCATTCAGCAACCGTCATCCAGCAACCGTCGTCAGACAATCGGACATTTATGAGCGGTAAATTTATTGCGCTGCGCCGGCAGCCTCGCATCGATGAAACTCAGCGAAAGTATGGTTCGGCGGTGGAAGCGCGTGCCAGCCTGGTTGCCGCGGTGGACAAAACCACCATGCCCGAGCGCCTGGCCGACCTGGGGCTGACGCCGGTCCAGCCTTGTGAGGGGGCTCCGGGCGAAGCACATAGCTTCGAAACACTGTCTTACCTTGACGCGTACGTCATCAAGACCAGCAGCGACCATCAAACACGCGCGGCGAAAGCATTGCTAGACCCGGACTATCTGATCTTGCCTAATCTCGAAATGTCGATGCCCACACCGGAACACGGCCGGCAATACGCGCACCTGCCACGCACCAAACACAGGTGGCCGGCGTTGAGCGGGATCGAGGAAGCGCACCGGCAGGGCATCAAAGGCAAAGGCGTCACCGTCTTTATCCTGGACACCGGGGTGGATGCCGATCATCGCGAGCTGCGCCACAAAGAGATCGATTTTCGCTACATTCCGTTCGACACTGTGGCTGGCGGCATGCGCGCGTGTCGCGGCTTCGACGTCGATGGGCATGGCACACACGTTGCCGGCGTCGTGGCTGGTCGCAATCTGGGCATTGCACCGGACGTCGACCTGATGGTCGCCGCGGTGCTGGAAAGCGAAACGCTCAAAACCAGCCTGGAGCGCGTGGTCGTGGCGCTTGATTGGTTGCTCTCACAGTTCGAGCACGAAGAAAACCTGCATAAGCCGGTCATTGTCAACATGTCGCTTGGCTTCAACCGACAGACGCTTTCCAAACAAGAGTATCAAAAGGTCAGTTTGGGATTGAAAACCATGATCGACACGCTGACCGAAGATTTCGCCGTGCTGCCCATTACCGCGGTGGGCAATGAAGGGCCGGGGCAGGTGCGCGCGCCAGCTTACTTTGCCAATACACTCTCCGTCGGCGCGGTCGATTTCGATTTGAAGGTGGCAAAATTCAGCGGCAGCGGCGTTTCGCCCGTTACGCACGAGGCAGAGCCAAATCTGATGGGCTTTGGCGTCGACATCATTTCCAGCTATGAACGCGACCGCAAAAATCACAGCTTCTATCGAGCATTAAGTGGCACCAGTATGGCAACCCCTTATGTCACCGGGATTGCCGCACTTTACGCATGTTGTGGTCATGTTGTGCAAGGCGCCGCGCTGACCGAGCGGGTTCTACAGAGCGCCTTGCCGATCCCCGACGCCGCTTCAGGCCGGACCGGCGCAGGTCTGGCACGGTTTGTCAAGGAGGCGATCAGATGAAACGTACACAGGAAGTAAATGGCAACGCAAAGGGCAACACAACAACCGGTGACCCGCAGCCCACCGTCGATGTTTTGCTGGAGGTCGAACGCCCGTCGGTGGAGGAATTAGCGGTCTATCCACGCGACGAGCGTTATCGCCGCCTGCGCGCCAACACAGAGGCGCACCGCAATCAACTGGAATGCTGGATCGAGCTTCAGCACTTGACAGGCGAGGTCATGACAATGAGCTCTGCGACAGGCTTCAATCTGCTCTTTGTCAAATGCACACCACACGCTGCGCAGGAGCTCGCGCGCGCGCCGGGTGTGGTCGATGTTCTGCCGGCTGGCGACGCTATCAACGGATTACAGCAGATCTATTGATCTATCATGACAGAATCCATCTATCCCATGCTTGACGTCGAAGCAGCACTCGACATTGTTCTTGCGCAGATTGTCCTGCCTGACCCGGAGCGTATCCCGCTGGCCGCGGCGCGCAACCGCATTCTGGCGGAAACCGTGTACGCCACCAGCCCGCTGCCGCCTTTTCCTGCTTCAGTCAAAGATGGCTATGCGGTTGTCGCCGCGGATGGCCCCGGCGAGTTTCCCATCATCGGCGAAGTGACCGCAGGGCGCGTGGCTGATTTTGTGGTGAAGCCAGGCACGGTCGCCTACATCACCACTGGCGCGCCGCTTCCAGCCGGTGCAGACGCCGTCGTCATGGTTGAGGAGACGGCCATGGTCGCCAGCCCTGCCCACGGCCAGCAAGCCAGCGCGCCAACAGTCCACATTCGGGCGCGCGTCACAGCGGGCGCGGATGTGCGCCCGATCGGCTACGATGTGGCGGTTGGGCAGGAGGTGCTGCCGGCCGGTGCGCGCCTCGGGCCAGCCGAGGTCGGCCTGCTCGCCACCGTCGGCGTGGCGCAAGTGGCAGTCTACCCCGCACCGCGCGTGGCAATTCTATCCTCCGGCGATGAGCTGGTCGAAGCAGGAGCGCCGCTTGGCCCCGGGCAAATCCATGACAGCAACCGCCCCACCCTAGCCGCGGCCGTCGCCGCGCTCGGCGGCGTTGTCGTTGATCTAGGCATTGCTGGCGACGCGCAGGCGTCGCTAGCGGCCGCGGTTGCGCGTGGCCTGGAGGAAGCGGACATCTTGCTCACTTCAGGCGGGGTTTCCATGGGAAATCTCGACTTGATCAAGCCGCTGCTTGACAGCATCGGCGTTGTCCACTTTGGCCGCCTGCGGATGAAGCCAGGCAAGCCCTGCACCTTCGCCACCGTAGCGCGCAAAGGCCGGCGCCGTCTGGTCTTTGGGCTGCCGGGCAACCCAGTCAGCAGCTTGGTGACCTTTTATCTGCTGGGCGCGCCCGCACTGCGCAAGCTGGCCGGCTGGGAGAACCCCAGGCTGACGCGCGTGCAGGTCTGTCTTGGCGAGCCACTCCGCCTCGATCCTTACCGGCCAGAATATCACCGTGCGACAGTGCGCTGGGAGGCTTCCCTGCATGAAGGGCGGGGCGCGCTGCTAGCCGACAGCACCGGCAACCAGGCCAGCAGCCGGCTGCTCAGCATGCGCTCGGCCAATGCGCTCCTCGAATTGCCGCAAAGGGAGGGCGTGTTGCCGGCAGGCGCCATCGTGACCGCGCTTTTGATCGGAGAGATACTCTAGTGGCAAACCTGACCCATTTGGATGAACAAGGCCGCGCGACCATGGTCGATGTCGGCGAGAAAGCCGTGACGACGCGCACGGCTGTGGCCGCGGGCGAGGTGCGCATGGCGCCGGCGACGCTGGCAGCTATCCGGGAGGGTGCGGCGCCAAAGGGAGACGTGCTGGCCGCGGCGCGCATCGCCGGCGTCATGGCCGCCAAGCGTACGCCGGAGCTGATCCCGCTCTGCCATACGCTGCTCCTCACCAAAGTCGCCCTCGAGTTTGAGATCGATAGCGCGACCAGCCGCGTGTTGATCACCGCCACTGTGCGCTGCAATGGGCAGACCGGCGTCGAGATGGAGGCGCTGACCGCGGTCAGCGTCGCCGCGTTGACGATCTACGACATGGCGAAGGCGCTAGACAAGGCAATGATCATCGGCGACATTCGCCTGCTGGAAAAACAGGGCGGCAAGTCCGGCAACTGGCAGCGGGATCGAGAATCGCACGCGGACGACGCGGATTTGGCGGATCAGCGCGGATCAACTGCAGCACATCAGTGAAAATCCGTCCGATCCACGCCATCCGCGTGCTATCGTTTACCCGCCTGAGAAAACAACAAGCAGAGGTTGTATGATCCAGATTCATGTTCGCCTTTTTGCCACGCTGCGCCAACTGGCCGGCTGGTCGCAGCAGCCGCTGGAGCTGCCCGAAGGCGCTACGCTCGACGAAGCGCTGGCTGCAATTGATCAGCGTTTCCCCGCGCTTACAATTGGGCGGCGCACCTTCTACGCCGCGGTCAACCAGGAATATGCCAAGGGCGATCAAGTGCTCCACAACGGGGACGAAGTCGCGCTCTTTCCGCCGGTTTCGGGAGGAAGCACAGCTTGGGCGCACGCTGGCGTACAGGAGCAGTTTCGTAATGCATGCCAGGGGGAATCGTGAAACTATTTGAGATGACAGAGAAACCTTTGTCGCTGGACGATGTGGCGCAGCGCGTGACGCGCCCGGACTGCGGCGCCATCACCACCTTTGCCGGCGTAGTGCGCGGGGCGACCGCCACCGATAGCGGCGTGCGCGGCACCGATTTTCTCAACTACGAGGCGTACACCGAGATGGCGGAAACAATGTTGGCGCGCATCGGCGCCGAGATTATGGCGCAATGGCCCAAAGTCACGGCGGTGAGCATCCTCCATCGCACCGGGCGGCTGGAGATCGGCGAGCCAAGCGTCGTGATCGCCGTAGCGACGCCTCACCGCGGAGACGGCTGCTTTGAGGCATGTCGCTACGCGATCGAACGCCTCAAGGCCATTGTTCCCATCTGGAAAGAAGAAAACTGGTCGGACGGTCAGGTCTGGGTCGAAGGGCCGCGCCAACCAGACCTCGCGGCCGCGTACACGCGGCCAGCCGCCGAATAAAGGAGGTCGGGCTATCAGCCCGACAGGGTGCGTCACTGGCCAGCGTCACCGGCCAGCGCCACGCGGGTGGCGTGACCTACGGAGCGCTGCCGCCGGTGCGTGGCAACAGGGGTAATGGCATCTGAGAGCGGCGGATGTGATTGGCTCGCAGAAAAGCGGTGACCAGCTCCTGCACCTGGTCGGCAGTGAGACGCACCGTATTGATGCGGAGATCCGCATGTTCGCAGGCATGGCTCAGACGCTGGCGTTCTTGCGCCAGATTATCGCTGCTCCAATTGACATCGGTGCGCCGCGCCTGTTGCTCTTGTAGATCGTTGTCCAGATAGATAAGGATGCGCGGAAAGCCGAAGTGTTTCCACAAATCCTCCACGTCGCTGTGCTCCTGGCTCACCGGGCGTGCGTTCCACCCGGCAGCGCGCAACCTTGCCACCAACGTCGATTTGCCGCTGGCGCTGACGCCAACGACCTTGATCAGCGGCAGCTTTTCGGACATTAAATTGGCGGTGGACATATTCGCCTCGAAACATGAACGTCTTCACAAGGGTGCGGTCATACGCAGACGGCGCACCTCATCGTTGCTGTGCGCTTCACAAACTTTAACTACCAACACCGTGGCATCATCGCGTGGGCGGCTATGTTCGAGTTGAACCGCCACATCCAAAAGTGCGTCCGCGGTCACCGCGGCATTTGCGTCCTGCCCGCCATCGACGGCAGCCAACAGCAACGGCAGATCGAGCAAGGAACTGCCCGTCAAGCTGCCCGCGCTCCACACGCCATCTGTCACGACGACCAGCGTCAACTGCGGCGCCAGGTCGATCTCAGCGATCTGGGGTTTGGTGTTGCGGTGGATGCCAATCGCCTCAGATGCGTCGTCGAACCAGATTATGTCACTTCCCTGGCGCAGCACGCTTGGACAGCGGGCATTGCGGCTGAGCACCAGCGTACGCGTCGCCATATCGACGCTGACAATAGTCAATTCGCAACTGACCTGGCCGCTGCGCTGGGTGCGCAGGTAATCGTGCGCTGCACGCGCCACCGCGCCATCCCGCACCCCCTCGGCGATCAGGGAGATCACTTTTCTGGCGACAAGGTTGCTGATCGCTTTGGCGCTTTTGCCGCTGCGTTGTCCATCGGCGACGACGATGCTAAACCCGCCGTGGGGTCGCTCCACAATTTCGACTGTGTCGCCGCTTTCCGCGGACGCGTATTTCCCAACCTTTGCCACCGCCACATCGACTTCTAGCCGCACGCTTGCTCCTAACCTGAAACTCTCCTAGCCTGAACTATGATTTCCATCCCACTGCGACTCCACATTGACGCCCAGCACATCGTCGGCGCTGACGCCGTAGCACTCGGCAAGCAAACGCAGCTCGTCCAGCGTGAGGCGGCGATTGCGATACTCTACATCATAGAGCAACTGTTGAGAAAGCCCCGTGCGTTCGCGGATGGCATCGTAGGAGAGATGGCGCGCCGCACGCAGTTGGCGCAGGGTGGCGCTGACATGGCTGACCGCGGCCTGGCTGACCGCGGCGCGCACTTTTGCCTCGTCCAGCGGGTCGGGCACAACACGCTCCAGCGCTTGCGGGCGCGGCGTAAGCGAGGCGCGCACGCGGTCCAACAGGGTTTCCTCAGCCATCAGGTGCTCCTTCGGCGGGCAAATCGACGATGGCAGCGTCCACTGCCATGCCATCCATGCGTTCAACAGTGAAGGTGAGTCCGCCATATGTCACGCAATCGCCGGCGACGGGTAAAGCGCCCAGTTCGGCCATGATCAAACCGCCTACGGTTTCCGCTTCTGGATGCTCCAGATCGCTATCAAGATATTGCGCCAGTTCGTCGACCAGCAGATCGCCGCGCACCCGCACGCGCCGCGCATCGATTGACTCCAGCGGCGCGGTCTCAACATCAAACTCATCCTGGATCTCGCCGATAATCTCCTCGGCCAGATCTTCCAGCGTGACCAGACCCGCGGTGCCGCCAAATTCGTCCATGACAACGGCGACCTGAACATGCCCGCGACGAAAACTCTGCAACATCGCTTCCAGCAGCAGTGATTCGGGCACAAAGAGCGCCGGGTGTAGACACGCCTGCAAGTTGAAGTCGCCGGGAAAGTTGACGATGCGCTGCGCCACATCCTTGGCGTGCAGCACCCCGACGATTGCGTCGCGATCCCCCTGATAAACCGGATAGCGGGAGTGCGGCTGGGTGGAAAGCACCTCCAACACTTCCGCTTCAGTGGCCGTTACAGGAATCGCCACCATGCGCGTGCGCGGCGTCATGATCTGCGCCACGGTGCGTTTGTGGAAATCGAAGACATTTTCCAGGTAGACCTGTTCGGTCGGCTCCAGCAGCCCGCGCTCGGAGCTTTCTTCGACGATATAGGCAAGCTCCGCCGAGGAGGACAGCCGCTCCGCGGCGCTGACAGGTGGCAGGTGAACCAGCCGCAGGATAGCATCGCCGGCCCAGTTGAGCAGCGCGGTCAGCGGCAAAAAGAGAGCGGTGCAGTACGCCATCGGGCGATCCAGCCGCATGGCCGCGAGTACAGGGTTTTGCAGCGCCAGCGACTTTGGCGCCATTTCGCCCACGACAACGTGCAAGTAAGTCAGCACACCCACAGCGACCACTGTGGCGATCGTATGCGCCGCGGCCACCGACAGCCAACTGGCAGCCTCCAGCGGGCGCAAAATCCAGGCGGCCACGGCATGTTCGCCGTACATGCCAAGCCCCAGGCTGGCCAGGGTGATGCCGATCTGAGCCGTGGAAATATAGCGGTTCAGTTTGCGCGGCGTGCGCAGGGTGTCGAGCACGCGCTGCGCCGCGGCAACGCCCTCCTCTGCTAGCTGCTGAATACGCGTGCGCGGCGCGGCGGCAATGCCAAACTCGGCGCCAACGAACAGGCCGTTGAAGAGGATGAGCACAGCGATCACTGCCAGGGGAAATAGGATTTCGCTCATGACTGCGCCTCCTGCCAGATGCGGCGCTGCTGCTCGTCCAGCGCCATGCTCACCCGCCCGACGCGGTTGAAATCCATCTCCTCCACGCGCAGGCAGATGGTATGGATATTGGCCACATCCCCCACTTTGGGTAAGACGCCAAGCACAGCGGTCACCAATCCGCCCACGGTGTCAACCTCATTCGCAGGGAGCATAAGGTCAAACAGATCGTTCAAGTCGTCGACAGGCACGTCGCCGCGAATCCAGAGCCGATTGTCAGCGCGCAGGTCCAACGCGGGTATGCTGCGGTCGAATTCGTCTTCGAACTCGCCGATGATCTCCTCGATCAGATCCTCGATGGTAATCATGCCGGCCGTGCCGCCATATTCATCGACGACAATAACGAGGTGCTGGTGGTGACGCTGCATCATCAGGAGCACCGCCTCCGCCGCGATCGACTCTGGCACAAAGCGCACCGGCCGCATGTGCTCGCGAATATGCAGCGCGGCGCCAGCCATGCTGCGCTGGAGATGGTGAAGATGAAGCAGGTCGCGGATATGCACAAACCCGACAATGTGATCGATGTCCTCCTCATAAAGCGGCAGTCGCGAATAGGGGGAGTTGGCAAGCAGGGCCAGCAACGCGTCGTAGGGTTCGTCGACAGGCGCGGCGAGCATCCGGTTGCGCGGCAGCATCACGCGCCGCGCGGTTTCGTGACGAAGCTCCAGGGTGTTGACCAGGAGTTCCGTCTCCTCGCGCGCCAGGACGCCGCCCGCGCGGCTCTCTTCAACCAACATCACAATCTCATCGGGCGAATGAATATGCGCGTGTTCGCTAGTCGAAGTGGCGCCCAACAAGCGGAGCACCACCTGGGCGGAGCCATTGAAGAGCCAGATCAGGGGCTGGTAGAGCAGCATCGACCAACGCATCGCCGTAGCTGTGGCAATTGCCGTCTGTTCGGGATATTGCAGCCCGATGTTTTTAGGGATCAATTCGCCAAAAAGCACCTGCAATCCCGTCAGCGCCAGCAAGATGCCGATCGACGTCACTGAGATCAGCGCGGCGCGGCTGGCGATATCGAAGCCAGCAAGCCACGGCTCCAGCAGACGAAGAATATTGGCCTGGCCGTAGAAACCAAGCACCAGGCTGGACAACGTGATGCCCAACTGACATGCGGCCACCAGACGATCTAGTTGCACTGGCTGGCGGAGCACGTCGAGCAGCCAGGCCGCCGTGTGATTGCCCGCCTCCGCCATGCCAGCCAGCCGCGACCGGCGCGCGCTCACCACCGAAAACTCACCGGCTACATACAGCCCGTTCACCACGACCAACGCTATGATGACGCCGGCGACAATCACCCAATTCATCTTGGCCCTTCCCGACAAGCAAGCCGTTACTCTGAAAATAACTTTTGACGCTGCAACGCTGAGCCTTACAAAGAAATACGTTAGCTAATGGTCCGACCTGCGGCGCGTTACGGCGTAGTCACGCCGACATCCACCCGCTGTGACGCTACCGTGCGCCCCGAGCCGCCGCTGGCCGCGGTCAACCCATAGACCGTGCGCTGGCCGCTGGCCGCATCGGCCGGCACGCTGATGCGCAGTGATACATAAGCTGTGTTGCCTTGCCCGACGTTGACAACGCTCAAATCGTTGCCGGCGCAAACACCGTCGGGCCGGCAGAGCTGGCTGGGAAAGACCCCGCCTTGGACAAGCGTAATGATTAGAGTGTCAATGGCGTCACCAGCGTTCGTCACCAAAAGGCCTGCCTCACAGGTCTGCCCGGCGGCGCACGTCAACTCGGCGTCGCCGTTGAGGGTGAGCGCCACGTTATAATTCACCACGGGGGCAGGCGTGGCAGTTGGCGGCTGCGGCGTCCATGTCGCAGTAAGCTCCGGCGGCGGTGTAAAGCTGGGCGTAGGCGTCAGCGTTGGCGTGGGAGGAAGATAGCTGACCGTGGTGGTGTAGATCTGCGACGAACCATCGCCCAGCACCACCAGCAGTGTGTAGACTTCGCTTTCGTCCTCGATGCACTCCTCGCGCTCACCCAGGCCGCTCATGGGCAGATTTTCGTAATACACCTCGCGCACATTTTTGACATTCCACCGCACCATCGTGCAGCGCCCTTCCTTGAGCGCCGGAGTGTCCGCGGCGAAGATAATGAAAGGCGTGCCCAGCGGCGTCGGGGTGGGCGCCGGCGTGGGCGATGGCAACGCATCGACCAGTGGCGTGGAAGTTGGCAGGTCGAAGATTGGCGTCGGACGCCGCGTCGGGATCGGCGCCTCGACATTGAGCAAAGGCGTCTCAACGCCTGCCTCTGCCGGTTCACCTTCTCCGACGCCATCTCCGGCGCCATCTCCGGCTGCGACCCCGGCCAGCGGCGGCTGGAGCGTGATCGGCGTTGGGGTGACGGCCGCGGGAAAGGCCGGCGCCGCGCCTTCAGCGCTGCCTGCGCCCGGTGGCAGCACAATGATCGGTGCGGTTGGTCCGACCACCACAGGCTCACCGGCTTGCGCTGGCTCCGGCGTTGCTGTCTGGATGACATAGATTGCCGGCGTCGCATCCGCCGGGCTTACAGTGTCGACGCGGCCATTGGCCGCGCGCGCTGGCAGATTGCGTGCGATCCATTGCCAGCCCGTGTAGCTGGCGACCATGCTGCCGCAGAGAAAAACGCTGGCAAACACGAGCGCGGCGCCGATCCACGCCCATCGACGGCGGCCGGCTTCATCCTGGCCGCCGCCATCCGCGCCAAAAAGCGGCTCGAAGGAGGGGGTGTCCTCCACATGCGTCAATGGCGCGGCAGACCAGGTTTCCTCGGCCAGGGCATGAAACGGCACAAATGGCGCGGTGGCCGGGTCACTCAGCCCGCCTTCCTGCGCCCGACGAAAACGCGGGCAATGTTGATGTTCGCGGCTGAAGCAATACGTGGCCTGGTCGCCGAGCAGGATCAATTCACCTGCGCCCGACGCGAGACACAGATTCTCGAAGCTGGGGAACTCGACCGGCGTTTGTCGCCGATCGTTATCGCTCAATGCGCCCAGATGCGGGCAGATGTCATCCATAAAGATTGTTCCGGTTCCGGAAACCGCGCCATCAACTTATACGTCCCGGGCCAGCAACTCGGCGGCCAACGCCAAGCCAGCCTCAGCCGTGGCGATCTCGCCGGCGGCCTGGGCCTCGCGCAATTGTTCCAGCAACGCACCTACCTGGCGGCCTGGTGGGAGATCAAAGTAAGCCATGAGCGTATGGCCATCCACCAATGGCGTGCGCACTTCTTCCAGGCCGTCCGGCGCTACTCCGTATGCAACTAATTCGGCGATGTGTGCGACGTACCTCTGCCACGCCGGCGGCGGTGAAACCGCATAGATCGCCTGATAGTCTGCCAGGGCCAACAACAGTGTGTCAATTCCGGCTTGCGCTTCCGCGGCGCGCCCCTCGCTCTCCCGGAAAAAGCGATACCGGGCGCGGCGGCTGATCGGCTCCGCGCCGAATGATGCGTGGAGAAGATGCGGGCGCATATGGCCGCGAATCACGTTACGCGCCAGCGCGATCTCATGCCGGCTGAATTTGAGCGCGTCCAGACGGTGTGCGAACATTTCGGCGCCAACCTCCTCATGCCGCAGAAATCGATAACGAAGCGCGCCATCCGCAAACTGATCGGTGGAGCGCGTCGACGGCTTGCCAACATCGTGCCAGAGGGCAAACCAGACCAGCCAATCGACCACGCGGCGTTCAGCCGCGATTGTCGCCAGCAACAGCTGACGGAGTCGAGGCAGGTATGGGCCAAGTGCAGTCGCTATGGCCGCGCCTGCTTCGCTGGCTTCGATTGCTGCATCGCCTTTGAGCCACTCGCGCAACTGCAAAGCGTAACGCACCGTGCGCAGGGTGTGATGATAGACATCGGCGTCATGTGGCGTTGTCTGCGCCACACCTTCCAGATCGGCAATTTCGGGCAGTAACGGGCGCAGCAGATTGACCGTGCGCAACATGTCGATGGCCTGCTCTGGTCTTGAGGAGGCCAGCATCTTCCATAGCTCATCGCGCACCCGCTCTGCGCTGGCAAGGCGGATTGTGCCACTGATACGCAGGATTTGCAGAAGCGTTTCTTCTTCAATGGTAAACTCAAGCTGCACAGCGAGACGCACCGCGCGCAGCAGACGCACAGGATCCTCCGCCAAGCCCCATGGCGTAACGCGGCGCAACTGGCGCCTGTCCAGATCAGCCTGCCCGCCAGCCAAATCAACAAGCTCACTCGCGCTGTCACGGCGCCAGCGCATTGCCATGGCGTTGACTGTAAAATCGCGCGCCTGAAGGTCGGTGGTCAGCTCTCCGCCGCGCATGGCGGCGATGTCGCAGACGAGCGGCGTCTTGCCTGCGGTGAAAACCAGCCGCGCCACATCACGCTCCGGGTCAAGGGCGTAATAGGTCCACCCCAGCCGGTCGGCCGCGCGGCGCGCGGCCTCGTTGGCCGCACGCGTGACAAGCACATCAAGGTCGGTCAGTCCCGCGCTGCGGCCCAGCATTGCATCGCGCACAACACCACCCACGACATAGACGGGGTCGGTTTCACCGGACAGTGCGTTCAGCAATGACACAAAGGCAGGGTGGGCGGGCGTCCACTTGGGTGCAAATAAATCCATGATGGATGGATGATACCATAAACCTGGAATGCAGCCTTCTATCTGGCGCGGCTGACGACGGAGACGCCAACCAGCACCATGCCGCCGCCGATCAGATCCTGTGCGCCGGGAAATTCGCCAAAGAGCAGCAGCGACGCGCCGATCGCCACCACAGGGCTCAGCGTCAGGATGATCGTATGGATGCTCATCGGAAGGAGGCGGAGCGTCTGATAGTAAAGCGCGCGGCTGATGACCACATCCACGGTGCCTGTCAATACCAGAAGCAGCCACGTCGGCGCGTCCGGCCACACGAGATGACCGCGGCCCAGCGCAAAGCAGAAGAGAAAAGCGCTGGTGAAAAGCAGTCGAAAAACGAAAAAATCAAGAAACGCCATCGCTCCACCCCAGCGTTTGACGATAGCCGCGTGCAAGGCATAGAGAAAAGTCGAGAGCAAAATCAGCAACGCGCCCCATTGCGTGGCCGCACCCGGATGAAAACTGATGGTGATGGCGCCCGCGACAGCGAGCGCGGCGCCAACAGCCTGCGCCCGGTTGAGGCGTTCGCGCAACCAGACAAGGCTCAACAACAGGCTGATGATAACACCACTCTTGCCCAACATCGCAGCGACGCCGGGGTCAATATAGGCAATCGAAAGGTAGCTCAACACGGTGGAAGACGCAATCAGAAAACCAATTGCGGCAAAGAACCAGAAATAGGTGCGGAATGGACGCCAGTGGAGTTGACGCTGGGCGCCGGCAAAGAGCGCGACCTCGACCGTTCCCACTGCCAGCACAAAAAATGCCGAAGTGGTTGGATGCAGATGCGGCAGCAACAACCGCGCAAAGATATAATGAAAGCTGTCGACGACCAGCAGGCCAGCAAAGAGCGAGGCGGTCTGCGCGTTCCAGTCCGGCGACGAAACAGGAGCAACTTGTTGCATGGCGTTCTTTGTCTCGGTGAAAGCGCCAGATACAAGCGGCCAGCGCTGGAAAATGACACAATCCTGGTATTGTCTGGTATTGTACTGACGACGCGGGCAAATCCAAATCACTATATCGCTATAGAGAGGAACACGCTGATGCACTACCGCACTTTGGGCCGTTCTGGCCTCAAAATTGCACCGCTCGGCCTTGGCGCGGACAACTTCGCCAATCCCTTGCCGGAAGCGACCGCGCACGCCATCCTCGACCGTGCGGTGGCGGGCGGCGTCAATCTGGTGGACACCTCCAACAGCTATGCAAACGGGGACAGCGAACGCTTTATCGGCCGCTGGCTGCACGCGCGCCGCAACCGGCACACTGTCGTCATTGCCAGCAAAGTTCATTATCCGACCGGCCCCGGCCCCAACGACCGCGGCAACTCGCGGCGCCACATCCTGGCCGCGTGCGAGGATTCGCTGCGCCGCCTGCAGACGGAGTATATCGACCTTTACCAGCTCCACCGCCCGTCGCCGGAGATTCCCATCGAGGAGACGCTCTACGCGCTGGACAGGCTAGTGCGCGACGGCAAGGTGCGCTACATTGGCACGACCACCCACCCCGCGTGGCAGGTGATGGAAGCGCTGCATGTGAGCGAGGTGCGCGGATGGACACGCTTCATCTCGGAGCAGCCGCCCTACAACCTGCTCGACCGCCGCGCCGAAAACGAACTGGTTCCGCTGGCGCTGAAGTACGGGCTGGGTCTGCTGCCGTGGGGATCGCTGGCGGCCGGCATCCTGGTGGGTCGCTATCGGGACGCGGCCGCGCCGCCGCCGAATTCGCGCGCCGCGCTGCGCGGGGGCATCTACGCCGAACGCGTCACCCCGCGCGGCATCGCTGCTGGCGACCGCTTTGTGGCAATGGCCGAGGCGGCCGGCGTTTCGCCCGCCCAGCTTGGCCTGCTGTGGGTCAAGGACCAGCCTGGCGTCACCGCGCCGCTCTATGGCCCACGCAGCGTGGCGCAACTCGAGCATGTCTTGCCCATCCTGGAGATGGCGCTGCCCGACGAATTGCGCCAGGCGTGCGACGCCATCAACCCGCCGGGCAGCGCGGTGGCGGATTTCCACAATTCTGCGCCGTGGATGAAAATGAAAATTGCAGAGATGCCGTAGAAATACATGGCTACTTTCACGCTACCCCTGGATCACCGGGTGTGGAAACCAGACACGCGAATGGTAAGATGAGTGTCAGAAACCCTTCAGCCAACGAATTTAGCCAGTAACAGAAAAAGGAATTCCACATGAGCAACAATCACGCCTGGTGGCAGACCGATATCATTTACCAGATTTACCCGCGCTCTTACCAGGACACCAACCAGGACGGCGTCGGCGATTTGCCGGGCATTCTGCAGCGTCTAGATTATGTAAAAAGCTTGAATATCGGCGCCATCTGGCTTTCGCCGATCAACCCGTCGCCGATGCACGACTTTGGCTACGATGTGGCTGATTATTGCGATGTCCATCCCCTGTTTGGCACGCTGGAAGATTTCGACCGGATGCTGGAAGGCGTGCACGCGCGCGGGATGAAGCTGATCCTTGACCTGGTGCCCAACCACACCTCGGACGAACATGTCTGGTTCCAGGAAAGTCGCAGCAGCCGCGATAACCCCAAGCGCGACTGGTACATCTGGCAGGATCCCGCGGCGGACGGTGGCCCCCCCAACAACTGGACGAGTTTTTTCGGCGGGCCAGCCTGGACGCTCGATGAGCACACCGGCCAATATTATCTGCACCAGTTCGTCAAGCAGCAGCCGGAGCTGAACTACCGCAACCCTGCTGTCATGCAGGCCATGCTCGACCAGATGCGCTTCTGGCTCGACCGCGGCGTCGATGGCTTTCGCGTCGACGTGATCTGGCTGATGATCAAGGACGAACTGCTGCGCGATGAACCGGATGATCCAGCCTGGGACCGCGTTAATCCACATGCACGCCTCCTCCACATTCACACGGCCGATCAGCCGGAAGTGCACGATCTCATCCGCCAGATGCGCGCCCTGCTCGACGCGTACGACGACCGCATGATGGTCGGCGAAATCTACCTGCCCAACCAGCAGTTGATGACCTACTATGGCGCCGCGTTCGATGAAGTCCACCTGCCCTTCAACTTTCAACTGATCCTTGCGCGGTGGGAAGCGCGCACCGTACGCCGCCTGGTCGATCAATATGAAGCGGATCTGCCCACGGGCGGCTGGCCCAACTGGGTGCTGGGCAACCACGACCAGCACCGCGTGGCCACGCGTGTGGGCGCGGCGCAGGCGCGCGTCGCCAACATGCTGCTGCTCACCCTGCGCGGCACGCCCACCTGCTATTACGGCGACGAGCTCGGCATGGAAAATGTCCTGATCCCGCCCGAATTTGTGCAGGATCCCCCCGCCGTCAACCAGCCAGAGATCGCGCACCTCGTCGGCCGCGACCCGGAACGCACGCCCATGCAGTGGGACGCGTCGCCCAACGCGGGCTTTACCGCGCCAGGCGTGCAGCCGTGGCTGCCCCTTTCTGATGACTACGCGCAGAGGAATGTCGCGATCCAGAGTCAGGATCCACGCTCCATGCTCGCTTTCTTTCGGACGCTGAGTGCGCTGCGTCGCGACTCGCCCGCGCTCAGCATCGGCGCCTATCAATCCATCGACACAGGCGTCGAGAATATCTTCGCCTACACCCGCACGCACGCGGATGAGCGCCTGTTGATCCTCCTCAACTTTGCCGCCACCACCCATCGGCTTGACCTGAGCCGGCTCGGCAGCGACGCGGAGATCCTGCTGAGCACCGGCATGGAGAGCACCGGCAAGATTCGCCTGCGCGCGCTCTATATTGTCGGCAATGAAGGCATTGTGCTGCGTCTGCCCTGACCCCTGCCTTCTCCTGGGTGACAGTCACTTTGGGAAGTGACTGTCACCTGCGCCACGCCCCCGATTTGCGTGGCCGCTCTCTAAATTGTCAGCTTCACCCTATTGACATCGCTTCGTACAGCGGTTGTATAATGGCGCGCACCGAGAAAGCAAACCCATCCTTGCGTTGTCCATTGTTCCTATGGTTCAAAGGAGAAACCTATTGTGAAGCCAAGACGTTTTTTGCACATGCTATTGCTGCTGTCTATGTTGCTTTCCCTGCTTCCCCTGCCGGGCCGCGCCGCGCCCGCGACGCCCCAAGGCTTGCAACAGGAGGCGCCAGAAGGCGGCGACGCGACCACGCGCCTGTTCTTGCCGGCGGTGCAGGCGGGCGTGGCGCCGCCCACCTCGCTCATCGCCCCCGCGGCCAACACGCCCAACCCGACCCGCGTCACCATCGCCGGCAGCCTGCAGAGCGAGCTTGGCTGTCCCGGCGACTGGCAGCCGGAATGCGCTGCCACTGGGCTGGCCTTTGACGTTGGCGACGATGTCTGGCAAGGCGTGTTTGCTTTGCCCACGGGCGCGTATGAATACAAAGCTGCACTCAATGGCAGTTGGACCGAAAATTACGGCGCCAACGCGCAACCGGGCGGCGCCAACATTCCGCTCGCCCTCAGCAGCGACGCCTCGGTCAAGTTCTACTACGACCACAAATCCAACTGGATCACTGACAACCGCACCAGCACGATCGCCACCGTACCGGGCAGCTTTCAGAGCGAGCTTGGCTGCGCCGGCGACTGGCAGCCCGACTGTCTGCGCTCCTGGCTGCAAGACCCGGACGGCGACGGCATTTACACCTTCAGCACCGACCAAATTCCCGTGGGCAGTTATGAAGGCAAGGTTGCGCTCAACGAAAGCTGGGACGTGAACTACGGAGAAGGCGGCGCGCCAGGCGGCCCCAATCTCGCCTTCACCGTGCCGGCCGCGGGTGCAGTCACCTTTAGCTTCGACGCAGCCAGCAAGCTGCTCACGATCAGCTTCCGCGCCAGCGCACCGAGTCCAGACAACAATATTGAATACTCTGGCCTCGGCCATAACTCGCATGATACGCTCTACCGTACACCGTTTGGCGCGGTCAATCCCGGCGACGCGGTGACGCTGCGTTTTCGCACCTACGCCAACGACGTGACCCGCGTGCGTGTGCGCGTGTGGAATGCAACTGCCAACGCGCAGAGCTTTCTCGATATGACGCGCGCCGCGGTCAATGTCTCTTGCTACGACGCCGCCCAACCGGACAAGTTGTGCGACTATTGGCAGGCCACGCTCACGCCAGAGGCGCCGACCACGCTCTACTATCGCTTTATCGTGCAGGACGGGACCGCGACTGCTTATTACGACGACGACGACTTCCGCAACGGCGGCTGGGGCGAGGCGCGCGCGAGCCTGCGCGACAACGGCTACGCCATCACCGTCTTCGACCCGGACTTCCAGCCCATCCCGTGGATGCAGAACGCGGTCGTCTATCAGATCTTCCCGGATCGTTTCCGCGATGGCCGCGCCAACAACAATCCGCGCGGCAACGAACCGCGCTACAGCTACCCAACCAACCCGCTCGACCAGATCGTCGTCAAAACGTGGAGCGAATTGCCTGAAGGCTTTTGCCGCGCCTATCAATTCCCGGCGCAACCGTGCACGGAGCAACCGCGCGGCCGCGACTATTTCGGCGGCGACCTGCGCGGCATCCTACAGCGCCTACCCTATTTGAAAGCGCTGGGCGTCAATGTGCTTTACCTCAACCCGGTCTTTGACGCCGGCTCCAACCACGCCTACGACACACAGGATTATTACAAGATCGACCCGTTCTTTGGCAGCAACAAAGAGTTCCAGCAGCTTGCCCAACAAGCAGAGCGGCGGGGCATCCGCATCGTGCTCGACGGCGTCTTCAACCATGTCTCGTCCGACAGCGCCTACTTCGACCGCTACAGTCATTTTTCAGAAGTTGGCGCGTGCGAAAGCGTAGACTCCCCTTACCGCACGTGGTTCTTCTTCCGCGCTCAGACAGGCGGCCCCTGCGCCGGCCCGAATGGCCCAAACACGATGACGTATGACGCCTGGTTTGGCTTTGACAGCCTGCCTGTGCTCGACAAGAACAACCCGGCAGTGCGCAGCTTGATCTACGCTGACCCGCACGCTGTGGCGCGCTACTGGCTCACCATGGGCGCGGCCGGCTGGCGGCTCGATGTTATGGGCGATCCTTCTTTCCCCGCCGATTTCTGGCCGGCCTTCCGCGACGCGGTCAAGGCGACCAAAGTTGACGCGCCGATCATCGGCGAGTTGTGGAAAAAATTCGAGGTGCTGCCGCAGGTGCTCGGCAACAGCGCCGACACCACCATGAACTATCGTTTCCGCAACGCCATTCTCGGTTTCTTTGGCAGAGTGGACGACAAGGGCTTTCCCGATGACGGCCAGAGCGATCAGCCGCCCAGCCTCTTTGCGGAGAAGTTGATCTCCGTGCGCGAAGATTATCCGGACGCCGCCTACTACACCCTGCTCAATTTGCTGGGCAGCCACGACACGCAGCGCATTTTGTGGGCGCTGACGCCTGGCAATCGCAACCGCGAGGATCGTGAGTTCAATGCCGCCAACCTGGCCGCGGGCAAGCAGCGTCTGATGCTGGCCGCGGCCGTGCAGATGACCACGCCCGGCGCGCCCACGATCTACTACGGCGACGAAGTCGCGCTGACCGGCGACGACGACCCCGACGACCGCCGCACCTTCCCGTGGCGTGATGCGTCCACTCAGCACGCTGACCCACTGAACAACGAGGCCACGGTGGAGGCAGCCACGGTGGAGGCTGAGATCGATCTCGACGCCGCGGATGTCATCGATGACGTGGAGGTGAGTGGGCTTGACGCGGCAGGCAAGGGCGGCATTCCTGGCGGCGCGGGCGGCGACGCAACGATCTGGCGTCATTACGCGGCGCTGACTACGCTGCGCCAGCAACACGATGTCTTCCGCAACGGTGCGTTGAGCTTCCTGCTCACCGACGACGCCAACCGTACGCTCGCCTATCTGATGCGCACGCCTGAGGAGGCGGCCGTGGTTGCCATCAACCGCAACAGTACGCCTCAGACGTTGGCAATCCCGCTGAACGGCAAGCTGGCAGACAACACCTGCCTCTACGATGCGCTCAACCGCGTGCCCCGCAAGGAGCCGACGAGCTACACCGCGGTCGATGGCGTGCTCACCATCACCTTGCCGCCGCTGAGCGTTGCGATCCTGCTGCCGTGGGCCGATCAGGACATCGTCGCACCGCCGGCGCCGACTGCCTTGACTGCCAACGCCGGTGATCGCCAAATTACGCTCGCCTGGAACGCGGCGGCCGACGCCGCATCCTATCGCATCTATCGCAGCCCTGTCACCGGCGGCGGCTACGTATTGGTTGGCAGCAGCAGCGGCGCGAGCTACACAGACGCCAACTTGACCAATGCCCAGGCCTACTACTACGTTGTCAAAGCTGTGGATGCCGTGGGGAATGTCGGCGCGGCGTCGAATGAGGCGTCGGGCGCGCCGAGCTATCAGATCGGTTGGGCAAACCTGCAATGGCCGCCGACAATGGAGCACACGATCAGCACGCTCAACCGCACGCCGACCGTCTACGGCCAGGTCTGGATCGACGGCGTGACCGGACAGCCCGGCGCCACGCCCACGCTGCAAGCACAGCTCGGCTTTGGCCCGGCCGGCAGCAACCCGGCCACCGACGCCGGCTGGCGCTGGGTCGACGCCGCCTTCAACACCGATGCCGGCAACAACGACGAATTTATGGCGAGTCTGTTGCCTGATGTGATCGGCAGCTTCGATTATGTCTATCGTTACAGCACCAACGGCGGGCGCGCCTGGCTTTACGCGGACATCAACGGGCCGGTGGCGGCAGGTGGCCCACCGCCAAACCCCGGCAAGCTGACGGTCAACGCCAGCGGTGACGTGTCGGCGCCCACTGTTCCCGCCAATCTACGCACGGTGAACGGCTCGCCGGCCGGCATCGAGCTGGCATGGGACGCGGCAAGCGACGATGGGACAGTGTACGGCTACGAGGTGCGCCGCAGTGCAACCACGGGCGGCCCCTACGCGACGCTCGCCCTGGTCACCAGCGCCACGACCTACACCGACGTTTCTGTCGAAGAAAATGGCGTTTACTTTTACGTCGTGCGGGCGGTGGACGCCTCTTTCAACCGTTCGGGAGATTCCAACGAGGCGACAGGCACAGCGGCGCTGCGCACGGTGACTGTCACCTTCAACGTCACCACACCGGGCGCGACGCCGGCCGGTGCGACAGTTTATATTGCCGGCGCGCTCAACCGGCTCGACGGCGGGCTGCCCGAATGGAATCCAGGCGGCGTCAGCCTAACCCCGATCGGCCCGAACAGCTATACCATCACGGTGACGGGCAAGGAGGGTGTGCAGATCGAGTATAAGTACACGCTCGGTGTGTGGGAGAACGTCGAGAAGGGCGTCGCGTGTGAAGAGATCGGCAACCGCCAACTGACGCTTGCGTACGGGAGCAACGGCCAGCAGACGGTCAACGACAGCGTGGCCAACTGGCGCAATGTGGCGCCGTGCGGCAATTGAAGCGGGGCTGAGAAAAGACCGCCACCCAGGTTTGGGTGGCGGTCGGTTTCAAGCTGTAGGTCACGTTACCAGCGTGGCGGCAGTGGTTGCCGCCAACTGCGCCGGGATGCGTTGTCGGGCTGATAGCCCCGCAACCTGCTTTAGAAGCTGACTTGAAAATAGTTTCTTAACGCAAAGGCGCGGAGAAGCAGAGGCGCAAAGGCATTTTCAT
>JACSRH010000007.1 GCA_014879855.1 Caldilineaceae bacterium | reverse complement strand
AAGCAAAAGCCGCCTGGAGCTCCAGGCGGCTTTTGCTTTGCCTATTCTTGCTTTATGTAAATCTTTTTGACTTTGGCTGGGGGTCTGTGCTAGTATCGCAAAACTGTCGTGGCCGAACACGTCGTTTTGAAAATCAGGATCGGGGGAAAAGCAGTGAGTATAATCCGTACGCGCGTCGCCGACGATACCTGGGTGTTTACGAGTCGTCTTTTTGTGGAGGTAAACGCGGGATTGGTCGTCACCGCCGAAGGCGGCATTCTCATCGACACGCTGCCCTTTCCCTCAGAGACGCGCCAGCTCATCGATTTTGCACAGCGCGTCTGTCCACAGGGCATCCGCTATGTCATCAACACGATCAGCCATGCGGACCACGTGTACGGCTCTTGCTTTTTCCCTGCCGCCGAACTGATCGCGCACGAAACCTGTTTGCAGATGCTGAAACAGTACGGCGTTCAGGCGCTTGAAGAAGCTAAGGAACACACACCGGAGCTGCGTCAGGTGTCGATCCGCTTCCCCAAATTGGTGTTTAGTGAGGGAATGGTGATCCGGCTGGGCGGCAAAACACTACACCTGATGCATTCACCCGGACCTAGCCCTGACGCCTGTGTGGTGCATGTACGCGAAGACAAGGTGCTCTTTGCCAGCGATCTGATGATGCCTGCGCCGATTATTGCCTCGCCCTTTGCCGACATCGACGCGTATATGCGCTCGCTGCGCAATTTGCATGACTTCAACCTGGAATGCATCGTGCAGGGACACGGCGACATCCTGCTGCGCGGTGAAGTCACCAGCAGCATCGACGCCGCCGCGCGCTACCTGACCGACATCCAGAACCTGGTGCAGCGTCTGATGGCCGAAGGCGGCACAAAACATGACCTGGCCGAGTACGACATCGAACAGTTCGAGCACAGCCGCATCCCGCTTGGCGGTCTAGTGCAACAATTTCACCTGAACAACCTACATTTTCTGTGGGAAAAGGCGCGTGCCGAACAACGGCAGCAACGCCAACCCGTGCGGTGATCATCCGCGCGCGTCCACGCTTGTCACCTCTTTTGAGGATGCCGAAATGCCCGATGCCATCACGGTAGATGCGATTGTCGACTCGATCCGTCGACTTACGCCAGCGCAGCGCCGCACCCTGGCGCGTCGCTTGCGCGTCAGCGGGTTGCTGCAATTTGACGATCTCAGCACCGATCAGCGGCGCATGAGTGTGGCGCCTGCGCTAGGAGAAACGCGCGCAGCAAAAGCCGACGTTGCCCCTATGCCACTGCCTGCCTCCGCTGCCCAGGCGCGCCCACGCGCACCGTTGCGCATGGCGGCGCCGCGCGACGCCAACCATCAACCCACAGTCAGCGGCCATGTCGTGCTCGGCGCGCCGTCGGGCGCGGCCAACGCGGCGCCCCACCAGATGGCGCCGCTGCCCGGCCAGGCGCCAGAAGCGCCGATCGTCGTCATTCTGCGTGGATTGCTCTTTCTGAATGGCGCCACAGCCAGCGCCGAATATACCTTGCAATGGCCCGGATATGCGCCCCAGCCCGTCCAGATGCGCTTTGCCGGCCAGCCCACGCCCGACCAGGCGCTCTACGACACGCTGGAGAAGGCGCTGCGCGCGGTGCTCGCTCGCCTGCGCGACAGCGGCGCCGACCCGGCGACCGCGCGGCTCGAAGTCTACTGTCCGTCAGATGGCTTTATCGATGAGGTGATCGACGAGGCGCCGGTCGCTGACGCGCGCTTGCAGACGCGCCACGATCGGGTCAGCGAACTACTCGACAACTTCGGAGACTGGCGCTTGGTGCGGACAGGGGAGTAG
>JACSRH010000045.1 GCA_014879855.1 Caldilineaceae bacterium | reverse complement strand
TGTTTCGATGGCTGGCAGCACCAATTCTACGACAGCTTCACCCTCGGCAAGCGGCGCGATGACAACATCGACAGGGATGGTCTGGGTTTCGAAGCCCGATACTTGCAGTGTGACGGAAGTGGGCACTGTCGTCGTCAATGTTTGTGTGACGAGAAAATCCAACTCGATCTCAAGCGTCACCACTACATTGTTTACGATAGCCGGCGTCGTTATCTGTGCGGTTGTCGTCAGTACGTCAGCCTCGATGGTGGGAGTGATCGCTGCGCCGGCGTCAGTCAATGCAATGCTCCCCGTAATCTCGTCGGCCGCGCCGAGGGCATCCACTGCCGGCGTCAGCGACGCAGTGGCGGTGAGCGCTGTCGCAGGCAGCAGCGAAATGGTGAATGGAAGCGACTGGCGAATCTGGATGCGGAGCGGCTGATCGAGCGCTACAGGTTCGTCTGCCGCGGTCGGCGCCGCGGATTGTTGTGGCGCGGCCGCCTGGGCTACTGCCAATTGTAGCAAGAAGGTGGTAAACAAGGTGATTGCAATGGCCACCAGGACGAGGCTTTTGCGCTGCATTCGGTCCTCCCTGAAAGTGAGGAAATAACGATAAGTGACTGGTATAGGGTATATGCGAATCAGTCTTTTGGCAAGTTGCTCGAAAAGAGGATTGCGTAAGCATCAAAATGCCGTCGAATGGCGGTGGCGCTAGGGAAAGAGGGAGGCGTTTGGTACAATGTTGCGATTGTCAGAAGACGCCGAGGGTCAGGCATGACGCCTACCAATTCATTGGAGCGAATGTAAGCAAAACGATGAGCACAAAGATCATTTATTCGATGATGGGGGTCGGGAAGATTTATCCTCCCAACAAACAGGTGCTGCGCGATATCAGTCTCTCCTATTTCTACGGCGCAAAAATTGGCGTGCTGGGTCTGAATGGCGCGGGCAAGAGCACCCTGCTGCGCATCATGGCTGGGGTAGAGAAGGATTATGTCGGTGAGACAATGCTCGCGCCTGGCTATACGGTCGGCTTTCTCGAACAGGAGCCATTGCTCGACAACAGCAAGACGGTGCGCGAGGTGGTCGAAGAGGGTGTGCAGGAAGTCGTGGATGTGTTGCGCGAGTTCGACGAGATCAACACCCGCTTTGGTGAAGATCTGTCGCCCGACGAGATGGATGCACTGATGACGCGCCAGGGCGAAGTGCAGGATCGGCTTGACGCGCTCAATGCGTGGGATCTCGACAGCCGGCTCGAACTGGCGATGGATGCGCTGCGCTGTCCACCGGGCGACGCGGCGGTCAAGGTGCTTTCGGGCGGCGAGCGGCGGCGGGTGGCGCTTTGTCGCCTGCTGCTCAAGGAGCCGGACATCCTCCTGCTCGACGAGCCGACCAACCACCTCGACGCCGAGTCAGTGGCCTGGCTGGAGCAGCATCTGCGGGAGTATAAAGGCACGGTCATCGCGGTCACACATGACCGCTATTTTCTCGACAATGTGGCCGGCTGGATTTTAGAACTCGACCGCGGCTACGGCATTCCATGGCGCGGCAACTATTCGTCGTGGCTGGAGCAGAAGCAACAGCGCCTGGCGCAAGAGGAAAAACAGGAAGCGTTGCGTCAGAAGACATTACAGCGCGAATTGGAATGGCTGCACATGTCGCCCAAGGCGCGGCAGACCAAGCGCAAATCGCGCATTAACGCCTACAACGATCTGTTGTCACAGGAGAAAGAGCGCGCGCTGGAGGATCGGGAAATCTATATTCCGCCAGGGCCGCGCCTGGGCGATGTGGTGGTGCGCGCCGAAGACATCAGTAAGGCGTATGGTGACAACCTGCTCTACGAGAACCTGACCTTCGACATCCCGCCCGGCGCCATTGTGGGCGTCATTGGGCCAAATGGGGCGGGCAAGACGACGCTCTTTCGTATGATCGTCGGCCAGGAAACGCCCGACAGCGGCGCACTGACGGTCGGCGGCACGGTCAAGTTAGCCTATGTCGACCAATCGCGCGACATCCTCGACGCCAACAAGAGCGTGTGGGAGGAAATTTCCGACGGCAACGATCAATTGCAGCTTGGCGACCGTGTGGTCAACTCGCGCGCGTATGCCGCGCGCTTCAATTTTGCCGGCCAGGATCAGCAAAAGAAGGTTGGGGCGCTTTCCGGCGGGGAGCGCAACCGGCTGCACATGGCAAAGATGCTCAAGTCGGGCGGCAACTTGCTTCTGCTGGATGAGCCAAGCAACGACCTCGACGTGAACACCCTGCGCGCGCTGGAGGATGCACTCGAAGGATTTGCGGGCTGCGTGCTGGTGATCTCGCATGATCGCTGGTTTCTTGACCGCATCGCCACGCACATCCTTGCTTTTGAAGGCGACAGCCAGGTTTACTTCTTCCCGGGCAACTACAGCGAATATGAAGAAGACCGCCATCGCCGCCTCGGCCCCATTGCCGACCGGCCGCATCGCATCACCTATCGCAAGCTGCGGCGCGCCTGACGTTTCGATCTTTTTGCCTTACAGGCCGCGCCGCCAGCGTGATACAAGGGTCTGTTCCACAAGGGCCGCGCCGAATGGCCCTTAACTTGAAGTACACCTGATAACGCGCCTCTCATCTCAAATTTTTTGTGGCCGCGATTGAACGTGCTATACTCAAGCGGCAGATTTATGGGTGCATACGCAGCGCAAAAGTCCAGCCACCTCCTGGATGGATTTAGCGTGTGCATCCGAAGACCTAACTCCTCTTCCAGACAGTTGAAAAGCTTGGTCGTGTGACGACAGATGCCGCGCGAGTCGCCTCTTCGAGCATGTGATTGAGTGCATTGCTATATTTTCCTGTATCTTTCTGGGAAGTAACGAACTGTAACGGTAATGAAAGGAGTACTGCTGTGCATCACAACCTGTGGAAATTTCTGAATTTGATTATAGTCGGGGTCGTGTTGGTGGGGCTAATCGGTTGCACCGCGCCGGTGGCGCCGGCCGCCACCGCGCCGGAGACTGCGCCGCCCGCGGTCGCGGCTGGTTTGGACGCGTGTCAAGGACAGAGCCTGGTGTTGGCTTCGATGACGGACCAGTATGTCGCCGCGTTCCGCGTGCTGGTTCCCAAATTCGAGGAAGCGTCGGGCGCCAAAGTCACGTTGGATGAGTTGGGGTACGTCGATCTCTACCAGAAGCTGATTGCCGATTTTGTCGGGCACACCGGCAACTACGATCTCATGACGGTGGACATCGTGTGGTCGGGTGAATTTGGCCAGAATCTGTACACGCTGCCGTTGGACGACTTCATGGCGCGTGATAAGGCCGAATTGCAGCTAGATGACATTCTGCCGGTGGCGTGGACGTTGGGCGAGTGGCAGGGGACGCACGTTGCTTACCCGTTGGCAGGGTATGCCAATGTGCTGAACTACCGCAAGGATCTCTTGGAACAGGCTGGCATCCAGCCACCCACGACACAAGAAGAGTTGACGGCCGCAGCGCAGGCGCTCACCGATGCCGATGCCGGCGTGTACGGCATTGCGCTCTTGGGGGCAAAAGGGCCGGCGGTGGCGCAGGATTACATGGCATGGGTGCAGCAATATGGCAGCCGCCTTCTGGATGACGAGGGCAATCCCACACTCAACACGCCGGAGAATGTCGAGATCTTGCAGCATTTCGGCGATCTCTTCAGTTATGCACCGGCAGGAGCGACGGACTATTGGTGGGATCAGCGCGAGACAGCCTTCCGCAGCGGCAACGTAGCAATGATGGAAGGGTGGAGCATTGCACGCGCCGGTTACGAGAACCCCGATATCTCCTCGGTCGTCGGCAACGTTGACCTGACTGTGGCGCCGGTGAAGGAAGGTATGGAGCCGCAATTTGGCTTTGGCGGCTGGGGCATCGGCATCAACGCTGACTCTACGCCGGAACAGCAAGAATGCGCCTGGCAATTTATCAAATGGGTGACATCGCCCGAGATCCAGAAGGAATGGCTGCGCAACGACGGCGCACCCATCCGCCGCAGCACCATGACCGACCCGGAGATCGTCGCGGAATATCCCTGGATGCCGATCCTGCTCGAGTCGTTCGAGAAGGGCGACGGCGACTACCGACCGCGCATCCCGCAATACAGTATTATCCAGGACGCGCTTGGCACGCATGTCAATGCCTTCCTCGTTGGGCAGGAAACCGCCGAACAGGCATTGGAGGCGGCCCAGAAGCAAGTGGAAGATAACTGGCAATAACCGGCTGTACTGACAAACTTGAGCGATCGGGCCACCCCGCCCGATCGCTAACCACATTGGACACACCACATGGCTGCTAGTCGAGGAGGACGACCCCACCCGGAGCAAGGATGGGGCGAACAGATGCGTCGTGCGCTGCGTGGGGAAGGCGCGTATCTGTTGATGCTGCTCCCGCTGCTGGTGTTTGTGGCGGCCATCGCCATCTATCCGCTCCTTTTTTCGTTTCGCATCAGTCTCTTCAAATATCGCCTGACCGACCCGAATCAGGTGCAGACCTTTGTGGGATTGGACAACTATCTCCGCGCCTTCCAGGATCCGATCGTGCTGACATCGATCCAGGTGACGCTGATCTACGTCGCCGGCACCGTCCTCCTGGAGATGAGCCTGGGACTCGCTCTGGCGCTGTTGCTCGCATCGGAAGCGAGGCTGATGCGTGGGGCGCGTTCGCTGCTGCTGCTGCCAATGGCGCTGCCGCCGCTTGTGGTCGGCCTGGTGTGGAAATCGCTCTACAACGCCGATTTCGGCGTCATCCCCTACTATCTGAAGGCGCTAGGCATCGATGTGGGCCGCGGCCCGCTGGCCGAATTAAACTGGGCGATGTTGGCTGTGATCCTGATCGACGTGTGGCAGTGGACGCCGCTGCTGATGATCATTTTTCTTGCCGGCCTCAAAGGGCTGCCGCTTGAACCGTACGAAGCCGCCTTTGCCGACGGCGCCACACGCTGGCAGCGCTTCGTGCATATTACGCTGCCCCTGCTCAAACCGACCCTGCTGGTGGCGCTGCTGCTGCGCACCATGCAGTCGTTCAAAGTGTTCGATGTGATCTACGCCACGACAGGCGGCGGCCCCGGGTCGGCGACCACCGTGCTCAACTTTCACATCTACACCGTGGGGATGACCTTCTTTGACATGGGCTATGCCGCCGCGCTTGCCAACGTGCTGCTGGTGATCATCGCCATCTTGTCAGCGCTCTATATCATCATCTTAGAGCGCCAGCAATTATGATCGCCCATCAATTCGTAGGTCGGGCCACCAGCCCGACGGCGCCGCCCAACAGATTGCGCTGTGATCGAAGTCACGCTGGTAACGTGACATACTAGATGTTGGAGATCGCGACATGATGCAAAAGCGCAGCAAATTTGAGCAGGGTCTTCTCACTGTGCTGACGGTAGTGGTGGTGATCCTTTTCATGATCCCCGTGTTTTGGCTGATCACCACTTCGTTCAAATTTGGCCGGGAAGCCTTTTCCATTCCGCCCAAGTGGTTGTTTTTCGATTTCACCTTGCGCAATTATGAAGATGTGCTGGCAACGTCGAAGATCGGCCTCTACCTGACGAACAGCCTGATCGTCTCGCTCGGCGCGACCGTGCTGTCGTTGGTGCTGGGCGTGCCAGCGGGCTACGCCATTGCCCGCTCCGGCTCGCGGGTGCTGAACATGTCCGCATACTTCTTCCTGCTGTTGCTCATGGTGCCGCCGGTGGCGATGCTGATCCCCTTTTACTTAATCATGCGCGACCTGCATCTGTTGGGCAGCTACGCCTCGCTGATCATTCTGGATACAGTTTTCGACGCGGCTTTTGTCGTCTGGATGATGCGCAGCTACTTTGCCGATGTGCCCAGAGAGATCGAAGAGGCGGCCTTGGTCGATGGCGCCTCGCGCTTTGCCGCCTTCTGGCGGGTGGCGTTGCCGCTCTCGATCCCCGGCATCGTCGCTTCGGCGCTCTATGTGATCATCTTCAGTTGGAACGATTTCCTGTTTGCGCTGATGCTAACCTCGCCGGAGACCAAGACGATCCCGCTGGGGATTCTGTCCTCGTTCAGTGCGGTCGAGATCAATTGGGGCAAGATGGCGGTGATGTGCATCTTTGCCATCGTGCCTGCTCTGTTCATTTCGCTGTTTCTGAATCGCTATTTCATCCAGGGCGCGACGATGGGCGCCACCAAGGGCTAGGCTGTGAATTACGAGGTGCGAGGCGCGAGGGGCGACGAATCCGTCATCAGCCTGACGGGGGCGCTGATCGTGGCTGGCGACGATCTGCACGTTGTGACCGGCGCGGCGCTGACGCTGCAAGGTGAACGCATCCTGTCCATCGGCGCGGCGCCGGCCGGTGTGCGCCAGGTTGATCTTGCCGGCAAGCTGATTTGCCCGATGTTCGTTGACGCTCACACGCATGTCGGCGACACCGGCGCCAAGGAGTTGGGCGTGGGGCTCAGCCACGCCGCGGCCGTCATCCCCCCCGATGGCGTCAAGCATCGCTTTTTGCGCAGCGTCGCCCCCGATCTGTTGACCGAAATGATGCGCATTGGCCTCGTCGATATGCTGCAATGTGGCGTGGTGGCGTGTGGCGATTTCCGCGAACAGGGACTTGCTGGCGTTGCCGCGCTGCGTAAGGCCGCGGCCGGGCTGCCAATTCACGCCGTGATCCTGGGGCGCATGGATGAAGATGTCGATTATGCCGATATGGAAAACCAGGCGCATCGCCTTCTGGAGGAAGCCGATGGCCTAGGCGTGCGCGATGTGGAAGCTTATCCAGCCGCGTTGCTCGCCCGCTTGCGCCGCCAATATCCCGACAAGCTCTTCGCGGTCCACGCGGCAGAGAGTGCGGCGGCGCAGGCCGCATCGCTCCAGGCGACCGCGCGCACGCAGGTGGCGCGCGTGCTGGACTGGCATCCCGACCTGCTCGTGCATCTGGTGCATGCCACGTCCGACGACCTGGCGCGCATCGCAGCGCAAGGCGTCTACGGCGTCGCCTGTGTGCGCAGCAACGGCATGCTTGGCGTCGGCTTTCCCGATCTGGCGCGCTGGCGGGAGATCGGTGTGCGCTTTGCCCTGGGCACGGATAACATGATGTTTGTGGCGCCGGACATGTTGCGTGAAATGGACTTTGCATCGCGGCTGGGGCGCGGCTTGGCGCACGATCCGACCGCCATTGACCATCACACCCTCTTACGGGCCGCCACCATCGAAGGCGCGCGTGCGCTCAAGCTGGAGGCGCACATCGGCAGCCTGGCGCCGGGCAAGGAGGCCAGCTTCCTGGTCTTCGATCTGGAGCGACCGCATCTGCGCTATCTTCACGACCCCATCAGCGCCATCGTGCACCGCGTCTCACTGGCCGACATTGCGTCAATTTATGTGCGCGGCGCGCCGCTGCAAGCCTGGTTTGAAAAGTCTTCTGACGCGGAGATGCAGAGGCTCGCAGAGAAAAGCAGATTTCACGCTTAGCAGCACCATCCGGCATGAGCCGGCTTATGGAACAGCAAGGAAGTCAACAGAAAAGGAAGAGCTATGTCAGCGACAAATACGATGCGCGTGATGTGGTGCGAGCGGCCACAGGAAGTTGAGCTGCGTCACCTCCCGATTCCCACGGTGGGCGACGATGATGTGCTCGTCAAGGTGGCCTATGCTGCGATTTGCCCCTGGGATGTGCGCGCGTTTTCGGGTCTTTCATCCGCCGTGGCCTTCCCACGCGTGCTCGGCCATGAGGTGGCGGGGCGCGTCGCCGCGGTCGGCAAAAATGTCAAGGAGCTGGAGATCGGCCAGGCGGTTGCGCCGGACATGATCGTCAAATGCGGCGTGTGCAAAGCCTGTCGCACCGGCCGGCCCAACCGCTGCCGGCGCCCGACTTATCTACAATTTGGCGGCGGCTATGCCGACTATGTCTGTGTGCCACAGCGCAATATTCATCCGATCCGTCCCGGCGTCAGCTTGAAAGCGGCCGCAATGATGGAGCCGCTGGCGTGCGTATTGCGCGGCCAGGACATGCTGCGCCTCTACCCTGGCGAGGTGGAGCTAGTGGTCGGCCTCGGCCCCATCGGGCTGATGCATTTGCAGGTTGCCCGCGCGTTCGGCGCGCGCGTCCTTGCCTCCGATCCGGTGCCGATGCGGCGCGAGCAGGCGCAGGCGCTAGGCGCGACGTGGGTGGTTGACCCGCAACAGACCAATCTCACCACGTTTGTCCAGGACGCGACCGCGGGTTGGGGCGTCGATGCCATCGCCCTGACCGTCGGTTCGGCGCGCATGGTCGAAGAGTGCGTCAGGCTGTTGGCGCCGGGTGGACGCCTCAACATCTTTGCCGGCATCTATCCCAAAGATCAGGTCAGCCTGGATCCCAATCAGATCCACTACAACGAATGGATCATCACCGGCTCGGCCGACAGCACGCCGGAAAACATGCACCGGGCGCTCGGCTTGATCGAGGCGGGCCAGGTGCAGACGGAGGCGCTGATCAGCCATCTTCTCCCGCTGGAGGAGCTTGCCGCCGGGCTTGATCTAGTCAAGCAGCGCGTAGGTCTCAAGATCGTCATGGAAGTCAACGGGGAGCATTGATGTGAGAATGGACGCCCAATGATCCTCACCATCGACGTGGGCACCTCGGCGTTGAAGGCTGTCCTGTATAGCCCGGCGGGCGAGGTGCTGGCGCGGTCAAGCCGCCGTTACACCTATGCCACGCCGCGGCCGGGCTGGGCTGAAGCTGACCCGGAACAGTGGTGGCAGGCCTTTGACGCCGCCATCCTGGAATTGGGCGCCTCTCCCAACCCGCTGGCGCAGGTGCGCGCCATTGCCGTGACCGGCCAAATGCACACAGCCGTGCTGCTTGACACGGCGGGCGAGGTGATTCCCCCCACGATCCTCTGGCTGGATCGCAGGGCAGTGGCCGAAACCGTCGAGCTACAACAACGCCTGGGGTTGGCGCCCTATCATCTCAACTCGACCTATACATTGCCAAAGCTGCTGTGGCTGGCGCGGGAACAGCCGGATTGTCTGCGGCGGTGCGCGTCTCTGTTGTGGCCCAAGGATTATCTGCGCTTTCGCCTGACCGGCGCCCAATGCACGGATGCCACCGAAGCTGGCGGCGCTGCTCTGCTGGACTGGGAAACGCTGGCGTGGGCTACGTCGCGCCTGACCGCCTATGGCATCCGCCCGGATGTGCTCCCACCATTGCGCCACGCACAGGACGATGCTGGCCCTCTGCACGCACATTTGTGTGCGCGCTATGGATTCGACCCAGGCGTCAAGGTGATCGTGGGTGCGGGCGACGTGCTCGCGCTGCTCTGCGGATCGCCGCCAACGCCAGGTCGCGTCACCTGCAGTATGGGCAGCTCGTCGATGGTCTTCTGCCCGCTGGCCGCGGGGCAGCAGGTCGAGCAGGCAGGCGCACGCCTCTACGTCTATCCGCTGCTGCCTTATCCGCTGCTCGGCGGCGTCAGCTCCACCACAGGCGCGGCGGTGCAATGGGCGTGGCAGACGCTCTATGCCGATCAAACGCCATTCGACGCGGCGATCCAACAAGCATTTGCGGCGCCCGCCGGTGCGGAAGGAGCTTTTTTCCTGCCCTTCCTGGCTGGCGAGCGGACGCCCTTCTGGAATGATGCGCTGCGCGGCGCGTTTTATGGATTGACGCTGACAAGCAGCCGCGGCCATTTGCTGCGCGCTGTGCTGGAAGGGGTCGCCTTCAGCCTGCGTTATCTGCTCGACGAATTCGACCGGCTGCATGTGGCCGTAGAGACAATTGCCCTGGCCGGCGGCGGCGCATCGATTGCAGGGCTGCCCCAATTGATGGCCGATGTCTGCGGCCGTCCGGTTTACGTCTACGCCGGTGAGGAAACAGTGACGCGCGGCTTATACGCGTATGCGTGCCAGGCGCTCGATCCATGCAGCGCGTTTGACGCGGCGTTGGCGCGCACATTTGGCGCGTCGGAAGTTTACGCGCCAACCCAATCGCTCGCTGCGCTGTACGGCGATCTCTATCACCGCTACTGTCAATTAACCGAGTTTGCCGACGCCACGCTCGCGCGATGACCGTTGGCTAAAATCTATCGTAACTGTTTAACCTGATTTTCATAGGCTACAGATTTGACGGATTTGACGGACAGAGCCGTATGCTTTTCGGACAAAGTCCGCAGTAATCCGCCTAATCCGTATCATCCGTGGTCTATCTTTTGCGATGGCTGAACAGCTACAAATCATCAAGTAAAGAAGTGGAGATGCTTATGTTCGGCAAAACGCGGCGGATGCGCCGTCTATTTGTGGGAGAGCAACGCCGATGCCTGCTTTCGCCGCTGGATCACGGCGGCTGGCTGGGGCCGGTCAAGGGACTGGATCGGCCGGCGGAGATTGTTGGCCAGGTGCTGGCGGGCGGCGCCAATGCAGTGCTCGCCTCGCCTGGCTTTCTGCGCGCGGCGGAGGCAGCGTTGCGGCCCAACGTGGCGCTGGTGCTGCGCGTCAGCCTCACCGCAGGGTTGAGCGCACAGGGCGTGCAGGAAACCCCGATTGCCCAGGTGGAAACCGCGTTGCGGCTCGATGCGGACGCTGTCGCCGTCTCTGTCTTTTTTGGGCGTGACGGCGATCTGGACATCTACCGTTGGCTGGCCGCGCTGATTCGAAGCTGTGAACCCTACGCCATGCCGGTCGTCGCCGAAATGATGCCGCCGGAGGATCGCTTCTTCGACGCCGCCGCAATTGCCCACGCGGCGCGCATCGGCATGGAGATCGGCGCCGACGTGATCAAGACCAACTATTGCGGCGATGTGGCGCGCTTTGCCGAGATCGTGCAGGCCGTTCCCGTGCCCATCATCGTTGCCGGCGGCCCCAGGACGACCCCGGACGCCTCCACCTTGCAACTGGTGGAGGATGCTCTGCAAGCTGGCGCGGCCGGAGTTGCGATTGGGCGGCGCGTCTGGCAAGCCGACGATCCGCAGGCGACGACGCGCGCGATCCACACGGCAATGTTTGGGCATGGCGCACAGTTTCCCACGTTCCGGGAAGGCATCGTCTAGGGCG
>JACSRH010000255.1 GCA_014879855.1 Caldilineaceae bacterium | reverse complement strand
CTGGTAGGTGAAGTCGAGGAAGTTGAACCAGTCGCCCGAATTGTAGGAGTCGCGGTCGAAGCTCTTGGAGCGCAGCAGCTCGGTGCCGGCCTGTTGAAAGGGCACGCCCTGGCTCAGCAGCACGATGGCATGGCCGAGCTGCGCCATCTGCGCGCGATCTTCGATTGTTGCGCTATCGGGCGCGGCAAGCTGCACCACGTCGAAGAGCGTCTGGTTGTCGTGCTTGTCGGCGTAGACGATGTTCTCCTGCGGGTCGAGCGTGTAGCCGGCCGGCGCGCCGTTGTAGTCGATCTCCGCACCTTGCAGCACGTAGCCGCGGTGGTCGAGCAGCAGGTACTGCTGGAGGTTGCCGGCCAGCCCCACCTTGATCCAGTCGGTGAGCAGGCCGAGGCGTTCCGCGGCCGCTTCCTCACCGCCCCAGTCATAGTCGTTGGGATCGACGCTCAGCCCGGAGATGAAGCCCTGACGCCGCAAGTCCTCGCCGCTGTCGAAGGGGCCGACCCCGCGCACGGCATCGCGCAGCCGGTCGTTGAAGGTTCCAATGCCTGTGCCGCCCAGATTGCGCTGCGTGGCGTTGACCCCGCGCGCGTTGTTGGCAACCTCGCCAAAATCCCAGCCTTCGCCGTAGACATAGATACTCTGCCCATCGATGCCGTCGTTCTCCAGCGTCAGCCCGTCGAGCATTGTGCGCACAGCCAGCATATCATCGACCATGTGGTGCCCCATCAGGTCGAAGCGGAACGCGTCGATCTTGTATGCGGTCGCCCACACCTTGAGCGCATCGAGCATGAGCTTGCGCATCATGGCGTGCTCGGTGGCGGTGTTCTGGCAGCAGGTGCTGGTCTCGACAATGCCGTCGGCGCTGAGGCGGTGATAGTAGCCGGGCACGATGCGGTCGAGCACAGACTTTTCGGCCTGGCCGGAGGCGTTGGTGTGGTTGAAGACCACGTCCGCCACGACGCGCAGCCCCATGGCGTTGAGCGCCTGCACCATCTGCCGGTACTCCAGGGTGCGCGCGGCGCCGTCGGGATCGGTGGCGTAGGAGCCTTCGGGCGCAAAGTAATGGAAGGGATCGTAGCCCCAGTTGTAGGGATCGACCGCCTGGGTTTCGGCCACGAGCGCCTGCTGCTCCTCCGAATCGGGCGGCAGGCCGGCCAGCGTGTCAATGTCGGGCGATTCCCAGGCGCCCTTGTCCTCGTCGATGGTGGCGATGTCAAAGGTGGGCAGCAGGTGCAGGTGCGTGAGGCCGGCGTCGGCCAGTGTCTGGAGATGCTGCATACCTGCCGTGTCCGGGTCAGTGAAGGCCAGATAGGCGCCGCGATGCTCGACGGGCACGCTCTCGTCCAGCGCGCTGAAGTCGCGCACGTGCAGCTCCCAGACCGTAATGTCTTCGGGCGCGGCCAATTCCGGCTTGACAAGATCGTCCCAGCCTTCAGGCTTCAGCGCCGGGTCGGCGAGGTCGACGAGCTGGCTGCGCGTGGAGTTCATCGACAGGCTGAGCGCGTATGGGTCGGTGACCAGGTTCTTCTCCACCGCGCCGGTGGCGGGCGTCATCACGTTGACTTGGTACAGGTAAAATTTGTCTTGCCACTCCGGGGCGCCGGTGATTGTCCACACGCCATTTTCGTTCTTCATGGTGAGCGTCTCGGAAGGCTCGGCCGCGGTGCTGTCGTCGAAGAGCAGCAGGCGCACGCGCTTGGCCGTTGGCGCCCAGAGGCGCAGCGTGGGCGTCGCCTCCTCCCAGGTGACGCCCAGCGGGCCGTCGTAGGTGTAGAGTTCGTCGATCACGCCGGGGAGCTGCACGCCGGTGGCGTCG
>JACSRH010000264.1 GCA_014879855.1 Caldilineaceae bacterium | reverse complement strand
AGATTAGGAGATTAGGAGATTAGGAGATTAGGAGATTAGGAGATTAGGAGATTAGGAGATTAGGAGATTGGAAGAGAGTGGACTGGCCCTCTCCCAATCTCCAATCTCCTAATCTCCAATCCCCTCTTCCTACAACAAGATCAACCCCGCCCGCGTCGCGCGCACCACGGCCTCCGTTCGGCTCTGCGCGCCGAGCTTGCCGAGGATGGCGTTGACGTGAAACTTGATGGTGTTCTCGCTGATCGCCAGCGCGCGGGCGATCTCTTTGTTCGATAAGCCTTCGGCCAGATGGCGCAGCACTTCCAGCTCGCGACCGGAAAGTGGCTCGATCAGGTCGTTGGGGATGGGCGCCAAGGCTGGCGTCGCCAACAAGGTTTCGTCGAAGACCAGCAGCCCCTGCACCACCGCGTCCAAGGCCGCCGCCATTTGGCCGGCGTTACTGGTGCGCGTCAACAGCCCGCGCGCGCCCGCTGCCTGCACGGCGCTGGCCAGCGAGTCCACAGCCAGCAGCGCCACCACCGGCGTGGCATGAGCTTCGACAAACTCGCCCAAGCGCGTCAGCGGGTCTGCCGGCGTCCAGCCGAGATCCCAGAGCACGACATCGGGCAGAAAGGCGCTGAGCAGGACGTCCAGGTCCGCCTCGCTGCCACCCTGTCCTGTCACGGCCACGTGTGGCGCGGTGGCCAATAGCGCCGCCAGCCCCGCGCGTGCAAGCGGGTCGTCAGCGATAATCAAGACTTTGGTTGCGCCAAAGGCTTCAACCGACATCGTGATTACGCCGGCTCGCGGTCGTGCTGCTGCCACTGCATCGTGTACAGATTGTAGTACACTCCTTGTTTCTCCAACAACGCTTGATGGCTGCCGCGTTCGACGACGCGCCCGCGGTCCATCACGATGATCTGGTCGGCGTTGACGATGGTGCTCAGCCGATGCGCGATCACAAAGCTGGTGCGCCCGGCCATCAACGTATCCATCGCACGCTGGATGATCTGTTCCGTGGCGGTGTCGACGCTGCTCGTCGCCTCATCCAGGATCAGGATGCGCGGGTCGGCGAGCAGCGCGCGCGCAAAGGAGAGAATCTGACGTTGACCCGCGCTGAAGTTGCCGCCGTTTTCCTCGACATGCGTAGCGTATCCTTCAGGCAGCGTCCTGATAAAGTCGTGTGCGCCCACAGCTTTCGCTGCTGCAATCACTTCCTCGTCCGTGGCGCTTAAGCGTCCATAGCGGATATTGTCCACCAGTGTGCCGCTGAAGAGAAACGGATCCTGCAAGACAATGCCCATTTGCGAACGCATACTGGCGAGCGTGACGCGCCGCACATCGCAGCCGTCGATCATCACCGCGCCGCCGGTCACGTCGAAAAAGCGCGCCAGGAGACGGATCACGGTGCTTTTGCCCGCGCCGGTTTCGCCGACGAGGGCAATGCGCTGGCCTGGCTCCGCGTGGATCGATACATTTTCCAGCACCGGCTCGTTGTCCTTATAGCGAAACGCGACCTGTTCGAAATCGACGCGCCCGCGGATCGGGCCGATGTCCACGGCATCCTGCGCATCGGCCAGGTCAGGTGCGGTGTCGAGCAGTGAAAAGACGCGCTCGCTGGAGGCCATTGTCGCCTGAAAGGTGTTGTAACGCTGCGCCAGCTCACGGATCGGGTCGAAGAAACGCTCCACGTAAAGCACGAAGGAGACGAGCACGCCGGCGCTCAACGCGTCGCCCATCACCAGCCAGCCGCCCACGCCGACGACCAGCGCGGTCGCCAACGAGCCAAGAAAATCGACGCCAGGGAAAAAGATGGCCGACAGCCTGGCGGCGTGAACGTTGGCGTCAAAAAAGGAGCGGTTGAGGTCGTCGAAGTGCCAGAAGTTGCGCCGCTCCCGGTTGAAACTGCGCGCCACGCGGATGCCAGCGATCGACTCATTGAGATAGCCGTTGATGATGGAGAGCCGCTGTCGCGTGGCGCGGTAGACGTCGCGCACGTGCTTGCGCCAATAGTTCGTCAGCAGCACCATCACAGGCACAAGCGCAAAGGTGACGAGCGCCAGCCGCCACTCCATCAGCAGCATCACCATCGAGATGCCGAGCAGGTTGAAAGTGGAGCGGGTTAAGCCCGTGATCGACCACGTAATAAATTCCTGCAACACGCCGACATCGCCGATCAGTCGGCTCATCAGCCGGCCGACGCTCATGTTGTTGTGGAAGCTCATTGACAGGCTGTGCAGATGGCGGAACAGCTCGGCGCGCAGGTCGGTGATGACGCGTGTGCCGACAAAGGCCATGATGTGGACGCGACGCCGGCCTGTCAACCACTCGGCGATGGCGACAACGGCAAAGATCAGCGCCCATTGGTGGAGCGCGTCGCGATCGCCGGCCGCAATGCCATCGACCGCACGCCCGATGATCCACGGCCCACTTACGGACAGCGCGGTCGAGACTGCCATGAAGAGCACCGCCCACATGAGCTGGCGCCGGTATGGACGTACATAGCCGAAAAGCCGCGCCAGCAGCCGGCCATCGTAGGCTTTGCCCAACACGTCATCGTCGCCGCCGTAGAGCAACCGTTCGATCTTTGCCTCGCGCCGCTGCCGTGCTTCAGGCGTATCCTGGGGGCGCTTCCAGTTCAATGTCGAATAAGCCATTGCTGTTGCTTCCTTCTGAAGTCTTAATGATTGACCCAATTTCCATATCGCTTGCTATGGCTAGGCCGCGACCTGAAGCCTGGTGCCCTAACCCTCCCCACTCCAGTCGGAGGTCACGAACTGTCACACGATGTTATATGCGACAGCCTTTATGCGGACAGCCTTTATGCGGGCAGCCCTTATGCGACAGCCTCGCGCATGTACTCTTCCTGCGCCTTCAACTGGAGGTCGTAGATCGTGCGATAGAGGCCGTCCTCGCGCAGCAGTTCCTCGTGCGTTCCATGCTGGGCGATGCGACCGCCGTCGAGCACATAGATGCAATCGGCGTTTTTGAGCGTCACCATGCGCTGCGCAATGATAAACGTGGTGCGGTTGCGCATCAGCGTTGCCAGCGCCTCCTGGATCAAGTGCTCGGTCTGGGTGTCGACGCTGCTGGTGGAGTCGTCGAGAATGAGCACCTTGGGATTGTAGAGCAGCGCCCGCGCGATGGCGACGCGCTGCCGCTGCCCGCCGCTGAGCGTCACCCCGCGCTCGCCGACGTGTGTGGCGTAGCCGTCAGGAAAGCGCATGATGAAATCGTGGGCATTGGCCGCTTTGGCCGCCGCGATCACTTCGTCGTCCGAGACGTTTTCGATGCCGTAGGCAATGTTCTCGCGAATGGTCGTGCTAAAGAGAAACGGCTCTTGCAGCACCATGCCGATATGGCTGCGCAAGCTTTGCAGTTGGATGGTGCGCACGTCGATGCCGTCGATCAGCACGCGCCCGCCTGATGGGTCGTAGAAACGCGGCAACAGCGAAACCACCGTGGACTTGCCCGAACCGGTCGGCCCCACCAAGGCAATCGTCTTGCCGGGCGGCGCCTCGAAATGGATGTCGTGCAGGACGCGGTCGCTGGTTTGGTAGGCAAAGGAAACGTGCTCCAGGGTGACGCGTCCCTCGATCTGCGGCAGCGCGATTGCGTCCGGCGCATCCTCGATCTCGATGGGGGTGTCGATGATCTCGAAGACGCGGCTGGCGCTGGCGCTGGCGGTCGCGGCCAGGTTGACGAGGTTGCCCAGTTGCTGCGCCGGCCCGTTGAGCATCAGCAGGTAGGAGATCATGGCAAAAAGTGTGCCCACACTGATCGCGCCGTCAATGACCATGGCGCCGCCAAACCAGAGCATGAGAAAGACGCCCACGGCCAGCACAAAGGTGAAAAGCGGCCAGTAGTCGCCCCAGGTGCGGATGACGCCCATGCGACGGCGGAACCACTCATCGCTGATGTCGTCAAATTTGGCGAATTCATGCGGCTCGCGCGCAAACGCCTTGACGACGCCGATGCCAGTCATGCTCTCCTGCATCACCGTGGAAAGCAAGCCAAGCTGCTCCTGGATGCGCTGGAACATGGGGCGCACCACCATGCCAAAACGCAGCCCCAGCCCCACCAGCGCCAGCACCGGCCCCAGCGCCAGCAGCGCCAATTGCCAGTTCTGCCAGAACATCGACAGGACGACGCCGGTGATCAGCAGGATCACGCTGGTCAGTTCGAGCAGGCCGATGCCTGCAAAGCGCTCGGTTTCAGCGATGTCGCCGGTGGCGCGGCTCATCAAGTCGCCTGTGTGCGAGCGGTCGTAGAAACTAAAAGGCAGCCGCTGCAAGGCAATGTAGTAATCATTGCGCAGATCATAGGCAACGCGGTGGGTCAACCATTCACCCCAGTAGCGCTGGACAAAGCCAGCCGCCACGCGTACGAGCGCGATGCCCAGGATCAATGCGGATGCGCCGAACAGCACCCAGGGGTCCTTTTGCTCCAGCCCCTGGTCGATAGTCTGCTTGATCACCTGAGGCACAAACAGGTTGAGCAGCGTCGCCCCCAGCATCGCCAGATAGGTGACAAAGACTTGCGTTCCATATGGCCGAAGATACGAGAACAGCCGCCGGTAGACCGCCAATTTTCCGGTCATCATCAAAACTCCTCAATTCGACAACCACCCGAATTGCGGACGTCCCGTCCGCCTCAATTTGCAGGCGCAACGCCTGCGCCCCCAGCGCACTTGTACACCCGCATCGTGGACGCCCCATCCGCCCTGAATTTGCAGACGCACGCCTGCGGCTCAAGGTGCTTCCTGGCAAAAGAAAAGTCGTGGGCAATAGCGCTCCCCACGACTTGTTGCTCCATACCTGTGCGCCTTTATGATCAGCGCCTCTTTCCAGGGAACCACGGTTTAGTCCGCTCGACCGTCACCCCACTGGGGAGGCGTGGGCTTTAGTTCAAGTCGAGGATGCCGGCCATCCATAAATTCGCTCCTGGAAAGGGATGGATTTAATTAGATAGACAACGATAACAACCATCTGCGCCTTTGTCAAAAATAGACGCGCGGCTAGACCAGCGGTTTATTACAGGCGACAACTCAGAATTTTCTTTGACATTTGTTATGCGCTGAAATAAGATTCGCTCTTCAGCCGGGCCTGTTTATCAATATCTATCGATTCTTACCACTGCTTGCTGCCATCATTGATTGTCAGCTTGGCAAAGCTGTTCTGGAGCCTTCATGATGCACATTCATACACTCTACCTGATTCATCACAGCCATACCGACATCGGCTATACGCACGACCAGCCGATTGTTTTTGACATGCACGAACGCTTTCTCAGCGAAGCGCTGTTATTGGCCGAGCGCGATGCGGATCGCGAGAGCGACGCCGCGTTTCGCTGGACCGTGGAGAACACCTATGTGCTTGATAGCTGGCTGCACCACGCGTCCCCGCGCGAAGTCGAGCGCTTCCTGGCAATGGAGCGCGCGGGCCGCATCGAGGTGACCGGCATGTTTGCCAATCTCACGCCGCTGCTCGACGCCGACGAACTGATCGAGAGCCTGCAACTGGCGGGCCGGCTGCGCCGCGACTATGGCTTCACCATCACCTCGGCCATGAACTGCGACGTCAACGGCGAAAGCTGGCCGCTGGTCGATCTCCTGCTCGATGCCGGCATCGAAGGCTTTACGATGGCGATCAACACCCATTTCGGCGGCGCGCCGCTCGCCCGGCCCAATCCCTTCTACTGGCAAGGCCCCAGCGGCCGCGCCATCCTTGCCTACAGCGGCTGGCCCTACGACCAGGGCTGGCGCTACGGCATCGGTCGCAGCTTGGAGGAATTCGAGCACATCTGGTGGCCGCGCGTTGCGCAGCGACTGGACGAGATCGACTATCCACTGCCTGTGGCCATGGTGCAGAGCTACCATCCTTTCGGCGACAATGGCTCGGCCTTCGACGGCTTTGTCGCCTGGATCGAGCAGTGGAACGCGCTGGGCAAGGAACCGCGCATCAAGCTGGCGACCCCGCGCCAATGGTGGGCGGCCGTCAAGGAGCACGCCGGCAGCCTGCCCACCTATCGGGGCGACTGGACTGACTTCTGGAACTTTGGCTGTGGCAGCAGCGCGCGCGAGCAGGCGATCAACCGGCAAAGCCGCACGCGGTTGCGCACGGCGGATGCGCTTGCCATCGCCGGCGGCAAGGAGCCGGCCGCGCACGCCGATCCGTGGCTCGACCGCGCCATGACGCTTTACCGCCAGGCAGCGTGGGACAACCTGATCTTCTGGGACGAGCACACGTGGGGCGCGGACATCGCGGTCTCGCGCCCAGACGCGGACGACACCGCCAGCCAGTGGCATCACAAGGCGCACTTTGCTTATCAGGCGCGCAGCCTGAGCCTGATGCTTCAGCGCGATGCGCTTGCCGCGCTGGCGCGGCAGGTGCATCGCACCGCGCCGGACGACATCGTTGTCGTCAACCCGCTGCCGTGGGAGCGCACCGTCACCGGCGAGGTGACGAACTGGGTGCTTACCCCGCGCGGTGCGGCCGACGACACGACGGCCGGTCGCCACTTCCAGGATCGCGCGGCGCACGTGCGGCGTTTGCAGATCGCCAATGCAGCCACGGCCGTTGACCTGGAAGCGGAGCACACCCTGTTGCCGCCGACCTCTGTGCCGGCCTTTGGCTACACCGTTGTGCCGCGCAGCCACCTGCGCACGTACACGTTGGGCGACAACGCCAGTGAGGATGCTACGGTCGAGAATCAGCATCATTGCCTGACGTTCGACACGGAGACCGGCGGCGTCCTCCGCTGGCACGACAAGCGCCTGCATCACGAATGGGTTGACGACAGCGCGGGCTATCCGCTCAATACGTTTGTCCACGAGGAGGTGGCCGATCTCGATCACCCATGGCCGCGACATCGCCTCTTCCAGATGAAGTGGGACTCCGAGCAGGTCGAACGTGCGCGCGGCTGGAAACCTGGCTGGCGGGCGCGGCGCCGGACGCCAGCCAGGGTGCTGGCGCACCATGTATTCCGCCTGCCAACTGGGATCGAAGTGATGCAGGTGCTGGAAGCGCCGGGCATCGCGGGCGCGCTGGTGCAAAGCGCCTTTCTCCCCGATGGCGCGGAATGGGTGGAATTTCGTGCGCACTGGCACATGAGTGCAACCGTCCACCCGGAGGCCACCTATCTGCTCTATCCGTTCCACCTGCCCGATGCGATGGCGCGGTTCGACCTGGGCGGGCAGGCGCTTGTCCCTGGCAAGGAACAGATTCCGGGCGTTTGCTATGATTATTTCACTGTGCAGAACTGGGTCGACTTCAACAATGGGCGGCTTGGCGTCACGGTTGCCACGCCCGACAACCCGATGGTGCAGCTTGGCGATTTTCACTTCGGGCATAACCAGGCAGGCTTTGCGCTGGAGCGCGCCATGCTGCTGGGTTGGGTGACCAACACCTACTGGGAAACCAACTTTCGCGCGCATCAACCGGGGCTGGTGACCGCGCGCTATCGCGTGCAGCCCTATGCCGGCGCTTTCGACGAAGCGCAGGCGCACCGCTTTGGCCTGGACGCGGCCAACGATGCGTTGTTGCTCCAGCATCTTGGCGAATCAACGCCGCACACGCCGTGGCCGGCGACCGGCTCGTTGCTGGTTTTGCCACAGCCGCCGGTGCTGACCTTGCACGTGCAGCCGGTTGAAGACGAGGTCGTGGTGCGGCTGCTCAACGCCGACGACAACCCGCAGATCGCGACCCTCGGCTCTGGGCTGGTGCAAATCGCCGGCGCGGCGCGGTGCGATCTCTTTGGCGCGCCAGTGGAGGAATTGGCGGTGGCGCAAGGAAAAGTCGCCGTTGAGCTTGCACCGCGACAGGTCGCCGTGGTGAGGGTGCGGCGGGGGTAAAGTCAGGCATCCACACTCCAGGCTTCTGCCAGAAACCTGGAGCGTGGATGCTTTGGCGTGATGAGTGGCGAACTGTCAGGCAACTGGTCGCACTGCTCTGTTCTGTATTCAAAGCCAGATCTCCGCGTGGGGATAGTCAGGATTTTTACCAGTTTCCCAAAATACGCAGTAGATGGCATACTTTTTTAACAGCGAGAAGCGCCGATTTTCCCTGGAAAGCACAAGCCCTCGTTTATGGAACCCAAAGCATCATCGACAAGCGATTTAGTAGGGGCTGCACCACCAGATCAGGCGCACAGACCAACGGAGCAAGCGCATCCGCGTCCGACCGCGTGGCAAGCGAAAGAACTTGCTCTGGCCGGCGCGCTGAGCGAAAGCCTGGTTGCCCTCACCAGCTCCCCCAGCGCCGACGCCATCATGGAGCAGATCCTCGACTCGGTGGCCAGCGTCGTCCCCTATGATGGCGCCACGATCCTGCTGTTTGAACAAAACCAGGCGCGCATCGCGTATATCCGCGGCTTTCCAGAAGCGTCACGATTGCCGCTCAAGGCTGCCCTCATCCCGCTGAATAATTCCCATTTCCGTGAGGTGCTGAAGACCAAACAGCCCTACTTTGTCGTCGATACGCAGCACGATCCCAACTGGGTTATGGTTTCTGGCAGCGAGTGGATTCGCGCCAGCATTGGGGCGCCGATCATCATCCAGGAGCAAGTGATCGGTTTGATTGCAATCGACAGCAGCACACCGGGACGTTTCGATGCAAACGACATGGCGCGCGTGGAATTATTTGCCCGTTACGCGGCGCTGGCTGTCAGCAACGCCTATCAAAACGACGTGCTGGCCCAACTCGTCTATGCGCGGACAGCAGAATTGGAGCAGGCCAAAACAAAGTTGGGAGACCAAGAGGCTTTACTGCGCAGCGCGCAGCACATCGCTCATGTAGGCAGTTGGGTGTCAGATCCGGCCACGCAACAATTAACCTGGTCTGAAGAACTCTTTCGCATCAGCGGCTTCGACCCGGCACAGGGTGAACCAAATCTGGAAGCAGTTTTCGCTATCCTACAGCCCGACCAGCGTGAACAACTGATCTCCCTGTTGCAGCGAATTGAGCAGATCCATGAACCGATCGAGGCTGAAATCAGTTTTATCCGCCCCAGCGATGGGACAGTGCGGCATGCGTTTGTGCGCGCTGAACCGGTCGGCGTCCCGCGAGTGGCGCAGATGGTGCAGGGAATTGTGCTTGATATCACCGAACGCAAACAGGCGGAGGAAGCGCTGCGCCAGGCATTGGCAAGCGAAAAGGAGATCAGCGCGCTCAAGTCGCGTTTTGTTGCGATGGCTTCGCACGAGTTCCGTAACCCACTTAACCTGATATTGGCGAACGCCGAGATGCTGCTGGAAACCTGGCCGCGCCTGTCACCTGAAGCGTGCGGTCACCGGCTGCAAGTCATTCAAACACAGGCGATAGGGCTGAATGAGATCATTCGACGGCTGCTTGAATTGTCACAGCTCCAGGCAGGCACGATTGTCTTCCGGCCGGAGCGGCTCGATCTCGCAAACATCTGTCGCGAAGTGATGCTGCAAGTACAAGCCGCCGCGCCTGGCGGGCCGCGCATCCGGCTGAACAGCGTTGCGCCCCAAATTTGGGTGAACGGAGACGTGCTCTATGTATATCGCATTGTCAGCAATCTTGTCACGAATGCCCACAAATACACGCTGTCTGATGCGCCAGTAGAGATCACAATCGCACTCGTTGGCGGCTGTGCGCTTTTGTGCGTCGAAGACCGTGGCATCGGCATCGAGCCAACTGACCTGGCGCACATTTTCGATCCGTTCCATCGTGGCGTCAATGTCAAGGAGATTCCCGGCAGTGGGCTGGGCATGGCAATCGTCAAGCAACTCGTCGAGTTGCACAACGGCCAGATTACCGTGGAGAGAGAAATAGGCTCCGGCACGCGCGTTGTCTTGCAACTGCCGTTGGCGTCAGCCTAGAAAGGATACGCAGGCCGGAAATTGCTATGCGACGTCCATATTGCACCATCGAACTTTTATCCTTGGACCCATAGGCGCGTAGCTGGTGACGAACTCGCCCAGCCCCGGCGTCAAACTAGACTTCACCTGTTGCATCCCCCTTTCTTACGACTCTGACGTCGCCCCAAGCAACGACCTTTTACTATGCTTGAATCGTTGGCTCGGCAAAATTTGATTAGCCACAGGTATCCACTTGGGGACGCATCCAAGTAGGTGCAACAAGTTCTTTGTTCGCGGCAACTCCATGTACAATGTCTTCAGGCAGCTACCCACTCCGTACTGCCAGCCGATTCACCCATCGAACCGCTTTCCATTCAAGGAGCATCTGCATGCAAGCTACGCGCTCAACTGTACGCCTGTTGATTGCCGTCACGCTCGTCCTTGCGTTCCTGCTGCCCGCGGCCCCCGCCGCGCTGGCGCAGGATACCGCCACCATCCACTATTTCCGCGCCGACGGCGAGTACGCGGGCTGGGGACTGCACGCCTGGGATGGCGCCGCCATCACCGTGGAGTGGGGCAGCCCGCTCGAACCCACCGGCGAGGATGATTTCGGCATCTTCTGGGAAGTGCCGATTAAACCCGACGCCGAGCGGCTGGGCCTGATCGTCCACCAGGGCGACGAAAAGGACCCCGGCCCCGACATGTTCCTCGACCTCACCCAGTTTACAGAGGCGTGGATCATCTCCGGTGACCTGCTGCTCTACACCGAGCAGGCCGATCCCAACGCCCGCCCGATTGGCGACCTCGCCAAGCTGCGCGCCCACTGGGTCACGCGCGACACTCTCGCCTATCCTGCCGGCGACCTGCCGGACGACGCCACCTTTGAACTGTTTGACGCCTCCAATGGCGGGATGCAGTTGACGCTAGAGGGCATCTTGGGCGCTGGCGTCACCAGTATGCCGTTGAGCGTCGATCCCGTCGGGCTGTCGGAGGAGGTGCTGGCAAAGTTTCCGCACCTGGATGGCTACATGGCGCTCAAGCTGCCGGAGGAGAAGCTCAACAGCGTGCCCGCGCTGCTCAAGAGCCAGCTCGCCGTGCAGGTGACCGGCGCCGACGGCGCGCTGCTCGACGCCACCGGCGTGCAGCTCCCCGGCGTGATCGACGAACTCTACACCTACGACGGCCCGCTGG
>JACSRH010000432.1 GCA_014879855.1 Caldilineaceae bacterium | reverse complement strand
GGCGACGTAGGCAAAGGCGTGCTCGTAGCCAAGCATCCGCTCGTGCGTGGCGGACAGGGCGTCTTTTTGCATCAGGACCACCAACAGCACGCACACCGCGCTGACCGCAACAGCCTGCCAGCGACGGCTGTGCAGAAAATACGTGATGAAGCCCATGATCCCAGCCGCGCCCAACAGCAGCCAGTACGACTGGATGAACAGAAGATAACGCGGGTTGCGCCAGCTTGCGCCGACGAGGGTCGCAAACAGCAAGAAGACCGACCCGAACAGCAGCGCATAAAAAAGCGTCGCCTGCTGCGGCAACGCCAGGTCACGCAGACGCCAGCGGCGTTGACCGAGCGCGGCAAGCGCATAGCCGATCGCCAGCAGTGCCCCGAGCGTCCAGGGCAGGCGCGACGGCGCCAGGAACAGGGATTCGCTCAAGCGCCATAAACCGGCGCCGTCGAATTGCAGGTCGAGATAGGGCTGGCTCGATTGGATGGCAAGCAGTTGACCCGGCTGCCCCACTTGTTCGATGAGCAGACGAAGCGCCAAAGCACCCAGGCTGATCGTCTGCGCCAGGATCGCGCCGGGCAGCCGCACATACATCCACCCGCGCCACAGCAGCGCCGCCAGCAGCAGCGCCGGGTAGAGCAGCACAATCTCTTCGTGGGAAAAGATGGCGCAGGAAAAGCTGACGGCAAAGAGGATATGCCAGCGCAATATTGCGCGTCGGTTAAAGGTGTGCTCGGTGTGGCGGATGGCGGCAAAGAATGACCAGGCCGCCAGCAGCGACCAGAACATCATCGGCGCGTAGAAACGCGCGCGTCCGCCGGCCTCGACCGCCTCTGGCAACAGCGTCAAACCGAGCGCGGCCAGCACGCCGACGCCGAGTTGCCAGCTTTTCCACCCCACGGCATAGATGAGCATGACCGCAGCCAGCGCAAAGAGCAAGCTTGGCAGCCGCCCCACGATGAAACTAAATCCGCCCAACTGCATGAAAAGCGCAGTCAGGTAGGTGTGGAGAAGACCCCGCGTATAGAGGACGCCGCTGGGCAGCAAAGGCACGCCGTGATCAAGCACGCGGCGCACCGCCCACAGGCTGCTGAATTCGTCGACGTGGAGATCGACGCGCGTGATATATTGCCAGCGCAGCCAGCACGCCGCGCCCAGCAAAGGCAACAGGGGCAGAAGTTGCACAAAGAGAGCCTGGCGACGGCCCGCAGGTGCGCGGCCGTTCTCATTGAGCACAGCGGAACCCTTTGCGGTTGTTGCGGAAGAAGGGCACATCTGTAAAAGGCAGCCAGTTGGGCCCTTGGTGCCCAAAATGACGATGGGCCACATGCAGATATACTTTGTATCCACCCCATGTGCCGCCACGATGGGGGAAAATGGGATAACCCATTTCTTCGTAGGTCAGCGGCTGCATGGGATCGCCCACTGCCTTGGTGGGGCGAGAATAGAGAGGGCCTTGGGGATTGTCATTCGGAGCATAGTTGTAGTAATTGGCGTCGTACTTGTCATGCACCCACTCGGAAACGTTGCCGGACATCTCATAGACGCCGTAAGGGCTGGCGCCGCGCGGGTATCTTCCCACTGGCGCCTCGCCGCGCGCCTCTGGCAGCACCGCAGGAAGCTGCCTGCAATTCTCACCGGTGCGATAATGATTTGAATTCACGCGCAGACAATCCGGTTCTTCATTGCCCCACGGATAGACGCGCGTGTCGATAGGGCCGCGCGCCGCCTTCTCCCATTCCGCCTCGGTTGGCAGCCGTTTCCCCTCCCAGGTGCAAAAGGCGGTGGCATCCCACCAGGAGACAAAGGCGACTGGATATAAATCAAACTCTGATTTGTTGATCAAAGTCGGGTCAAGCGGCGCATTGCACGCGCCGGCATCCACGCACGCGCGGTATTCCTGGTTGGTGACCTCGTATTTATCCATTTTGAAGCCATCCACCTGCACCACCCTCACAGGCTCGTCCAGATAATTGTAGCTCCAATCTTCCGAACATGGCCCCTCCGCTGGGTTGGTGCGGTCACAGCCCATGAAAAAAGGCCCGCCCGGCACCTCGACCATGGCGGCAAGATCAGGAGGATTGGGCGCTGCTTCAGTGCGAAATGTCCAGGTGGCGCTCTCGACCTGACGGCCATCAGCGTCGGTGGCGACAACCTTCCAGTAATATTGCGTGTCTTCGGCAAATGTTTCAGGGTCAAAGCTGGGTGAGGTCAGATTCTCCGCTATCGCGACTTGGGGTGTTGCGTTATTGGCTTCCAGGTAGATGGCGTAGGTAGGCGCCCGGAAAGCGCCGGAAAGGACTTCCCAAGCGAGGTAGGCGTTCAGGCTCCTGCCGATGCTGCTGTCCGCCGGCTGCGGGTCATCGAGAAATGGCGGCTGTGAGAGCAATGGCAGGTAGTGATACCGCGGCAAAAGCACCAGCGGCAAATAAACGGCGTCGGTCACCACTGCGGACGGCGCTTCATCCTGCGTAGTGCTGTCCGGCTCAACCAAATCCGCATCCTGGCCCGCAACTGGATAGGCGGCAAATCCGAACAAGGCTCCTAAGATCACGCTGGTCAAACACACAAAGAAGAGCAATTTTGCGAGTTTCATGCTTGCCTGTCAATCATTTGGAATTGATTGTGCGCACCGGAACCCATACATGCTGCTGCGGAAGAGCGGCTTGTCATTTGATCCTTCAAAAATGGTGTCGCCCCAATGACCTCCCTTGCGGTGGCTGGTGCGTAGGTACCACCAGGCATGGCGGAAGCACCCGCCGCGCACAGAGAAGTAAGGGATATTCGGATCCTGCATACTGACAGTGAGCACCGGGTTAGCGTAGGGGGTGATGGTGTAATAGTAGTCATAATAATAGTCCTGCACCCATTCCCACACATTGCCCGAGACATTCATCAATCCATAAGGGCTTTGCCCGTTGCGAAAGTCGTCCACCCGGGTAGTGTCGCTCGGCGAGGTGCAGCGGTGATTGGCCCAGGTGCAATCGAACGGCTCCTCGCCCCAGGGGAAAGGTCGCGTGTCGATGGCGCCCCGTGCTGCCTTTTCCCATTCTGCTTCGGTGGGCAGGCGTTTTCCTTCCCACGCACAGAAATCCTGCGCATCGCCATGGGAGACATAAACCACCGGGTAGTAGTCGTACTGAGCGTCATAGAAGTAACTGGCGCGCGTTTCAGAGCCAAACTTGCGAGGCAGGTTGCACGCGCCGGCTGCCACACACGCCCGATACTCTTGATTCGTCACCTCATATTTGTCGATGCGGTAGGCATCGAGATACACCTCGTGCAACGGCGTATCTTCACTGGAACAGAGATAACCGCCGTTGTGGTTTGGATCACACCCCATCAGGAAAGTCCCCGCCGTCACCTCGACCATCGCAGCGGTTTCGGGTGTGTCGGGGAAAAAGTCCGTCGTAAAGGTCCAGACCGGGCTATCAATTTGTTGACCAGCGCTGCTGGTTGCGACGATTTGCCAGTAGTAGCGCGTGTCTTCCTCGAAGGTGGATGGATCGAGCGCGGTGGTCGTAAGCCCTGTGGCAACGGCTTCATCGGGCGTTGCATCGTCCCGTTCCAGATAGACCGTATAGGTCGCGCCCTGGAGACGAGGATCACTTGCCACCCAGGTTAAATAGGCGTTCAGACTTTGGCGCGTCGCATCATTGGCCGGATGTGGCGTATGAATGGCCGACAAACCGTTGACAAGCGGCAGATAGGTGCGAAAGGGCTCCGAGATGAGCGGCAGATAGAGAGATGCTTCAGGGGTTGGCGGCGCTTCCTGCCATGGGGCCGCCTGTCGCAAAACTGGCTCGCTGGCTTGCGCGCTGCCAATCAGGCTCGATACAGCAAGCACTGTCCCTGCAAGTACACCAAAAATGATGGAAACGCTTCTTCTATGCATGTGGTCTCGCTTGGGTGGTCATCCTTATAACTCAGCGCCCTTGTAACTCAGCGCCTCCGCCGGAGGGCTTGAGCAGTATACCATCAGCGTGGGACATGGTATGAAATTACTCTTTTACGCGCACCTGGGCTGGCAGGATCACAGCATCGTCTGGCATTGGATTGTGAGCCGCATCAAACGCCGGGAGCCGCTGCTCCGAGTCCGGATCATACCAACCCGTAATGAGCTGGTATTGCCCAGCCGGCAGCGCTGAAGGCAAGGCAAGACTGACTGGATCCTGGAGATACTCACCCGCAAACCAGGAGGTCGCGGGACAACTGCTGTCACAGGGGACCGCGTCTTGCTGCGCCACCAGTTGGCCAGCCGCGTCGAGCACCTGCACAAAGCGCACCAGCGAACGCTGCTCGGTGAGCAAAGGCTGCCAAACCAGCGTCAGGCTGATAGACGATCCAGGCGCGCTGACGATCTTTGGCGCTGAATTCATGCCAATCAACCGCACAGCATCGCCGAAGCTCGCCTCTAGGGGCAGTTCGATAGGGGGCGCGTCCATCACGTGCGGCCGTCCTGTAACTTCAATCTCGCCCAGGTCGAAATCAGCAATGGCGCGACCTTCAGCTTCCACCAGAAAGTGCAGCCGATACACCCCATTGGCTGCGGCGGAATCGATCAGCAGCGCCGCAGGCACGCGCATCACTTCCCCGGCTCTCCACGCTGACGGCGGGAACGCCGCGCCGCCGGGCGTCAGCGTCTGCTGCGCTGCCACACGCTCGGCTTCCGCCAGAGTCACCGTTACGGAGTAGTCGACCGTGGGAGTCAGCGGCGCGTGAAAGTAAAGCGTCAGCGGCAACGCATCGCCCGGCGCGAGCTGTCTCCCTGGCAAGTCATATCCCATTACCTGGAAGTCTGGCGGCATCGGCGCGTTGCTGAGCGTGAACTGCGGTGCAACTTCTGCGCTTGGCTGGAGCGGCGGCGTCATGGTCACTGCGGCGAGCGGGAAAAAAGCAGCACTGGCCTCGCCCGCGCGTGTGACTGGATAGACGCGGCCGGTGGCGTCCTCATACACGCGCAATTCCAGCGTGTAGCGTCCGGGCGCGAGGCCAGGCAACGGCTCCACGATTTGATAGGTGCTTTCCAGCACGCCGGGATGGCGGTCGCCCACGAGCAGCGCGTCCGCCTGGCCGGCAATGGCGCCGTCCGCATCGCGCAGCAACAGGCTGGTCTTGTGCATGGCTGTCACTGGCTGGGAGGCGCCCCACTGCAAAACCACCCACAACGGCTGGTCGGCCGGCATTGTCAATTGTCCGGCGCGCGCCTCCCAGCGATTGCCGCCTCCTAGATTGACGCCGATCAATTGGAACAGGCCGCCAAACGAGGCGTCCGTCACCGTCTGCGCGGTCGGGGGCAAGGCAAAGCTGCGCTGATCGAGCAATTCATACGCGGTGTAGGGGATGCCCGCCTGCGCCTGGTCGGTCGCTGGCGGCCCCACGCTGTTGCGTCGCAGCAGCAGATCAAGCAACCCCTGCACATCACTGAAGATCCACGCGGTTTCCTGTAGTTCTGGCGCATCCGCGGGACGCAACACATTGACGAAACGCCTTCCCCACGTGAGCCGCTCCAACTCAGCCGCGGCGGTCGTCGCATCGACAGGCAGGGTGGCGTAGGCGCCAGCATCGTGCTGAAAGAAGTCGATGGTGTTGAACTTGCCGTCCGTCAGCGCATCCGCCGGGCTGAGCGGCAGCACCCATACAGTCTGCGTAGTATCGGTGGCGGCAATCGAGCGCGCAAAGTCAGCGTAATCAGTTCTGAAGGCCCCGCGAAACTGCTCGAGCGGGGTCCATGCCCCAAAATAATTTGTAACCCCAACGGTAGCCGCAATCAGCAGGAAAGGCAACGGCAGCCAGCGCATGAATGGCTGCCAGCGCGTTGGCGGCAACCGCGTGGCCCACGCCATCGCCAGCACCGGCAACACATAGACGATGGGGAGCAAGCCGATCATGCGCAGCGAGTGCGGCGCGCCCTCGCTGGACAGCACAGCAGGCGCGACCAGGGCGAGAAACCACAGCAGTGCAAAGAGCGTCGTCAGCTTGCGCCAGCCGTAGATCGCCAGCCCGAGGCCCCCCAGCAGCCACAGCGCCAGCAGCGGATCAAACACTGGAATCTGGGCAGGGTTGTGGCGAAGGTTGCCGTCGGGAAGCGTTACAAAAAGCAGGAGGCTCTTGACGATGCTCGTGATCAACGCCAGCAGCGGATTGTCGCCCGCGTATTGCGTATTGAGCACCGAGACTTCGACGGCATGAGCCGCGAAATAGTTCGGGTGACGCACGAAGTAGATCAATAAGGGCAGCGCGCCCAGCAAGGCCGCGGCAGCCATCATGCCGGTTGTCTTGAACAGCCGCGTGCGATCGATGGCAAAATACTTTGCGGTGAGCCAAGTGGCCGCGACCATGCTCGCAAACAGCAGCGACGCCATGCGTCCAGCCGTGTAGGTGTACAGCGGCAGGCTGAGCGCAAGCCCGGCGATTATGGTGAGCGTCCAAGGCGCGCCGCCTGGCTGCCGCAGGCGACGCCACACCATCCAGAACAAGGCGAATGCAATGGTCAGCGCCAGCGGCAGCGTGATCGCACGGAAGCCCACGCGACTGAGGCTGATATGCCAATACGAAAAGGTGAGAAACAAGGCGACCCAGCCCGCGTACCAGCGCGCCGGTTGCGCGTTGGTCTGCGGGTCGAACTGAAAGATCGCACGCACCATCCAGTAGGTGGTCGCGACCGTGGCGGCGCCGACCACCGCCGCGGTCACGCGAATGGCGTAGGCTGTAGCGCCCAGGCTCTGAAAAGCGAGCGCCAGCAAATAGATGAAGAGCGGCTCACGTCCATTGTTGCGCTCGTAAAAGATGCGCAGGTCGCCGTGGAGCGCGGCCAGCCCGTCCATGCCGTAGGCCGCCTCGTCGTTGTAAAGACCCGGCGGAAAGCGATCGAGTTGGTAGGTGCGGATGAAAAGCGCGACCAGGAAAATCAGGACGACCCCCCCGATCTCCAGCCAGCGTTGCTTACGTACACTCATGAGCCGCAGTCAACGATCTCAATTTCAGCCAGATGCGCACGGTCACCCGGCAGTGGAGCCGCGGCATTCACCACGTGCAGATTCTGACCTGTTTCCTGATTGTACAAGCCAAATAACACGCGATAGCGCCCTGGCGTCACATTCTCCAGCGGGATCGTCTGCACGAAATCAACCAGCTCGCCCGGCTCCCAGCGCGTCATGGGGTTGAACCCAGCGAACGGCATGGTGTCCACTTGCGCCACTTTGCCCGTATCGTCAAGCGTGGCAACGTGCAGGAAGAGCTTGTAGTCAGTTTGTGGCGAGCGGTCGGTGAACCAATAGAGCCGCATTTGCACGGCGTCCGCGGGGCAATAAGTGGTTTTAGGCAGATCAAGACCGATCAGCCGGATGCCTTCTTCAAATTGCACAGGCGTCGTCGCCGGATAGCGGGCGTAGCGGCCCTCGTTTTGAAAATAAATGATCAACGCGCTCAGAAAGAGCGTAAGGCTGACGACCAACGTTAGATCCAACCACCAGCGCCGCCGTGGCAGCCACCACACCAGCCAGATCGCCAGGGAAAGCAGCGAAACCAGGTTGGCCATGCGACGCACGGTGGAATCGCCCAGACTAGCGACAAGCCGGTACTCTCCCGCCGGCAACTCCGCCGACACCAGCCCCCCAACGCCGCCTGGCCCCACCGCAACCGCTTCGCCGTTCTTTGTCACCTGCCAGCCAGGAAAGTAGGGGCGATGCAGTCGCAGCGTCCACGGCTGCGAGGCGGCCACATCCAACACGTACCGAAAGGGGTTTTCCGCGCGGACTTCGAGTTTTTCCGGCGCAGCAATGGCCGGCAGGCGCATCGGGTCTTCGCTGGGCCGGCTCAATGCCAGCCCACGATCGTCGATGCTCAGCGTGCGCAGCGTGTAGTCGCCAAACAGCGGATAGCCGCTCTGACCGCGCGTCCAGATGGCCTGTTGATTGATCTCGGTTTCGTCAAGCGCTTGCCAGATCGGCAGCCGCTCCGGGCGCAGGTTGATCAGGCTGAACCAGGCAAAGAGCGCCAGCAGCCCAGCAGCAGCCAGCACAGGTTGCCAGACGCTGCGCTTCGCTTCCAGCTTGACTTCCGCAAAGAGCGCACCAAACAAGATCGCAATTGAAAATGCTGCGACGCCATAAAGCCGCCAGGGAAATTGTATATAGCGCACAAAAGGCACGTTCTGCCAGAACGCCAGGCTAAACTCAAGTTGGATGAAGAGCATCACGGCCAGCGCGCCGACCCAGCACCACAGCATAGGCGGGCGACGCCGGCGCGCCAGCACCAGGCCAATTACGCCGGCCGCGGCGGCAAGCAATGGCCACATCGCAAAACGGAAGCGCTCCGGCCCGGCATACAGCGAAACGAGTGAAGTTTGGGCAAAATCGGCCACCGTCTTGACATTCGCTTCGACGCTGGTGCCGCCGCTGAACATGAATTCGGTGGATTTGGTCAGCCCCATTTCGACGAGCGCGGGCGCCCAGTAGAACGCGCTCAACCCTGCACCCAATACGAACGCCCCGGCGACGCGCAGCAGTGACGCGGCGTCATGTGCCAGCAGCGCCAGCAGCGCCACATAACACGCGACAAGCGGCACGAGGAACAGGGCGGTGGCGTTGTGCGCAAGCATGGACGCGGCGACCAAAGCGGCCACCGCCAGCCCATAGGCGCGCTGTCGCGTCACAAAATAGCCATGCGCCGACCAGACTAACCAGGGCAAAATTGCCCACGTAAGCGATTCCGACACCGCGCCGCGCTCAAAAATCACTAACAGCAGATAGGGCGACAGCAGATAGACAAGACCGGCGATAAACGCGGCAAAGCGGTTTTTCAGCAGCGCGCTGGCATACACATACGCGCCCCAGCCTGAAAAAAGCAGGCTGACGGAAACAACCGCTTTTGCCGAAGCGATGAAACCCAGTCCCAATTTGCTGAACAGCAGCCCGAGATAACTTGCCAGCGGTGGGTAATATTGAAAGAGCGGGGCGGTGTAGCCAAAGTTCAAATCCAAGCCAAAGCGAGGATAGAAGATGCCGTTCTCCCAGGCGCCCGCCAGCTCGTAAATGCGATGGACGCTCATGAGGAAATCGCCTGGATTCGGGATGCCGGGCGACCATAAGGGGATCAGGATCGCAACGGTGGCGCTGGCTAGGAGGAAAAGCGCCAAAAGATCAAATTGTCTCGCCAACCACCAGGAGCGCAACGTTGCTTTCTGTCTCAATCTGCATCAAAATAACATGTGCAAAAATGACATGTGCTCACCAATTCGGTAAGCACATGTTGCCTCGCTGATCTGCTATACAGAGTCTGTACGCATCTTTGGTCGGGGAGAGAGGATTTGAACCTCCGACCTCTTCGTCCCGAACGAAGCGCGCTACCAAGCTGCGCTACTCCCCGACAACGGCTGGTAGTATAGTCGAGCCTGCGTCCCGCGGCAAATTTTGGCCGTTGCGTTTCAAATCAAAGCACTTTGACCGCCATTCAAGCTGTGCTATAATCTGCCCACGCTTGGCTACAGGCATCAGGTTGTCCATCAGACGAACTGCAATGGCAACCGCGGTTGCTGCGGCGACGGAAGCCGGTTTCCACAGGAAGGGGAGCCATGATTGAGGTCACGATCGATAGCATCCGGGTCAGTCTGCTGTCGCAGAACCGGATTGTGGTGCTGAAAGAGGAACATTCCGAACGGTTCCTGCCGATCTGGATCGGCCCGTTCGAGGCAGACGCCATTACGCTGCAATTGCAGGGCATGGAGGCGCCGCGCCCGCTGACTCACGATTTGCTCAAGGCGGTGATCGAGACATTGGGCGCCGAGGTGCTGCACATCTTCATCAACAGCCTGGAGCGCAACACCTACTTTGCGCGCATTGTGCTTGACATGAACGGCGAAACAATGGAGATCGACAGCCGCCCCAGCGATGCGATTGCGCTGGCAGTGCGCGTCAGCGTGCCCATTTATGTGGCAGAAGAAGTTATGGAGCAGGCCGGAATGATGCCGGAAGAGGAAATGACGCTTGCCGAGGAAGGGGGGCATCGCCCCGAATATGGCGACGCCTCCTCCGAAGACCTGGGTGCATTTAAAGACTTTGTCGAAGGATTGGATCTGGATAGCTTGCTCGGCAATTAGACGCCATCAACCAACTGGCTGAATGGAAACGGCGAGGCTGCGTATCGGCAGCTTCGCCGTTTTTGTCGCAAACTGGCTATCCACAGGCTGTACACAGCTTATCCTGATGTGAAAATAGCTTTGACGCAGAGGAGCGGAGAGGCAGAGGCTCGCAGAGAAAGGCTATTTTCATTGTTCGTTGGCGCCCCGTGTGGGCATGTTGCCTCACCAGAATCAGGGTGATAGTTCGATGCAGATGATGGAGCCGACCGAAACCCAGACCAAAGGCATTCCCGCCAATTTAGAGGCGGAACGCGCGGTGTTGGGTTCGCTGCTGATCGACCCCGACGCGATCATCAAGGTCGCCAGCTTTCTGCGCGCCGAGGATTTCTACCGTGAGCGTCATGCCTGGCTGTACGAGGCCATGATGGTGCTCCACGACCGCCGCGAGCCACTCGACTTTGTCACCGTCGTCGATGAACTGGAGCGCCGCGGTCACCTGGAGGAAGTTGGCGGGCCGGCTTATATCACCGACCTGATTTCGGGCACCCCGTCGGCGATGTACGTCGATCACTATGCCCGCATTGTGGAGCGCACCGCACTGCTGCGGCGGTTGATCTCGGCGGCCGGCCAGATTGCCGAGCTGGCCTACGACGACAACCAGGAGGTCGACGACGTCATCGACAAGGCGGAGACGCTCATCTTTGGCGTCAGCGAGGCGCTGATCCACCGCGACCTGATGCCGATCCGCGCGATCATGTCGCAGGTCGTCGATCACATCGACTTCCTCGCCCGCAACCAGGACACCCTGATGGGTGTGCCGACCGGCTTCACCTTTCTGGACCGGTTGTTGGGCGGCCTGCAAAAGAGCGACCTGATCATTCTGGCCGCGCGTCCGGCCATGGGCAAGACCAGCCTGGCGCTCAACGTGGCGCAAAACGCCGCCAAGCGCTACGGCGCGCGCGTCGGCGTCTTCAGCCTGGAGATGAGCAACGAGCAGCTTGTGCAGCG
>JACSRH010000021.1 GCA_014879855.1 Caldilineaceae bacterium | reverse complement strand
TCTTCCCGGAAGCTCCAAAGCTTCCGGGAAGATGTTCCGCAAAAATACTTAACCTAGCGGTCAGTAGAAACTGTTTGAGAGGTCTGCCTTTTTGACGCAGAGCCGCGGAGATGCAGAGAAGCGCAGAGAAATGCTTGCCGAAGTTGCCTGTGTTTCCCCTGCGAACCGTTGTGACCCTGCACCTCTGCGTCGGATTTGCCCCTTTTCAAACAGCCTCTTCGAAATCACAGCCGGTCTGCTCTAAGGATCTGCCAAAATGGCTATGGATAGAAAGGTGAAGAAGGAGCCCACCATGCAATCATCTACAAAGCCGCACGCGTTGTCTGCACACACGCTTATCGGCAGTGATGTAGTCAATCAGGACAATGAGGTGTTGGGCGAAATTATCGAGCTGATGATCCACATTGCATCGGGAAGAATCGAGTATGTGGTGTTTTCACTGGAGCCGCCTTCCACCGCACCGCGCTCCACTTCCAATACCTTGTTTGCTATTCCCTGGCAGTTGCTGACATTTCAGCCAGAGACGGCTAACTTTGCATTGAATGTCGACAGAAAGGTTCTGAAGAACGCGCCGCGCCTGGATCGAAATCATTGGCCCGCTCATTTAGATCCCTACTGGACGATTGAACTCAGTCGCTATTACAGTCAGTCTTGGATACGCGTTTACCCCTAAGAAGCCATGTGTTGCGCGATCAGCCAACGCCAGCAGTGAAAAGTTGCTCCGCCAGCGCGCCGATCTCCTGTCGCATCACCAACGTTTCGCGCCACGACACAGGTATGCCAGACTCACCGTAATATGCGCCGGCGACCTGACCGCAGACCGCCGCGGTTGTGTCCGCGTCGTCCCCCAGGTTGGCGGCCAGCAGCACTGCGTCGGCAAAATTTCCGGTGCGTTCAACGCACCACAACGCCGCCTCCAGACAATCCACCACATACCCAGAGCCGCGGATATGCGATGCGACCTTCTCGCGGTAGTCGCCGCGGGCAATCGCCTCGATCTTCGGCGCGCCGGTAAAGGTTGTGGCGTCTCCATAGAGCACTTCCTCCTTCCGCGCCCCTTGCAGTGCGCGCACAAGGATGCGCGCCAAGAGGCGGCTGGCGTCGAGACATTCCACCGCGCCATGCGTGGTGCGTGCGCTTTCGGCTGCGTACTTTGCTGCCGCGTCTATATCAGGGAAGTAAAAAAGCGGGATCGGCGCCAGACGCATGATGCAGCCGTTGCCGGCGGTGTGCGGGTCGGTCGAGCCGGCGAACGGATCGCCGCTTCGCTGGAACTTCTGCAGCGCCTTCGACACGGTGACGCCGATGTCAAAGCAGGCGCCGGTGCTGCTGAGATAGCCTTCCCGCCACCAGCGCACGTAGCGCGTCATCTGATCGTGCGCGTCGAAACCGTTGCATTCATCCAGGCTATAACCCAGACAGAGCGCCATCGAGGCGTCATCGGTCCACTGGCCAGGCTGCAGATGAAACGGGCCGCCGCCGACCATATCGGTCAAAGGTGCAAAGCTCCCGCGCGGCTTGAATTCCACTGTCGCACCGACGGCGTCGCCAGCCGCTAAGCCGAGCAATGCGCCGCGCGCTCGATCGTGTGACATCCTCTTTCTCCTGGTGTGGCGCCGCTACTTTTCTCTTCTTTCCTGGAGCGCGGCGCAGATCGGCTGAAATTGCTAAAAGAGTGCTTGAACAATGCAGAGATACATTACCATTTTGCGCGGATGCGGCCCAAATCCTCGTCATCTCCGGCGCGGATCAAGCGCGCCCCTGTTCAGCCATCTCTTCTGAGAAACTGACTTGAAAATAGTTTCTGAACGCAAAGGCGCGGAGAAGCAGAGGCGCAAAGGCATTTTCATGTTCG
>JACSRH010000103.1 GCA_014879855.1 Caldilineaceae bacterium | reverse complement strand
TGGCGCCACCATCATGTAGCCCATCATCTCCAGATGCAGCGCCGAGCAGAACTCGGTGCAGTAGTAGGCGTAGGTGCCATCATGTTCTGCCACAAATTGGAAGGTGACAGTCTCCCCTGGCTCGATGCTGAGGCTCAGATTCTGCCCGCCCAGGTCAAAACCGTGGGTGGCGTCCGGCGCCGTCTCGATGTTGGTGATGTGCCAGGTGACATTGTCGCCCTGATTCAGGTTCACATGCTCTGGCGTCAGATGCGACCGGATCGAGGTCATGAAGATCGTCACGTTGCTGCCGTCGCGCTCGATGCGCTCTTCACCGGCCTTGGTGGCGAATTCTGACGGCGCCTGGGCAATCGGATCCCAGCCGACCTCAGGATAGACTTCCCACGCCTGAATCTTGTCAGCCTTGATCATCTGGGCGTAGTGCGGCTCGCCGATGCCCATCGGCATGTCGTAGATCACGCTCATCGTGTCGCTGCCGATGTCGAGCAACTGCTCGTTCTGCGGCTTGAGCGGGCCAACGGGCAGGAAGCGATCCACCGCCCACTTGTTCAGCGCCACCAGATATTGCCCGTCCGGGCTGACCGTGTCGCCCTCTGCGGTCGCAATGTGGCCGACATTATACTGCACCGGCAGCTTTTCCAACAGTTTGTAGCCGGCCGGATCTTCGCCGCCCAGTGACCACTTGGCAATAGCGCTGTCCAGGAAGAGGCTCGTGTAGCCGTGGCCCTGACCATCATACTGCGTGTGCAGCGGTCCCAGGCCCAACTCGACCTGCGCCAGCATCACCTCGTCGAAGTCTAGCACGGGAATGCCAAATTCGTCCTTGGTCCAGTTGCCGCCTTCAATCGCCTTCATGATCTTATCAAAGGAGTAGATCGTCACATGCGGGTCAAGTTTGCCGGAGACGGTCAGGTATTTGCCGTCTGGCGTTACGTCCACACCGTGCGGGCTTTTCGGTTCCGGCGCCAGGAAGAGAATGCCTTCTTCCACCGCGGTCGGGATGCGAATCACGCGCATGCCATTCATGATCTCGGTCTTGCCTGCCTGCTCCGCAACCTCGGCGGCCTTCTTCCAGTTGAAGATGTGCATGTAGTCCATATCGCGCTGGCTGACGCCCGCTTCGAAAGGCGGGTTGCCGGACTCGACGCCGCCGGTCGCCAACTCGGTGTTGAAGCTGTTGCAGAAGGCCCAACCTTCCGAGACCAACTTGCCAGCGTCACAGAGATCCTGCCAGTAGGGCGGAATCTCGATGCTGAAGGAGTTGTCCATGTCGATGCGGCCCTTTTCGCGGTCGAACTTGTACATCGTGATCAGGCCGCGATACTTCTCTTTGTACTCGCTGATCGGCGCATATTCCCAGCCCAACGGCGTACCATATTGGCTGGACTGGATCACGTACTCTGTGTTCGGCGGCACAAAGGCTGACCCATGATTGCTGATCAGATTGGGGTCTTTGACGATCTGCTTGGTCTCGAAGTCGCGCAGGTCGATCACCGCCACGCGCGCGCTGGCCTTGTCGTTGATGAAGAGCCATTGGCCGTCATAGTCGCCATTGGTCTCGCTCAGCGCGGGGTGATGCGTGTCGCCCATGCGAATTTTCGTGCCATCCACATTGCCGCTGTCCAGCACCGCTTCCGAGCCGATCTCACCATAGCCATAGCCCTGCCACGATTCCGGCGTGAAGACGGCGATATTTTTCAGGATGCGCATCGATGGCACGCCGATCACCACGACGCTGCCCGACTGTCCACCCGACGCAAAGAGGTAATACTCATCCATCTTGCCGCTGGGTACATAAGTCTTGAGCGCGGCGCGAATATCCTGCGGCGTCAACCCGCGCGCATTCGCCACCTCCAACGCGTCAGACGGCAATCCACCGCCCTCTACGCTCACCGGCGCCGTGGTGGCCGTGGCCGTGGGCTCCGGTTCGTCGTCGCTGCAGGCGGTCAGCAGCATCGCCAACGCTGCCACCAAAAATACAATCGAAATTAACCTTCTCATACATCGTTCTCCTTTTTCTAAATCCACTCTTATTGAACAGACAGGGCGAGCATTATAACGAAATACATCCTTGTCTTTTACCCTCATTTGTCCTGAGCATCTCCAAAGACCACTAAAAAAGGCAGTGCAATCGCCTGCGTCGGACAGATATCTTCGCAGAGCGTGCAGTAGACGCACTGTTCCGGATAGCGCAACACCGCTTTCTCCGCGACCTGCGCCAGGGCCTGCGTCGGGCAAATCTCGACGCAGCGTTCGCAACCGGTGCAGCGTCTGGCGTCAATTCGTGGCAGCGGCCATACGTCCATCTGGCAACCTCCTGTGTCGTCGCGGGGAGCTATTTATGATCAGCAGAATACAGGCGCGGGGCGATCTGCGCTGCGACTAAAGTCTCATCTATGTCTCAGGATGGGAAGGTCATCGCCTCCGGCGTGAAGTAGACGCTGCTGCCGGTGTGCAGAGTCACTCCGTGCGACGCGCATGATATAATAGTCGTGCCATCCTTCTGAATAGATGAGATTGACGATTCGGAAGAAACGATGATCCGACCAGAAACAGAGAAGAGGCCTCCTCGTATGCGCGCTCACGCCCATGTTGTCATTGTCGGCGCCGGCATTGCTGGCTGTAGCGCCGCCTATCATCTGGCCCAACTGGGTTGGAAGGACGTCCTCGTCGTCGACAAGGGGCCACTGTTTGAGACTGGTGGCTCAACCAGCCATGCGCCCGGCCTCATCTTTCAAACCAACTATTCTCAAATGATGACCCAGTTCGCCAAATATACAGTGGCAACGCTCAAGCCGCTGCGCTATCAGGACGAGCCGTGTCTTTACCAGGTCGGCGGCATCGAGGTTGCGTATACACTTGAACGGTGGGCAGAGCTAAAGCGCAAACAAGGCGTGGCAATGAGCTACAAGCTGGAAAGCTATCTCCTGACGCCGCAGGAAGTAAAGGCCAGGCTCCCGATCATTGACCAACGGGTGATTCACGGCGGCTATTTTGTGCCGACGGACAGCGACGTGCGCGGCTGGCAATGTGCGGCGGCGCTGGCCGAGCTGGCCATGATGCAAGGGGTGGAGTTCATTGGCGGCGTCATGGTGGAGGATATTCAGGTGCAGAATGGCCGCGTGCGCCGCGTCGTCACCGACCAGGGCGTGGTCGAGTGTGAACATGTGTTGCTCTGTACGAACGTGTGGGCTTCAGTGCTGGCGCAGAAGGTGGGCATCCGCTTTCCATTGTTGGGCGTCGAGCACCAGTACGCGATCACCGAGCCGCTGGAAGAACTGGCCGCGGATAAAGATCGCTTCATCACCCACCCGATCTTGCGTCACCAGGATTTCTCGCTTTATTACCGTCAGGTTTACGACAGCTACGGGATCGGCAATTATCGCCACAAATCGCTGCTGCTCGATGGGGACGCGGTCGGTGCGCGCGCGGAACGCGTTTTTACGCCGGAAGACTGGGAAGTCTGTCAGCGCGCCAGCGAAGAGCTGCTGCCGCCGCTCAAAGGCAAGCATTTTATCCGCCAGTTCAACGGCTTCATGGCCTTTAGCAACGACCTCTATCCCATTGTCGGGCAAACCAGCCTACGCGGCCTGTGGGCGGCGCTGGGCGTGTGGGTGACCCATGCCGGCGGCGTTGGCAAGGCAATTGCCGAGTTGATGACCCACGGCGAGACGGAGTGGGACATCCGCGAGGCGGACATCAACCGCTTCCATCTGCACGACTACACCCAGTCCTACATGAAGGCGCGCATCGACCGCCAATATCAGGAAATCTACGACATCGTTCATCCGTTGCAACAGATCGAAAAGCCGCGCAACATACGGCTGGCGCCCTTTCACCAGCGGCTGGTCGAGCAGGGGGGCGTCTTCTTTGCCAACGCTGGTTGGGAAATCCCCCAATGGTACGCGTCGAACGCCGGTCTGGTGGAGGAATATCACGATCACATTCCATCGCGCGAGGGGTGGGCCGCGCGCCACTGGTCGCGCATTCAAGGCGCCGAGCACCTGGCGACACGCGACCGCGCGGGCATCTTCAATCTGAGCACCTTCACCAAGATCGAAGTGGGGGGGCCAGGGGCGCTGAGTTTCCTCGAATCGATCTGCGCCAACCGCATCGACCGGCCAGTGGGCACGATTGTCTACACCGCGCTGTGCAACAGCCGCGGCGGCATCGTCGCTGACCTCACCGTCAGCCGCCTGGAGGAGGATCGTTTCTGGATCCTGACCGGTGGCGGCGTCGGCCCGCACGATTTTGCCTGGATTCGCCAGCACGCGCCCACGCAGGGCGCGGTCACGCTGCGCAACATGGGCGGGCAGGTCACAACCGTGGGGCTGTGGGGGCCGCGGGCGCGCGACATCTTGCAGCCGCTTGTCGAAGAAGATATCTCAAACGCAGCGTTTCCCTTTTACACGGTGCGCTCCTTGCAGATTGAAAGCGTGCCGGCGCTGGCGTTGCGCCTCTCCTACGCGGGCGAGTTGGGCTGGGAGATCTATGCGCCCAGCGAATACGGGCTGCGCCTGTGGGATCTCTTGTGGGAGGCGGGGCGGCCCCACGGACTCGTGGCGGGCGGCGCGGGCGCGTTCGATTCGCTGCGGTTGGAAAAGGGGTATCGGCTGTGGGGGAGCGACATTCACAGCGAGTACAACCCCTTCGAAGCTGGGCTAGGCCGGGCAGTGCGGCTGGATAAGGGCTACTTCCTGGGGCGCGATGCGCTGCTAAAGGCCAGGCATCGGATTGAGCGCAAGCTCTGCTGTCTGACCTTTGACGCTCCCGACGTGGTGGCTTTGGGCAAAGAGCCGATCCTGGTGAATGGCCGCGTGCTGGGTTATGTGACGAGCGCCAACTATGGCTACACCGTCGGCAAGTACATCCTCTATGGCTATCTGCCCCACGAATACGCCGCGCCGCGCACCAAGGTGGAGGTGCAGGTTTTTGGCCGCCGCTATCCCGCCACCGTCACGTCCGAGCCGCTGTTCGACCCGAAGCATGAGCGGATGAAAGGATAAGGCAGGCATCAGGGTTTGGCCTGCCGTGTATTTCTCTCGCAATCTTCGCCATCTGCATCATTTGCGGGCTCTCCTTTTCGTTTTTTCGCCTAAGGTCATCACTGGTAAGCTTGGCATTACAATGGTTGCTACGCAGGTGTATCAGGTCGATCCATACCAGCCCGACCCCGCGGCGATTGCTGCGGCCGCGCAGACATTGGCGGCTGGGCGTCTGGTCGCCTTTCCCACCGAGACAGTTTACGGCCTCGGCGCCAATGCACTCGATCCGGCGGCGGTGGCGCGCATCTTCGCCGCCAAGCAGCGTCCTTTCACCGACCCGCTGATCGTCCACCTTGCCACCGCCGCGCACATCGCACAGGTGGCGACAGCAATTCCTCCTGAGGTGGCTGCGTTGGCGGAGCACTTCTGGCCCGGCCCGCTGACGCTGGTGCTGCGTCGCGGCCCACACGTCGCGCCGAACGTTTCCGCGGGGCGCGAGAGCGTGGCCGTGCGCGTGCCCGCGCACCCGGTGGCCCATGCCTTGCTGCTGGCCTGCGGGCTGCCCATCGCCGCGCCAAGCGCCAATTTGTTCAGCCGTCCCAGCCCAACCACCGCGCAGCATGTGCTCGACGACCTGGCCGGCCGCGTCGATCTGGTGCTTGACGGCGGGGCGACAACGATCGGGCTGGAGTCGACAGTAGTCGATCTGACGCAGACGCCGCCGGTGTTGCTGCGACCGGGAGGTGTGGGGGTGGCTGCACTGCGCACCCTGCTGCCCGAGCTGCGCTCACCAGACGCGCCAGTGGTTGTGACGGACACAGAAGCGGCGTCATCGCCAGGAACGCTGCTCAAGCACTACGCGCCGCGCACCCCCGTGCTCCTGCTGCGCGGCGCGGCGGGCGATGACGATCAGCGTGTTCATATATTGGTGCGTACACTTCACGCGCGCGGGTTGCGCGTTGGCCTGCTGCTGCCCGACGAAGAGATCGCCCACTATGCCGACCTGCACGCCGAGCTGGTCTCATTCGGTCCGGCGCACGACATGGCCGCGATCGGGCGAGCCCTCTTTGCACGGCTGCGCGAGGCGGACAGCCTGGGGGCCGACGTGATCCTGGCGCGCCCAGTGGCTGAGCAAGCCGCAGCGGGCGGCATCGGCCTGGCGATCCGCGACCGCCTTTTCCGCGCCGCCGAAGGTCGCGCCATCGACGCCGCCGATCCAGCGGCGCTGGGGATCGTATTGAGCGTGGTAAGAAGAGAAATAGACCGCGGCTAACACAGCGTGGATGGATGGGTGCGGATCAGAATGGGTTTCTCTAGACGCGCATCTGCAACTTCATCAGGATGCTGTTTTACTTGCCAATCCATTGGACGGACGGTATAGTTGCAGCCAGAAACTTTAATTACAGCAAGATCGCAAGACGGTGCAAGGAGACCACGGTCATGACAGCAAAGATCGGTATTTTCTTTGGCAGTAGCACCGGCTGTACGGAACGCGTCGCCCACATGATCAAAGATGAGATCGAAGCCACCGGTGCAGCCACGTGCGAGGTAATGGTTATTTCCGCGACCAATGCCAAGCAGTTCTCCAAGTTCGATTACCTTTTGTTCGGCGCCTCGACCTGGAACATCGGGGAGTTGCAGGACGACTGGGGATTGACGCTGCCGGTGTTGACCAGCGAGGGACTCGTGGGAAAGAAGGTCGCGCTCTTTGGTTGCGGCGATCAGTTTGGTTATTCCAGCAGCTTTGCCGATGCGCTTGGCCTCATCGGCGATCGCATCACCGAGCTGGGCGCGCAGACAGTTGGCTGGATCATCCCGGATGCCAGTTATCAGTTTGAATTCTCGCGCGGCGTCTACGAAGGCGTGCTGATGGGGCTGCCAATCGATGAGGACAATCAGGCTCCCCTGACCGCACAGCGTGTCGTGAATTGGACGCACTGGGTCTTGGAAGAGTTTGGGTTGACGCCTGTGACGGCCTGATCCCCACTGTTGCAAGCCACGCCGCCGGATGATAGCAGTGTCATCCGGCGCATTCTTTTTTGTGGGGGAACCTTACGCCCGGTCGCGACGTTGCTCGATGCAAAGCAGCCGGCTTCTACAGGGCCGACACTTATTACTGATGGTTAGATAATAAATTGATGCTGGTCTGCAATCTTCCCGGAAGCTTTGAAGCTTCCGGGAAGATGTTCCGCAAAAATACTTAACCTAGCGGTCAGCAACTGGTAATTCCTGGAAGTTGCCCTACTGCGCAGTGTCGTATTCTGCGTATACTTTGTATAAACTCAGTCCGTCAGCTAAAGGAAAGCGAAATCCTTTGACGGTGCTCTACCCGTATGATACACTGGCGCTATGGTTACCCTTCAGACAAGAGCATAGCTGTCTCTACGCTGAAGCTCGTTTAACAATTCTACAGGATTCCGAATGAACTCTAAGCGACTACGCAGCGGCATTATCTATTTACTGCTAGTTCTGGCGCTCGGCGCGTTTCTATACAGCTCCCTCATGCGTCGCCCGGCCACGACGATTTCCGACGCGACCATCGCACAAGTTGCCACGCTTGTGCGCAACGGCGATGTGCGCTCGATCGAGATCAACGGTGAGCGCATTCTGGTGGTCACCGCGGATACGGAGGAGCTACAGTCGCGCATTGAGGAAGGCTCCGGGCTCGTCAAAACGTTGCTCAACCTCGGCGTCACGCCCGAACAGATGGCCAAAGTTGAAGTCGGCGTCGCCGACCCGCAATTCTGGGACACCTGGAGCGGCGTGCTCATCGCTATTCTGCCGCTGGTTTTGCTCGGCGCGTTTTTCTTTTTCATTCTGCGCCAGGCGCAGGGCGCGGGCAACCAGGCCTTTAGCTTTGGCAAGAGCCGGGCGCGCCTGTTCAGCGGCGACCGTCCGACTGTGACCTTCAAAGATGTAGCTGGCAATGAAGAAGCCAAGCAGGAGTTGCAGGAAGTTGTTGAATTCCTCAAAGAGCCGCAGAAGTTTGCCTCACTTGGCGCGCGCATCCCCAAGGGGGTGTTGTTGGTTGGCCCCCCCGGCACCGGCAAGACTTTGATGGCAAAAGCTGTCTCCGGCGAAGCAGGCGTGCCTTTCTTCAGCATTTCCGGCTCTGAATTTGTCGAGATGTTTGTCGGCGTCGGCGCCAGCCGCGTGCGCGATCTGTTCGAGCAGGCCAAGAAAAACTCACCCTGCATCATCTTCGTCGACGAGATCGACGCGGTTGGCCGCCACCGCGGCGCGGGCATGGGTGGTTCGCACGACGAACGCGAGCAGACGCTCAACCAGATCCTGGTGGAGATGGATGGCTTCGACACCGATACGAATATTATTATTGTCGCGGCCACCAACCGGCCCGACATCCTCGACCCGGCGCTGCTGCGCCCGGGCCGCTTCGACCGCCGCGTGACAATGGATATGCCCGACCTGCGCGGGCGCCGCGCCATCCTCGATGTGCATGTGCGTGGGAAACCGCTTGCCGCCGATGTGGACCTGGACGTGATTGCCAAGCAGACGCCCGGCTTTGCTGGCGCCGACTTGGAAAATCTGGTCAATGAGGCCGCCATTCTTGCCGCGCGGCGTAATCGCCGCTCCGTCGGCAATGACGAGTTGCAGGAGGCCATCGAGCGCGTGATCGCGGGGCCAGAACGTCGCAGCCGCCTGATTACGCCCAAAGAGAAGGAGATCGTCGCCTATCATGAGGCGGGCCATGCGGTTGCGATGCATGTGCTGCCCCACCATGACCCGGTGCACAAAGTCACCATTGTGCCGCGTGGCATGGCGGGTGGATACACGATGAGCATTCCCGAAGATGAATCCAACCTGATGACGCGTGAGAAATTTCGCGAGCAGCTCGTGGCGCTGCTCGGTGGCCGCGTGGCCGAAGAGTTGCGTTTCAGCGACTTCACCACCGGCGCCAGCAATGATCTGGAGCGCGTCACCAGCATGGCGCGGGCCATGGTCACACAATGGGGCATGAGTGAACGGCTTGGCCCGATCCGTTATGGCGAACGCGAGGAGATGATGTTCCTCAACCGATCGTTCAGCGAGCATCGCAATTACAGCGACAAGATCGCGCAAGAGATCGATGAAGAGGTCAAATCCCTGGTCGATGAGGCGCACAACCGCTGCCATCAAGTGCTCTCTGAAAATTGGGAGGCGCTGACGCGGGTCGCCACACGCTTGTTGGAAGCAGAAACGATCAATTCCGCTGAGTTCGGCGCGTTGATGCGGGGCGAAACGCCTGTGGAGAGCACCGGAGGCCGGCCGGAGCAAGAAAACACCGCCACTGCGGCTAAAAATCAGGGTCAGGTGCGCGGTGACGACAAGCGCACCGACAGCGGGCTGGATTTGAGCGGGCGTGTGCCGCAGCCAGTTTAACGCGTCGCCCAAGATAGTGGCGAGCGCCCGCAGGCAACGCTGCACAATGGCTCCAAACCGAGTTTTCGCGTGAAACTCGGTTTTTTCTTTGAACATGCCTCATGATCAGCCAGAATGGAACGTCGCCTGCTTCGCCTCCGGGCCAAACGGGCACAACGCAGAAAAACGCAACTACATTTCTACCGGACGCGCCGTTTGCTGCATGGCGCACCTGGCTTTACGCGTTGACGCGTGCACGCTGGTTGGGCATTTCCCTTCTTCGCTGGCTCTTTCTGCTGTTGATTGGACTGGCCGTTGTCTGGCCGCTGAGCCGTTTCCCTGGCAGTTGGGCAGTCAGCCTGGTGTGGCTAATCATGGCCGCGGTGCTGGGACTGACCGTGCGCGTGCAACAGCGTCGTTACTTCACAGCGTTCCAAGCCCAGAAGATCGCGCCGCGCCTGCCCCATGCCCTGTCGCCGGTGGACAAGCGTCCTGTCTATGTCACAGGCGCGCTAAGTGTGCAGGAGAAGATGCGCACCTTCACAGCATTGCCAGGCTTCTACCGCAGTTTTGCCACGCGTGAACATGCGTTGCTCTGCCGCGTGCAAGAGCGCCGCGTGCTGAGAATCGCCACGTGGCCGGAAGAGGAGGTTGGCCTGTGGTATGCGTTCTTTACATCCCAGCAAATTATCTCCATCCAGCCGGGGACGCAAACCATTGGGCGACATCTTCTACCCGCATTGACTGTAACCTACTGGCCGACGCCGCCCCTTGCGGCTAAGCCGCGACAGCCGCCAGCGGCAACCCTCTATCTTGCTTTCCCCAATTCCGACGACCATGCCGCGGTTCTGGCGGATCTGATGGTCGAGTGGCAACCAGCCGCCGCTAGCGAGGGACATAATGGATAGCCACCTCACCGCCCATCACCCCCGACGACAGCGTCCTTCCTGGGATGAATATTTTCTGCAGATTGCTTTCACGGTTGCGCAACGCAGCACTTGTGACCGCGCGCACGTCGGCTGTGTGTTGGTGCGGGACAGGCGCATCCTTACAACTGGCTACAATGGCGCACCGGCCGGTTTGCCTCATTGCGATGATGTCGGCCACCTGCTGGTGGACGGGCACTGCGTGCGCACCCTGCACGCCGAACAGAATGCGTTGATTCAGGCCGCGTTGCACGGCGTCGGCACCGAAGGGGCCACGGCTTATGTGACCCATCAACCGTGCCTGACCTGCGCCAAACTGTTAATCAATGCAGGCGTGCGCCGCGTCGTCTATGCCGGCAACTACCCGGACGACTATAGCCGTCAATTCCTTGAGGCCGCCGGCGTAGAGCTGGTGAACTTAGCCTGGAGCCGGCCGGCTGACACCGTATATCACCCCGTTGAAACCCAAAATTAAAGAAAAGAAGCTGAACATGGATGTTCCTGCACAGAAGGCAGATGAACTGCGATCTCCCAAGGGCTTTCTCTGGGACGCCGCGACCTCATCGCATCAGGTGGAGGGCAATAACACCAACAATCAGTGGTGGCGCTTTGAACAACAACCGGGTGCAATCTGAACTTTCACCGATAACTTTGAATGGTCAGAAGGTTGGGGATTGCGCTTTGGTCTGGTCGAACTCGACCCTGAGACGCAGAAACGGCGGCTACGTCCAAGCGCGCTCCTTTTCAGTGAAATCGCGCGCAGCAATGTCATCCCTGCCCGCCTTGTCGCTCAATATGCACCAGAAATCGCCGCTGATCTTTCCAAATGCCAGCTAGACGGGGGGAAATCGAAACCACTTGTCACTCTCTTACAGCACATGATCCTCCGTCACATAAACAGGGGCGGAGCCATGCAGCTCCGCCCCTGTTCAATCCAAATGAC
>JACSRH010000438.1 GCA_014879855.1 Caldilineaceae bacterium | reverse complement strand
TTAAGTTATGCGCATCATCGCGACGGGCGGCACATTCGACAAACATTATGACGAGTTGCGTGGCGAACTGACCTTCAAGGACAGCCATTTGCCGAGCATTCTCAAACAGGCGCGCCTCACCACGCCGATCGTGTTGGAGATCAACCAACTGATCGACAGCCTGCACATGCAGGAAGCTGACCGCCAGCACGTGCTTGCGTCGTGTCGCGCCGCGCCAGAAACAGAGATCGTCGTCATCCACGGCACCGACACGATGGCAGTCACCGCCCGCGTGCTGGGCGAGGCCGGGCTTGCGAAGTGCATTGTTCTCACCGGCGCCATGATCCCGTATGCCGTGCAAGGGTCGGACGCACTTTTCAACCTGGGCTTTGCCTGCGCGGCCGCGCAACTGTTGCTGCACGGCGTCTATATTGCCATGAACGGAGAGGTTTTTGCATGGGACAAGGTGCGCAAGAACCTCCAATTGGGCGTTTTTGAAACTTACGTAACAGGTGAGCCTGATTCGTGAGCCACGGATTTGACGGACAAAGCCGGATCGTTCAGGCAAAATCCGTGGAAATCCGCTTTATCCGCGGTCTATTTTTCGTGGGCTTATCTCGTGGCGTCAGACGCAGAATCAGCAGACGATCAGATAGGCGCCGGTGACCGGGTTGCCGGTGCTGGGTCGAAACCAATGGCGGCTGCCGTCGGCGAGTTCCAAGAGCAATTCACTGGCAGGAATCGGAGGCGCAAACAGGTCGCGCTCCCCGTCGCAAACGCGCAGGGCGATGCGTTCGCCGTTTTCCGCCCATGTATAGTGCACACGCGCCAACCAAATCCCAGCGGCATAAATAGCGCCCTCCCCAATGGTGATTTCCTGCTTCATGATTGACCACCTTATGCTGAAAGGAACTTCTTTTTCTCAGCATAAGGCAGTACGCCGTAGCGCGCGATGCAGGCTGGCACAGCCTCGGTGTGTTCCCAATCACAGCCCACCCTTCTGCTCATCCCCAAAATCTGCTGGAGGCTGAGGAGTATTCCATCGGACTGGGCTTTGCTTCTCCCTTTTGGGCCGACCACATCAAGCACGAGGCTCCAGCAGCAGCCGGTAGACCATTGCTTTTTCCACCGCCGGCCGCGACCAGGGCATGAGATGATAGACGCCCTCGCGCCACATCATCACCTGATCGTCGTAAAGGCGGCTGAGCGGATGTCCGGACTGTCCGCCGGCAATCACGCTCTGCGCGCGATCCCAGGCGCCAACTTCGAGCACTTGGCGGTAGACAGGGATCGTCTGCACGAGGCCGGGCGGCAGCGACAAGGCCGCGCGCGTCTGGTTGGGCGTGGTGGCGTCACCGCCGATGGGCAGGGGGCTGCGGTTGAAAAAGCCGCCGACCAACCGCGCCGCGCCCAGCGGATGGGTGAAGCGCACCTGATGCGCCTTGCCCCACGCCCAGCGCAACATGCTGTCGCCGTAGACGCGGCGGATCATTTTCATGGTGCGCGTCAACGCCTCCTGCAGCAATTCAAGACGGTTGCGCTGGCGCCCTTGCGCAACCTCGGCGTACCAAAAACTGCTGTCAAACTCATTGATGATTTGGAGCAGCCGCGTTTCAGCGCGCACGCGCAGGGGATGGTGTGGAAAGAGTGGCGCGTTGCTCTTGCCAAGATAGCTCTCGTAAGCAGCCCCCACTTTGTCGCCAAAAGTCATGTCGAGCAGATTGACCAGCAGGAAATGAAAGATCAGCGCGGCCGGGCTGTCGCTGTCCATGCGCCAATTCCACTTACGCAGCGTCTGGATGGCGACCTTTTCCCATGGGTCATCGCTGTACAGCAAGGTAAACCATGGAATGAACGCCTTGGCCAGCAGGCTGCCGTTATCCTGTTGCAGTTCCTCCATATCGCGCACAGTGAAGCGTTCTTTCTCGCGCAGCACCTGTTCAATGCGTGCGGCGCGCCACCCTGGATCAAACTCGACGCCCAGAAAATATGGATAGTCATCGCCGACCGGCTTGTTGTTGGCGGTGACGATGATGCCCGACTCGGGATTGTAGAGGCGCGGCAGTTCAGCCGGCGGAATCCAGCCCTGCCACGTCATGGCTGGCTCCCAGCCTGCGGCCACTGTCAGGCCGAGATTCGCCATGCGTTGCGGCATACGCCCGGCCATCACATAGCCGATATTGCCGCGCACATCCGCGTAGGTGACGTTTTGCGGCGGCGAGGTCCACAACGCCAACGCATCCGTGAATTCCTCCCAGTTTTGGCACTGATTCAGCTTGAGCACGCTCGTCAACACCGTGCCAGGCGTGTGACCGGTCCAACACAACGTCAGCGGCGTGCTCTCCAGTGCAGCATTGGCGCCGCCCGCCGCCCGCCGCACAAACCCGTTGATGAGTGGGCCGTGGCGCGTGATGACAATGCGCTCGGTATGCGGCGCGGCGCGGCGCACGGTGATGGTCTCGTCGATCACTTGGGCAAGTTCCCACTCAGCGCCATACGCAAAGTAAAAAGGCTGGTCGGCGTGCAGCCGCTCTATAAATAGATCTTGCGTGTCGACCTGAGCGTTGGTCAGCCCCCAGGCCAGATGGGCGTTGTGTCCCATAAAAACGCCAGGCATACCGGGGAAAGTCATGCCGCTGACTTCGGTTTCAGGGCCAGTGAGATGCACTTCATAAACCATCGCCGGCAATTGCACAGTAAGATGTGGATCAGCGCAGAGCAACGGGCGCCGGTTGAGGCTGTGTTTGGGCGCCAGCACCCAGCTATTGCTGCCCTGTCCCACACTCTCGCCGCCCAACCACTGACGGATTTGCTCGTACTGGGTGAGCAACAAGCCGGCGACGCTCTGCAAACGCACCTGCTCGGCGCCGCCCACCCCCTCCAGGATCAGGGGCGCGTCCGCCGGGTAGTCGGGTTCGAGGTCAGCAGCGGTGTAAACGTCCAGATGCTGGTTGAGGAGCAGCCGCGTCAGTTCGCTCTGCCAGTTGCCGCTCATGCTCCAGGCCAACACCTTGGCCGCGCCCAAGGTGTCCACCACACGCCACGGTTCGACCGGTACGCGCAACAGGTTGTGCTCGGCGCTGACGCGGCCGGGATGTTGCTCCAGATAGGCATTGACGCCTGCGGTATACCAGGCAAGACGTTGGCGCGTCGCTTCGTCGAGCGCTGCTTCGTCGGCCTCGGCCGCGCGCTGCAAGCCGATAATCCGGCAAAAGCGGTCGGCGTCGAGGGCTGGCTCACCGAAAATTTCCGCCAACCGGCCCTGCGCGGTGCGTCGCGCCTGCTCCATCTGCCAGAAGCGATCCTGCGCGTGCGTCCACCCCAGACTGCGGAACAAATCAGCTTCGGTCTGCGCCAGGATGTGCGGGATGCCATGCTTATCGCGCAGCACCTCTACGGATTGATCGAGCAACGCGGCCGTGATGACGCCCTCCAGTTTGGGAACAGGTCGCTGCATTCGCCACCAGTACAGGTAGAGAAAGAGCGCGCCCGCCCCCATTACCAGCAGGAATAACAGAACAAGTGTGGTGACGATCAATGTTGAAAATGTCATAGACTCGCCAGAGATAGGCCGCGCTCTGGATTTTGGGGCGCGCCGATGTATGATACCGCTGAGACGCGCCTGCTACACAGGCGCCAGGACAAGGTTAGTTCAATTCTATCGTAAAGTTCTCTTTTCAAGGATGGAGTGAGGTCGCTCTCTATGTCGGTAAATTTACGCTCACACGATGGCAGCCGCCCTTTGTGGATCGGCGTCACCTCGCGGCACGGCAGCCCGGAATGGCTCCAACAGAATGCACGCAACTATCTGGCGATGATAGCCAGTTATCAGGCCATGCCCGTCGCCCTGACTCCAGACCATCCTGCAATCTTGCCGGACGGGAACTGTTTTGCGCCAGGGGCAGAAGGTCGCCTGTCGGAAGACGTGCTCGACCATCTGGATGGATTGATTTTGTCGGGTGGGGGCGATGTGGCGCCGCATTATTTCAAGCAGGCGCTGGATGGTGCGGAGGAAGCCACCATCGACGTCAAGCGGGACGAGCTGGAGATCGGGCTGGCGCAGGCCGCACTGGCGCGCAACCTTCCGCTTTTTGCTATCTGCCGCGGCTGCCAGGTGTTGAATGTGGCGGCGGGCGGCGCCATGATCCAACATTTCGACGGACACCGCTCTCCCGCTGACGGCGCCACGCGCTTCCATGCCGTGCGCGTGGCGGAGGAGAGCCGTCTGCGCACCATCGTGGCAACGGACAGGTTTGATGTCAACACCTTTCATCATCAAGGTCTGGATCAGGTGGCGCTGGCGCCTGGTTTTCAATGGGCGGCGCTGGCAGAGCCTGATGCCTGGCTGGTCGAAGCGTATGAAAGCCCCACGCACGCCTGGGTGTTCGGCGTACAGTGGCACCCGGAGCGCATCTTCGAGTTAGGTGACGCACACCAGCGTTTGTGGGAGAGTTTCGTGGTTGCATGTCGCAGCTATCGCAACCGTAAGTAGCGCGCCGGCTACATCTCAATGGTGAGGACGGCGCCGCGATCGGGGTTGTTGCCAGCATAAATGTGACCGCCATGCGCTTCGGCGACCATGCGGCAAAAGGCCAGCTCCAGCCCCAGTTCCGCTTTGCCCTGTTCCTTCATATGAACCGCCTGATATTGGTCGAACATGCGCACAAAATCTTCTGGCGGGATGCCGCGCCCCTGATCAAACACGCTGAGACGAACGGCAGGCACACCGATCATCTCGCTCTCCGTTAGACCGGTGCGCGGATACTCAGCGGAGATAGTGATAGTGCTTTGCGGAGGAGAAAATTTGAGCGCGTTCGAGACCAGATTTTCGACAACGCGTTGAAAAAGCGCCACATCCGCAATGACGGGATAGGATTGCCCCTGCGTCCTGAGTTCCAGCGATACACCTTGCGCCTCTGCATAAGGCGCCAATTTCTGGCGAACCTGCTCCAATAGATGATCTACGTAGAGCGGGCTGCGTGACAGAGAAAGCTTGCCGCGCTCCATTTTGGCCAACATCAGCATATCGTCGAGGAAGCTGCTCATCTTCTGCGCTTCACTGGTTGCCATGTCCAGGTAGCGGATGTATTCGGAGGAAACTCCCCCCTTACGCTTCAACAACTGCAGGTAAAGCATGACAGCAGCTAAAGGGTTGCGCAGATCATGAACAATCATGTACGAAAGCGCCTGGCGCAACTCCAACATACGTTCGAGCTGGTCGTACTGCATCTTGATGCGCAGCATTGTCCGCACGCGCGCCAGCAATTCAAGCCGCGAAACGGGTTTGGTCAGAAACTCGTCCGCCCCCACTTCCAGACCGCGCACGCGATCCTGGACCGCGTCAAGCGCTGTGATCAGGATGACGGGAATATGTTGAAATGCGATCGATTGCTTCAACTCGCGGCAGACAGCGTAGCCATCCATTTCCGGCATCATCACATCGAGGAGGATCACATCCGGCGCGAGCTCCGGCATCCGGCGCAGCAATTCTTTGCCACTCGAAAGCGCTTGAATGTCAAGGTCTTCGGCGGTGAGCAGAGCGCACAATCCTTCTCGGCTGGACGACTCATCATCCACCACGATCACGCGCTTCTGATGGATGATGCCGTCATTTGCCAAGCTATCGGTGCTGTTCGAGACCACAGTCATCCCTGGTGTCCTTATCATGCGGTGGACGCTATTGGCGGCGATTGTTCGAAGCGGTGCGGCGATCGCCAACGCGGACGTAAGCATTTCGTTAACTGATTTAGTTATATCATATTGTGGAAAAGTCAACAAGCATTGAGCCTGGCTAGTTTCTCTTGCGATTGCAGGAGTTGCAAGAGTCGGGTATACTGCATCCCTCTTTTCTCCACCCATTAACTCAACGCGCTTGCTCAAGATTCTTGCGACCCTACAAGGAGATGAACGATGGACGGCCTTATGATGAACTGGCAGTTGACGCTCGACAAGATTCTGGAGCATGGCAACCGCCTCTACCCGCACAAGCAGATCACCACGATGCAGCCCGACGGCTCGCTCTTTCGCTACACCTACGCCGACATGCACCGCCGCGCCAAGCGACTGTCCAAGGCGCTGGTCAGGCTGGGCATCGAGCCGGGCGACCGCGTCGGCACCTTTGCCTGGAATAACTACCAGCACCTGGAGCTTTACTACGCCATCCCCGGCGCGGCCGCGGTCTGCCATACGCTTAACATCCGCCTTTTCCCCGACCAGCTCGCCTACATCGTCAACCACGCCGACGACAAGATCGTCTTTGTCGACGGCACGCTGATCCCACTCTACCAGAAGGTGGCCGCGGACGCACCCAACGTGCGCCACCACGTGCTCTTCAACGCGCCGCCGGAAGCGAAAGATGCGCTGCCTAACGTGCTCTTCTACGAGGATCTGATCGACGGCAGCGACGAGGACTTTGCGTGGCGCTGCACTGACGAAAATATGGCGATGGGCATGTGCTACACCAGCGGCACGACGGGCGATCCCAAGGGCGCGCTCTACTCGCACCGCTCGATGTTTCTGCACACGCTCGGCGAGAACTCCGCCAACGCGCTGGGCGTGCGCGAGTCGGATGTCGTGCTGCCGGTGGTGCCACAGTTCCACGCCATGGCGTGGGGATTGCCCTACGCCTGTGTGGCCTCGGGAGCCGATATCATTATGCCGGGGCCGCACCTGCGCGCGCAGCCGCTGGCCGACCTGATCGCCAACGAGCGCGTCACCATCGCCGCGGGCGTGCCGACAATCTGGAGCGGTCTCTACTATGAGCTGAAGCAGACCCCGCGCGACATCTCCTGCCTGCGCGCGCTGGTCGTGGGCGGCGCGGCCATGCCGCGCTCGCTGATCGAAGCCTACGAGAGCCAACTTGGCGTCAACGTCATCCACGCCTGGGGCATGACCGAAACGTCGCCGCTAGGCACCGTGTCGATCCCGCTCAAGGCGCACGCGGCGCTCGACGCCGGGGCGCGCTGGGACATCAAAGCCAAACAGGGCTACCCGATCCTGGGCGTAGAACTGCGCATCGTCGACGAGATCGGCCGCGAACTGCCCTGGGATGGCAAGACGATGGGCGAACTTCAGGTGCGCGGGCCGTGGGTCATCCGCCAATACTTCAAGCGCGAGCCGACGCGCGACTATATGACCGAGGATGGTTGGTTCCGCACCGGCGATGTCGTCACGATCACGCCGGAAGGCTACATGACCATCACTGACCGCACCAAGGATCTGGTCAAGAGCGGCGGGGAGTGGATCTCGACGGTCGAGCTGGAGAGCGCGATCATCGGTCATCCCAAGGTGCTGGAGGCCGCGGTGATCGCCGTGCCCGACGAGAAATGGTCGGAGCGGCCGCTGGCGTGCGTGGTGCGCACCCAGGAGGGCTGGGATCTGACCGCCGAAGAGCTACAGGAATATCTGGCCGAGCGCGTCGCCAAGTTCTGGGTGCCGGAGCGCGTGGTTTTCATCGACGAGGTGCCCAAGACCAGCGTCGGCAAATTTGACAAGAAGGTGCTGCGCCGCCAGCTTGCCGAAGGGCAATTAGGATAGGAACAGCAGCGGCTTATGATGCTTAGCTCAAACAAATTTGACGAGACTTTGGAGCAGCTAGGCGAACAGGGTTGGGAGCTAGTGAGTGTTGTGTCAATGCACACGCACATGGGCACAACGTCTGTGACGCTGTTTTTCAAGCGCCCGAAGCCATAGAAGAGAGGATAATAGCAGCGCTGCGCCAGACCAGCCAGAAAACCGCCATTGTCCGGTCATGCTTTTCGCTTCCCAAGAACCCATTGCGTCGAAAAAATTAAGGCGCCGGTCACATCCAGTGTGGCCGACGCCTGATATTTACAACTGCTTTTACCGCCGCAGCCGCCCGACTATGCCCAGCACCAGCGCGGCCGCGCCTGCGCCGACCGCCCCGATGGTCAACCAGCGCTTGTCGAAGCTGCCGGACTGCTTCACGCCCTTTGCCATGATGGGAATATCCTGCAGCTTGCGTTGCGCCTCTGCACGCACGCTGGCAAAGAGCGCCGGGTCGTTGCGATATTGATCCGCCAACGTGCGCCGCGCCGCCAGATCCGCGGGGCTGATATAGTGGCCAAACGAGCGCAGCGGCGCCAGCTTAAAGCCATGCTTCAGCGACATTTTATAGATTTCCTTGACGCGCTCCATTGTGATGTTGCGCCCCAATGTATAGTCCTCGAAACGGCCATCCATTGCCAGACAAGCCGTTTCGGCTAGACAGGCATAGGAAGTCTTGGGCGGCAGACCGATGTCGTAGCCAAAGTCGACATCGCCGGGAATAATGACTTCGCCACTCTCGATCACAAGCACATCGGGGCGCAGCGCGGCTTCCGCCGGGTTGATGTCTGGCGGCCGCGCCACATCGCAGATCACCGCGCCTGGCTTGCACTTGGTGATGTCGATCACACGCTGCCCAAAGGCCGACGTCGCCGTGATCACCAGGTCGCAGTCGGAGATGAGGTCGCCAGCACGGGTGGCAATCGTGACCTCGGCGCCGGGCGTCTCCTCCTGGATGACGCGCTTGAGTTCGAGCAGCTTTTCCGGCTCGATGGAGACAAGCACGACGTTCTTGATGGCCTGCGCCACCAGCCGGGAACAGACGGACGCGATCGAGCCGGTGGCGCCGACGATCATCACCTTGCCTTGCGTCAAATCGGTGACGCCCATCTCTTTGACCGCTACTTTGGCTGCCTCCAGGGTCATCGCCACCGTGAGGCTGTTGCCGCTGGTGATGGCGATGTCCGCCTCGTGCGCGACGGTGATGCCGGCGTCGCCGACCACGCTGGTGAACGCGCCCAGCCCCATGATGCGCGCGTTCTTGCGTTCGGCCATGCGCGCGGCCGCGTTCAATTGACGATAGGTGAAGGCGGCGTCGTGCTTTAGCATCATGCGCGGGGTCGCGCCCAGCGTGATCAGATGGCCCTCGATGCGCTGCCCCGTGGTTTCCGACACGCCGCCAACGATGCGTGAGACATACATCGCCGGCATGTACGCGGAGACTTCCTCAACCAGATCGTCGGGCAGATATTTCGTCCAGCGGAAGATGGGATGCTTGTGAATAAAGCTGATGTTGAGCGGATGAATGACAAAGGAGAAGCGGTTGATGTCCGCCTCTTCCGGCTGCAGATAGCGAATGCCCGGCGTCCACTGAATGTCAGCCATCAGGTCGAGATACGTATCCTCACTGAGCGGCTGATTGGGGTCGCGCCGCAGCGCCACCAAGACGGCCTCCACCGTGGCGGCTGACCAGCGCCCGAGGGGATTACCTGGATCAAGGGACGGCATCAGCGTGACCACGATGCTGACCCCACGGCGACGCAGATCATCCAGATCTGCCTGCTCCGCCCACTCGACAACCACGGTCTTGTGCGCCAGACGCTCCGGTGCATAGCGGCGGATGGCGCCGATGTCCCCTGCGATCACATCGGCCTTTTGGAATGGCTCCGCCGCGCGCGTATGGCCCGGCGCACCGGGCAGCGGCATCAGGCGACGGAACGGCGCGTCTTTGAGCTGCTCCAGCGTCGGCAGAGCAGCTTGTTCGAGCGTGCTGCGCGCACCCACCAGCGGTACATCGGGCAGGCCAAAGTAGATGATGGGGTCGGCATAGTGGATCGACTTGGTGTGGCGCGCCAGCGCCTGCACCAGCCCCGAATGGTTGAGGCCGGGCGTCATCAGCACGCGCTTTTCAGCAAAGATGCCTGGCTGGGCGCGGTCGGCCAAGATCACGGCCCAACGTTCCAGCCCCGGACGGATGCCGCCGCCGTCCACTACCGGCGTCTTGCTGGCCGCGCCGGGCAGGGTGACGCCTACCTCGTGGCTGCGATGCACAGAGCCTAGATGCAACTGAGATGGCAAGCCCTCCAGGCCGATGGCGTCGACCTTGCCATCCTGCTCGGCAATCAGGGCACGCGCCTGTTCGACGTCGCCGTTGCACCCACGATGGTAAATTTCAAGATCTTGGCCGAGGAAATGGACAACTTCATCGTACATGACGTCGTCCAAATGGATTACTGCAATTCGTTTCATGTCTAATCCCTCTATTTTGATGCCAGGAAGGGCGTGCGCACCGGCACGCAATCAATCTCCTCGGCCAATTTAACCGAATTGACGCCCAGTTTGCAGGTGCGCATGACACACATCGCAGGGGACGGATGTCCGCTTAAGCTCGTTGCAACGCCCACAACTGCCGCGTTAACTCGGCATGGCCGATATGCCGGCTCATGTGCTCGAAGGCGTGTTGGACATCAAAGCGCACGGTCAAACTGCGGTCAGGGTGCTGAGGATGTGGGCGGCTGGCGTCCAGATCGTGCGGGGAGAGGCTGTCGAGCAGAAGCCGCACATACTCCATCATGCGGCGGGTGCGCGCGCGCAGATAAGCCGGATCGTGGTTGGCCGGGCCAAACTCGTCGCTGCCTTCGTCCCCATCCACCGCGTCCCACGCTATGCGCGCCATTGTCCATTCGGCGCGGCGCAGCAGGTAGTAGGTTGAGGAGATGGCGTGGGCAATCAGCCACCCCAGGCTGCCGGCAGGGCCGCGCCACGGGCTGTGTTCAAAGGGCTTCCAGAGCAGGGCTTCGGCAGGTAAGTCGGCGAGCAGCAGGTCGATATCGCCGGCCATATTGTCGAAGAGCCGGCGGTAGGTGGCAAGTTCGGATGGAATGTTCATGTGGATGGCTCATCATTTCTTGGGTGTGAAGGGCAAATTGCACGCGCCGAGCACGCGTCTCTTTGCTGCTATGCGGCTGCAGCGGCGCAAGGTATTGTGAGTAGATTGGGTTTGCTTGTCAAATCATCCGCGCGTGAAGGGTCTACTTCACGGGTGAGGCAAACAACGTCCCCGACACTGTGCAGCAGCAGACGGGACGACCAAAATGTTCGTGCATAGTGCCGGGGACGTAATGCGCGCCTCCAACTTGAAGTACACCCGCGCGTGAAGGCGCCCCAAAAGTCTGGCAGCCCGACCTGAGAGGCTGACTTGAAAAGGGCAAATCTCGACGCAGAGGCGCGGAGGGGCAGAGGAACGCAGAGAAGAAACAGAGGTCTCCTCGATTTTTTTTGCACTTCTCTCCGCGTTCCTCTGCCTCTTTGCGCCTCCGCGTCAAAGGGACGCCTCTTCAAACAGTTTCTACTGATGGCTAGACAATAAATTGATGCTGGTCTGCAATCTTCCCGGAAGCCCCAAAGCTTCCGGGAAGATGTTCCGCAAAAATATTTAACCTAGCGGTCGGTAAGAACTAACACCGGTCA
>JACSRH010000008.1 GCA_014879855.1 Caldilineaceae bacterium | reverse complement strand
CGTGCTCGTGACCATGCCGCCCATGATCGCGATCGACATCGACTGGCGGAACTCGCCGCCCGCGCTCAGCCCCAGCACCAGCGGGATCATCGCCAGGATCAGCGAGAGCGAAGTCATCAGGATCGGGCGCAGGCGGATCGGCCCGGCTTTGAGCATGGCTTCATACACGCTCAGCCCGCGCTCGCGTTCGCGGTTGGCAAAGTCCACGAGCAGAATCGAGTTTTTGGTCACCAGACCCATCAGCATGATAAAGCCGATGAAGGCCGTGAGATCGAGCGCGCGTCCGGTGGCAAAGAGCGCCAGCAGCGCGCCGACGATCGCCAGCGGCAGCGAGATCATGATCAGCAACGGCTGGACAAAGCTGTTGAACTGGCTGGCCAGCACCATGTAGATAAAGAGCACCGAGAGCAGCATTGCCAACCCCAGGCTTTGGAACCCCTCTGCCTGCGCCTCGGCATTGCCGCCCATCCTCACGATCATCCCTTCCGGCGTCTGAATGCTGGCAACCAGGTTTGTCACCTCGGTCGAGGCTTTGGCCACTGTGCGCCCCGCCACGTTCATCGACACGGTCACAGTCGGCTGGCGGTCAACGCGTGAGATTTGATTGGGGCTGGTCGCCGCTTCAGGCGCTGCGATCTGGCGCAGCGGGATTTGTTTCCCAGCAGGCGTCAACAATGTCAGATCCAGGATGTCGTCGATGCTGCCGGCGCCATCCAGTTGCACGGTGATGTCCACTTCATCTTCATCGCCGCGATAGGTGGTCACCACCTGGCCGTTGACCAGCGTGCGGATGGTCGAGCCGATCTGGGCGGTGCTCAGCCCCAGTTCGGCCGCTTTCTGACGGTCGATGATGAAGCGAATCTCCGGCCGGCCCGGCTTGAACGAACTCTTCAAATCGACGATGCCGGGAATTGTTTTGAGCTGTTCCATGACCTGCGCGGCTTCGGCGCCCAGCGCGTCGTAGGAGGTTGTCGCCAGCCCGCGCACCTCCACGCTGATGTCGGTCGCAGCGCCGCCGATGCCCGCGCCCGCGCTGAAGGACAACCCAGGCGCGTTGGCCATGGCCGCGCGCACCTGTTCAATGACCTCGCGCGACGGCGCGTCGTTGTGGAGCTTGGCAAAGAAGTCCAGCTTTTCCGGCGCGCCGGTGCTGCCGATCGTGGTGAAAAGATCGGTCACCGCCGGGTGCTGGCGGATAATTTCCTCGATTTTGAGCGCTTCCTGTTCGGCGCTCTCCAGCGGCGTGCCGGCCGGCAGATCCACCTGCATGTCAAACTGATGCTGATCGATGGACGGAACAAAGCTGAAATCCAGGAACTGCGTGCTATAGATGCTGCCTACAAAAATCGCCAGCGTCAGCACGATCGTCACCCACTTGTGGCGCAACACGGATTTCAGGATGCGTCCGTAGGCGCGATCCAGCCAGGTGATCTTTTCACCCTCTTCGAAAACCTCCGCATGTTTGGGCTTTTTCTGCCGCTTTGGCTTGTTGCTGATGAAATAGGCGCTGAGCATGGGCGCCATCGTAATCGACTCGAAAAATGAGATCGCCATGGCAATCGCCACCGTCAGACCAAAGGCCACGAAGAAGCGCCCGATGATGCCTTCGGCGTAGGCCACGGGCAGAAAGACTGCCATGACGGTCGCCGTGGTCGCCAGCACAGGCAGAAAGACCTCGGCCGTGCCGATGCTGGCCGCCTCCTTGGGGCTGCGCCCCATGTGCACCCAGCGCAAGATGTTCTCGCGCACCACGATGGCGTCGTCGATCACCAGCCCAACCACCAGCGCCAGCGCCAGCAGCGAAATGTTATTCAGCCCGATGCCCATCAGGTTCATGAAAAAGAGCGTCGAGATCATGATCACGGGCAGGCCGGCAATC
>JACSRH010000073.1 GCA_014879855.1 Caldilineaceae bacterium | reverse complement strand
ATCAAAGCCAGCGTTCTTCATTTCTGCTGGAAAGAAGCCGCCCGCCTGCGAATCACCGATCGCGCCGGTCAGCGGCGACTTGCCGTTGACCGTCATGCGGCTCTGGCCGGAGAAGGGCGCGCCGGTCAGCACGCTCAGCATCACAGTCAGCACGTTGTCCGCGCCTAACGCGTCGGCGCCGGGCGGCATGTGTTTGAGGATGTAGTACATGCCAAAGTTCGCGCCGCCCATGTAGGTGCGATACCACTGCTCGTCGTGCTGGTCGATCTGAATGCGATGGTTGCTTAAGTCGACTACAAGAATTTTGCCGTGATACCCATGCGCCATGGCTGCTTCTCCGAGTTTCGCTATGCTTTCCGCTGTTCAGGTTTTTCCGCCGGCTCGACGGCCGGTGGCGCGTCGCTGGCTTTGCTCTGTCCGCCCAGGGTTTGCTTGAGCAGCGCATCGACGCTTGCGCCGCCAGGAAGATGCACCTGTTCGAGGATCGTGCGGACATTTTCCTTCAACACCACCGTGGCCTTTTGCGCGAAGTCCTGAAGTTCGGCGTCACTTGCCTCGCCGCGCGCGCGGACGCGCTCGACCATTTCGTTCACGTTCTTCTGAATATCGGCCTCGGCGATTTCGCCCCGCTCGATCATGCGCGTGACAAGTTCAGCTGCTTCGTCCTTGCTCAGCGCCATTGCGCCCAGCCCTAGGTGCATGACCTTCTGCCCCAGCATAAAGAGCGTGGCAGCCTGCACGATCAGCTCGTTGCGGGCGTTGATCGCCATCTCATTGAGTTGCTCGCGCAGCTCCGGTCGTTGTTGTTCCGTCATAGTGATAAACCCCTTTCTAGCTTAAATTGTGATTTCCCCAGACTCGACTTCCTTATTGTTCCATCTCCTCGAACGCCTGCATTGCACGCTTGAGATGGCCGTCGTGGGCAGCCAACAATGCCCGAATGGTCGCTTGATCTGCATGGGTGAGCAGTGCGAAGACGGCTGCCTTGACCGAGCCGTGCTCATCCAGCGCCCGCGTCGCCTGCTCCTCATCACTGCCGGTAATCTCGCGAATAATGCCAAGCGCGCGTGTTCTGAGCTTGCGGTTGGAGATCTCCACGTCGATCATGAGATTTTCGTAAACCTTGCCCAGCCGGATCATTGTGGCGGTCGTGATCATGTTGAGCACCATTTTCTGCGCGGTGCCAGCTTTCATGCGCGTCGAGCCGGTGACGATTTCTGGCCCGCACAGCACAACGATTGGATAGTGGGCGACTTGCTCCATCTCGCTGCCTGGGTTGTTGACAATACAACCCACCTTGGCGTCAACGTTGCGCGCATAGCGGATGGCGCCCAGTGTGTAAGGCGTACGCCCGGACGCGGCGATGCCCACCACCACGTCGTCGGCGCCCACCCCCAGCGCCTGCATATCTTCTGCACCTTGCTGCGCGTCGTCCTCCGCGCCTTCCACCGGGTGCCGCAGCGCGCGCTCACCTCCCGCAATGACGCCCACCACCTGGTGTGGATCTGTGCCAAAGGTCGGCGGACACTCGGAGGCGTCAAGCACGCCCAGGCGTCCGCTCGTGCCCGCGCCGACGTAGATCAGCCGTCCGCCCGCGGCCAGCGCGGCCACCGTTGCCTCAACCAGGGCGGCAATTTCGTATAGCGCCATTTCAACCGCGGCGGCCACGCGCCCATCCTCGGCGTTGATCAGCGCCACAAGATCGGGAGTGGCAAGCTCATCGATCGTCAATGTGTTTGGATTGCGCTGTTCCGTAATCAGTTTGCTCAGATCCATGATGTCCCCTAGATCGTCAACGTCCCTTTGGTGCTTGGCACACCCTGACGCCGCGGGTCGATGAGCGTGGCCGCGTCCAGCGCGCGCGCCAGCGCCTTGAACAACGCCTCGATCTTGTGATGGTCGTTGCGCCCGTACAACACGCTGGCATGAAGGTTCAATCGCCCATGAATTGCCAGCGACTCGAACAGGTGGAAGATCAAGTCGGTGGCCAGCTCGCCGACACGCGACGTGGCAAACTCGCTGGCAAAGACACAGTAAGGGCGCCCCCCCAGATCGATGACGACGCGCGCCAGCGTCTCATCCATCGGTGTGTAGCTGTGCGCGGTGCGCACCAACCCGTGACGGTCGCCAAGCGCCTGGTCGAGCGCTTTGCCCAGACAGATGAAGACATCCTCTGCGGTGTGGTGCTCGTCGACATACAAGTCCCCGTGCGCGTGGACAGTGAGATCGAACAGGCCGTGACTCGCAAACAGCGTCAGCATGTGATCCAGAAAGCCGATGCCGGTCGCAATATCGCTCTTACCCGAGCCGTCGATGACAAAGGTCAAATCGATATTGGTTTCGCCTGTTTTGCGTTGCATCGATGCGCTGCGCAGGGTCATGGCGTGCTCCCTGCTGGTGCAACAGGTCCGAGATGGCGCTGCGCCAATGCCCGTTGGTCGTCGATCAGGTCAAGCACCTCGGCCGGCTTCGCCACACCCAGAAATTCAAAGGTGTGCCCGGACGCAGACGCGGTCTGGCAGATGACATCGCCATACTCGAAAATGGTCTGAAAAATACCGCGCTTGCGAATGTTGATGTCCTGAATGTTGGTGAGCGTGGCTGTTTTGATATCCTGGTTGAACGGCGTGGTTTTGGTGGAGTCGATCAACCGCTGGCTGGTGACAATCCAAAGATCATTCTCGTAACGATACCAGTAGACGCCGATATAACCCACGCCGGCCACCACGAAGATCGCCATCAGGATGTCGGCTATCACCTGCATGCCGCCAGCAAAGCTGCGCAGCCACCACCACAGCCATAGGGCAACGATCAATAGAAGCGCAAACCCGGCGATGCGGCCAAACAAGGCAAGCGGATGTCGTTTGATGATGCGGACGACCTTCTCGTCGTCTTGCAGTTGAACAGGTAGAGACATAGTTCCTCAATGGATAACGTGATAGGTTGCTATAATTATACTTTGAAATCAATCATCGACCGAGGTGCTTTTAACAAAATCTGTGTAATCTGCGCCATCTGTGGATAATTCTTCATATCGAAATGGATTCCAACTGAAAATCAGAAGGCGCGCAGCGCCTCGATCACCCGATCCGTCTGCTCCGGTCTGCCCACCGAGATGCGGATGCAATTGTCCAGCCCTGGCTTGCTGTAGTAACGCACCAGAATGCCTTGCTGCTCCAGCGCCTGTTTGATGGCTTTGGCGCTGCGCCCGCTGACCTGGCACAGCACAAAGTTCGCCTCTGACGGCTGTGGCGCCAGGTAAGGGATAGCGCGCAGCGCGTCGTGCAGCCGTCGTCGCTCCGTTTTGAGCTTTGCGACCGTGGCGCACAGATAATCGAGGTCGCGCAGGCTGGCGAGCGCGGCCACGGTCGCTGCGACATTGACGTTGTAGGGTTGCTTGAACTTCCAAAGCTCCGCCATCAGCCACGCCGGGCAAATGCCATAGCCCAGCCGCAGCCCCGCAATGCCCGCCGCTTTGCTGAAAGTGCGCAGCACCACCAGGTTCTCGTGCCGCAACACCCACGCGGCTCGGCTCGGATGGTCGGCAAATTCGACATATGCCTCGTCCAACACCACCATCACCGGCAGCTTGAGCAATTGCTTGAGCTCAGCTTCGGGCAGCCACGTGCCCGACGGATTGTTGGGTGAGGTCAGAAAGAGCAACTTGACGCGCCCCGCACTTGCCAGCACCGCACGTTCGATGGCGGCGACATCGACGCCGTACGCCGCATTGCGCCACACTTCGACCACCTGCGCGCCGGCAAGCTGCGCGTCGAAGCTGTACATGCCAAAGGTCGGTGGGCAGTCGACGATCGCATCTCCGCGTTGCAAGAAGATGCGACACAGGGAATCCAGCATTTCGTCGGCGCCGTGACTGGGCAAAATGTGTTCAGACGGCACGCCTGCATACGCGGCCAGCGCCTCCCGCAGTTCCGTCTGCTGGGGGTCTGGATAGATGTGATAAAAATTGTATGCGGCCAGCGCCTCGATGACGGCCGGCGCCGGCCCGTAAGGATTTTCATTGGCGTCGAGTTTGACGATCTGCGCGATGGGCAGGCCGAGACGTTCGCTCAACACTTCAAAAGGCACGATCGGCGTGTAGGCTTCAAGATCGGCAAGCTCCTCGCGCACCAGGCTGCGCGCGTCAAACCTGGACGCTGCAAAAGCAGTTGTCATGCAACTCAACCTCTCCCGTGATTGTAAACGGCTACTGTAGACGGCGTTCGACCGCAGCCGCATGAGCGGTCAGCCCTTCGGCGCGGGCAAGCACCTGCGCGGCCGGGCCGATTGCCTGCAATGCCTGCTCGTTCAGCCCAATGACGCTGACGATCTTTTGGAAGTCGTTGACGTTAATGGGGCTGGCGTAGCGTGCGGTGCCGCCGGTGGGCATGACGTGGCTGGGGCCGGCCACATAGTCGCCCAGCACCTCAAAGCTGCGCTCGCCCAAGAAGACGCCGCCCGCGTTGCGCACGCGGCCCAGATGCGTCCAGGGATCGCTTACCAGCAGGCAGAGATGCTCCGGCGCGTAGGCGTTGGCAAGCTCGAACGCTTGGGCCAGCGAAGCGGTGACGACGATGCCGCTGCCGCGCGCCAACGATGCGGCGATGATCTCGGCGCGCTCCAATGCTTCCACCTGCGCCAGCACCGCGGCCTGCACCTGCTCCGCCAGCCTGCGCGACGGGGTGAGCAGAATAGCGCAGGCCAGAATGTCGTGCTCGGCCTGCGCCAGCAGGTCCGCGGCAGCAAGCTGCGGGTCGGCATTTTCGTCGGCGATGACCACGGTCTCGGTCGGCCCTGGCAGCCCATCAATGCCGACGATGCCAAAGACCTGGCGCTTGGCGAGCGTCGTAAAGAGGCTGCCCGGCCCAAAGATCTTGTCAACGCGCGCGATAGGGTCGGCGCCAAAGGCCAGCGCGCCGATCGCCTGTGCGCCGCCCGCGACGTACACCGCATCCACCCCGACGATGTCCGCGGCGACTAAAATGGTGGGATGAGGCAGGCCGGTCGTGCGTTGCGGCGGTGAGATCACGGCGACAAAGCGCGCGCCCGCCACGCGCGCGGGCACCGCGGTCATGATCAGCGAACTGGGCAGCGGCGCGGATCCACCCGGAATATAGATGCCGACGCGTTCGATCGGGCGCACCAATTGGCCAAGCGTGCCCTGGTCGTCGTTGTGGATCCAACTGAGCGCGGGTTGGCGGCGATGGAAAGCCTCGACGCGCGCGGCTGCCTGACGCATCGCTGCGACGACCTCCACATCGACTGCGGCGTAGGCCGCGTGGATTGCCGCCGCGGGGACAACGAGTGTGGGCGGCGTGACGCCATCGACGCGCTGCGACCAATCGCGCACCGCGTCGGCGCCGCGCGTACGAACGTCGGCGAGAATGCGTCGCACCGCTTCTTCCGGGCTGATGCGCTCGCCGAACAAGGTTGCGAGCCGGTCGAGCAGCGGCTCAGGAATATTCAACGCGTCCCACGCCGCGCGGCGGAGAAGCGTACTTTGCGCGGCTTCGACCTCGTAAATCTGCATCATGCGAGACCCTTGCTTGCCGGCCAATGCTGGCCGCGAGGTAGTAATTGATGGCTCATTTTACGGATCACTACAGTCGCGGCGAAAACCGCAGACAGTGCAGGTGATCTTGCAATTGTGCTTGACGACCGCGCCTCCGCAGAGCCAGCAACAGGCATCGTCGTCAGGTGTGTAGCGCCAGACGTGCACCGGATGGCGTTCGGTTTGCTGTTCCGCAATCGCGGCCGCACCATGCCGCGCCATTGTGGGCAGGGGCTGCGCTTCGGCGGCGTTGCGATCGTCCAGGGGATAGAAAACCACTTCGTGGCTGCGATAGCGACCCTCAACATAGACGAATCTGGCCGAAAAGAAGCGCTCTTGGTCGAGCCAGGGCAGAAAGATGCGATCTCCCTCCCACAGCGGCAGACCCAGCAGATCGGCGTCGTCGATCCACTGCAACACGCCTTCCGCCGAGTCAATCAACTCGCCGCTGAACGTCGTGGCGACGAATACGAACGCGTACCAGTCTTCATCCCCACTAAACGCCGGAAAGGTCAGCAGGCCGCGCAGCTCAGGGTGGCGAATCGTCAGACCGCTCTCTTCATAGACCTCGCGAATCGCGCAGGCTTCCGGCGTCTCACCCGGCTCGAATTTGCCGCCCAGCCCATTCCATTTGCCCTGGTGCATGTCGTTGGCGCGCTTGATGCGATGGAGCATCAGCGTTTGTCCGCGCACACCCTCAACAAATCGTTTTACATAGACCAGCGTCGCCAATTTTAACATGCACCCTCTTGCTGCTTGTGCGTTGGGCTGCGGCCCATGCCACTCCGCGCCGCTCAAATAGTAACGCACGAAGCTAGCGATGCACAAGCGCGCTGTGTTAAACTATTGCGCATGTCCACCCGTGAACGCATTCGCTCCACCCATGTCTTGATCTTGCGCCGTCGCGATGTCAACGACGCGGACCGCGTGCTGACAGTCCTGACGCCGGGCGACGGTAAGGTGGAATTGATCGCCAAAGGGGTGCGCAAGACCACCAGCCGCAAGGCCGGCCATCTGGAGCTGTTCGTCCACGCCGCGCTGCTGGTGGCGCAGGGGCGCACATGGGACATCATCACTGAGGCGCAGACTGTCGAGAGTTTCCGCCATCTGCGCGAGAATCTGGATGCAATTGCCGCGGCCAGCTATATCTGCGAACTGGTCGACAGCTTTGCCGAAAGCGACGATGAGGTGCGCCCATTGTGGGATCTGGCGCTCTTTGCCCTGCGCATGCTGGACGAGAGCGCCGCGCGCGGGCACGCGCCGGCGAATCTGCTGGCCTGGTTCGACCTGCAGTTGCTGAGCTTGACGGGCTTTCAACCGCAGTTGTTTCGCTGTTTGGATTGCGAAAAGACACTGGAGCCAACGACCAATTTCCTGGCCTTGCATGAAGGCGGGGTGCTGTGTCCAGAATGCGCCGCGCGGCGCACCGATGTTGAAGCGCTCGATGTGGACACGCTCAAGCTGCTGCGCTTTTTCCAAAGCCAACCCTGGGCCGCAGTGGCGCCGGTGACAGTGCGCGCGGCGATCCTGCGCCGCGTAGAGAGTGTGATCAACCGCTATCTGATCGTCATTCTGGAACGCCAGGTGCGGTCGACACTATTTTTGCAACGTCTTGCTGCGACCTCCCATCCTTCAGAAGCGTGAGGGCAGGAATTTATGCATATTCGCGAATATCAGGAATGGCTCGAACAGTGGGACCGCGTCCGCACGTGGGAGCAGGTGACGCTGAGCCATACGCTCCTCCACGCGCTCGAAGAACTGGGTGAGGTCAGCAAGCTGGTGCAGATGATCGAAGGGTATCGCGCGCCCGCGCCCGATGATTTGGATCAGCTGCGAGACGAGTTGGCGCTAGAGTTGAGCGATTTGCAAGTCATGGTCTTCAAGATCGCTTATCTTTGCGGCATCGACATGGAAGAGGCGATGGCGCGCGGCCAACGCAAGGCCGATGCTCGCTTCCCCGACCCCGCGGCCGGCGCCACGGACCGCGCCGCCTACTGGACGCGTTACCAGGCCTACCTCCGCCGCGCGGGGCTGGACGCGTAAGTCTGGCGCTTTCCCAATCTCCAAAATAGAACAGACGTGCGTTTGGGGCTTGACATCGCACAAATGTTCGTGTACTATTTGGGAAACATTGGGAAACAAACGTTCTGTTTGGGATAACGCACTTGGGAAATCAGTTCGCTATGTGCTCCTTCGCTCGAAACAGCCCAACAGAACCAGTCCAGCAAAGGAAGATCCGCCATGCATTTTTCAGACCTGTCCATGCGCCAGCAGAAGATCTTGCGCTTTATCCTGGCGTTCACAACCTCCCACCACTATCCACCCACCATCCGCGAGATTGGTGACGAGGTCGGCATCAGCAGCACCTCGGTGGTCAACTACAATCTTAGCAAGCTGGAGGATTTTGAGCTGATCTCCCGCGACCGCGAAGTGAGCCGGGGTCTAAGTCTCAATCTACCGCGGCTGGCCGAGATTGGTTTGGCGTTTGATGAAGCAAACGGCAATTATGCCTCAGCCATGGACGGGCTTGCGGCGTCTGCGGAAAACGCGCGCTCCCATCGTTTTCGCATTCCTGTGTTGGGGAAGATTGCCGCTGGCCAGCCGATTCCCGTAATTCCCAGCGAGCCCTATGATCCCGAAGGGTGGATCGAGCTTACGGAGGGAATGCTCAGCCTGCCTACTGGTCGTCTTTTTGCGTTGCGCGTCCAGGGAAATTCCATGATCGACGCCAGCGTCCTGAACGGCGACATCGTGATCCTACAGCAACAGGAGACCGCCAACAACGGCGATATGGTGGCAGCGTGGATCGAGGGCGACGAGGAAACGACCCTGAAGTATCTGAGGCGAGAAGGCGACATGGTGCATCTCATGCCTGCCAATCCTAATCCCGAATATCAGCCAATCGTGCGACCGGCGGATAAGGTGCGCATCAATGGGAAAGTTGTCTCTGTGATCCGCATGTTGTAATTTGCCGCCAATCAAAAAAAGCGGGCAGACTGCCCGCTTTTTCGATTCCAGACCCGCGTTTACGCACCCGACGCGCCATCAAGATAGTGCACGGCGTCCCCCACGGTGATGATCTTTTGTGCGTCTTCGTCGTTGATCTCACCGCCAAATTCTTCCTCGAACGCCATAATCAATTCCACCAGATCCAGGCTGTCCGCCTCTAGATCGTCACGGAAGTTGGCTTCCATGGAAACTTCATCTGCATCGACGCCGAGCTGGTCGACGATGATTGCGCGTACGCGCTCAAAGGTGCTGTTTTCCGCCATAATGGCAATCTCCTCTGTCAATGATTTAATGGTAACTGGCCGATCGCGGCGCAATCTTTTCTCGCCAAGATCGCACATCAAGATATTGTCTTTCTGCGTTTGTTTGCCGACAGGCAAAACAATAAAGTTCATTGTAGTGCAGCGTTTGTCCCCCTGTCAAACATAGCTCAATCTTCGGTCTGATTTGTATTGCACCCACTCCCCTGTTGTCCTTACCCATAACACTCTGCGTCCGCGTCAGTTGCGCCAATCAGCCAGCAATTGTAGAGGAATGTTTTGGCAACCCCCTCGCAACCCTCACCCGCAATACTGGAACCGGAGTTCTTGTTCGCTCATCTGTCGACCAGTCGACGCACATTTAGGGAGTTTCCCGCCGTCGCTTGTTTGACAGAGTTGTGAAGTTTGAGGGGAGCTTACTTCACAATTCGAACCAGCGCCTCCTTTGGTTCCTCCTTTGTACAGGCCCGTCATCGCTTATGCGGTGGCGGGCATCTTTTTACCAGCCCACCCTGGTGCGCACCCAGCCCAACAACAGGGCGCCTGCTGTTTCAGATAATTCCCGCTCTGTTCCCGCATAGCGCGCAGCCGCGGCTTTCACCACGGCGCGCAACGAAACGGGGATGCGCGGCAGCGCCCATGCCGCCCCCTCAGCTTTTGACAACACCCGTTGTTCTTCGACGGCCGCCAATATACGACAGGCGTTCAGCACGGCGTACATCAGGGACGCGTTGCCGGCTACTTGCGCCCACACAAAATCACGGCGCAGCGAGTCGATGTAATCGGCCCAAGGAACCTCGATTTTCAGAGATTTGAGCGGCGCGCCCCACAGACATAACCCGCGCCGCTGCATCACCGTGAAGTGCGCGGCAAGATCGGCGTCAACCCTGCCTTCGCCTGGCAACGCGGCCGGATCTGCCAGCATTTGTCTGGCGCTGGTGCGGTGCATCTCGCTGTAATGCAGGTCGAACGGTGTGGGATGGCGCCACGGGACGATCTGCGCATAGTGAACGGTGCTGATTTCCACGGGAGCTGGCGCACCCGAAGCAGCCAGCAAGGCGTGCAGCATGGCGCGGTGCACGTTTGCGGGCAGCGGCTCCTGCGTGATTCCCACCAGGTCGATGTCGCTCGCCCCAGGGTGGAAGCAGCCCATTGCCAATGAGCCATGCAGATAGAGTCCAAGCAGGTTTTCCCCGGCAGCTTCGTATAGAGAATGGATAATTGCGTCGAGTTGGCGCTTGATCGGCGGCGCCATCTTCCGGAGTTGAGGCGGCAACGCAACAATTGACATTCGCATATTCATTTCCTGCCCTTCATTTCCTGGATGGGCTTGTTCGGATAGTCATGATATGGAAATCTTTCGTGATGATTTTTGCTATTGCGCATGGAAAGATGCAATGCTATGATCGCTCTCGACTGCCGGAATTCTGACTGCACTACCGTTACCGTCTCGCAGCAGAATTGCTTTTGCCATCGAATCAGGAGGATATATTTATGTGGCAACACGTACACATGCACCTCAGACAGGTGCGGCCCAGCCGGTGGCCGCAGCGTCTGAGTGGCGCAAGTCCAGGTCTTCGGCGCGGTGTAAGCCTTGTCGTGGTCGTCGCCATCATTGCCAGTATGGTTACCGTCGCCATCTGGCCGACCCCAACGAGCGCTTCGCTTACGAATGTATTGTACAACGGAGGCTTCGAGCAAGGGTTCAGCAACCAGGCCGGTTGTGGAGCGGTTGGCAGTGGTTGGCAATGCTTCACCAATGGCGGCGCGGCCAATTATGGTTTTTATGACGACCAGTGGGATCGCGTTGTCAGCGAAGGCGGCCACAGCCAACTGATCGAAGTCAACACCAAGGGCATCATGGTTGGAGACCCGGACCGCTACGCCGGCATTTTCCAAACTGTGCCCGTCGTCAGTTGGGCCGACTATTCTCTGAGCCTGAAAGGTATCATCCGCACAACGAGCCTTGACGGCGACCCGTGGCGTTATCGGGTCCAGGTGGGGTGGACGTTCGGCCCGCACCCTGACTGGACCAGGGTTGTCAACTGGCAGGATACGGGTTGGGATAAATATTATCCTCGCACCGAGCCAGGCAATTTCAGCAGCTTCCTGACCAAGTTCCGCAGCGAAGCCGACTATATGACGATCTACATCCGAGTCTGGAAGAAATGGGGCGTGCCCAATGAAGAGTTGGATGTGAACCTCGATGCAATCTCGCTTGTCGGCCCCAGTTCGCAATGGTATGGACAGGCGCCCGTCGATCCTGGCTATGGCGCGCCGCTTGTAGATCCCAGCTACATTGACCCTGGTTATGGGGCGCCGCCGGCTGTCGATCCTGGTTACGGTGCGCCGCTTGTAGACTCAGGTTACGCTGATCCTGGCTACACTGACTCCGGTTACGCTCACCCCGGTTACGCTCACCCCGGATACACTGACCCCGGATACACTGACCCCGGATACACTGACCCCGGATACAC
>JACSRH010000048.1 GCA_014879855.1 Caldilineaceae bacterium | reverse complement strand
AGCAGGGCAAGGGCCAGCACCAGGACGGCGGTCGCCCAGCGCCGGCTGCGCCAGAGCAGGAAGAGCGCGACGAGGAGTAGAATCGCGGCCAGCCCCAGCGGATAGACCAGCGGCGGCAGGGTCTTAGAAAGATAGTAGAACATAAAGTACACTTTACCAGGTTTTTGCCGCTTGACATATCCATGATTCGATGATAAATTGGATATGTCCACATGTCAACATATTGAGGCGATTCATGATTCACACAGTCGATCCCAGTAACCCGTTGCCGCTGTATTATCAGGTCTATCAGTCTATCCTCCAACGCATCCAGACGGGGGAGTTCACCCCGGGCAATCCATTGCCGCCAGAGCGGAAACTGGTGGAGGAGTATGGCGCCAGCCGCATCACGATCGTCAAAGCGTTGGACATGCTGGAAAATGATGGATTCATTGACCGTCAGCATGGCCGCGGCACCTTTGTCACATCATCTTCAAGTCCCGTCGACAGCAGCAATGCACCGCAAACATCCGGCACGATCGGCATCGTTGTCCCGTCCCTCAATCATCCTTTTCTCAGCAGCATCATGACCGGCGTCGCGCGCGCAGCCAACCTGGCGGGCTACGCTTTGCAGGTGATCAGCTACTTCGAAGACTCGGCGGCAGAACGCAAACAGGTGACGAGCATTGCCGAAGGGACATTGGACGGGCTAATCGTTTATCCCCGTCTCTATGAAGCCAATCTCGGCCTCTATCGCGCCCTGTCTGCAAAGAAACCACTGGTGATGGTCGACCGCTATCTAGCAGGATTGGACACGGATCGGGTCATCTATCAAGACGAACTGGCCGGTTTTGAGTTGACGGAGTTGCTCATCCAGCAAGGACATCGGCGGATTGCCTGGATTTCGCACGAGGCGCCGGCCACCAGTGTGCAGAATCGCCTGAGCGGGCACCGACGCGCCCTGGGCACGCATGACCTGGCGCCCGATGAAGATTTGATGTGGCTGGATCTATTTCCTCGGCAGAAGCGGGTTTCAGAAACTCCGCTGATGAGTCTCGACCTGCGGGAGCGTTTGTTTGCGCGCATCTACGCCACCGAGCCGACAATCCTGCTGGCCGCCAACTACGACATTGCCCTGCGCGTGGCGAATTGTGTGGTGAGCGGCAACCTGGAATATGCGCAGCAAAATCATGGCGCCGAGGATGGCGAGTGCAGATATCTGGAACTGGCTGCCTTCAGCTACGAAACGGCGCTCATCGTCCCCCCCCATTGCATCATCCATGCGTACCAATCCGGCGAAGAGCTGGGTGGCAAAGCCGCCCAGTTGCTGTTCGAGCGCATCCAAGCCCCGAACACGGCGGCCAGAACCGTTGAAGTGCCGATGCAAATCGTCGCCCCTGCGTGCGGTGAGCAGCGCTCGCTCATGATTCCGCGGCGCCAGCCTGATGCGGCTTCTCAGGTGGGGAGATGACCGCTCGAAATTCATGTACAACTGTTGCGGTTGGCACGCCAACGGCAACGGCAGAACCACTTGATCGCTGCAGTGTGCCTGAGGAGGCAAAATGAGAACCAAAGTTTTGACTGTATTTGGCCTGTTGCTCGTCATGGGCATCGTGCTGGCCGGTTGTGCGCCGGTTGTGACTGTTCAACAAGGCGCGCCCGACGCTTCAACCGCTGCGTCGGCGTTGACGGATGAACCCGTTGAACTGACCGTGCGCGCCTTTTCTTTCCAGCTCAAGCCCGACCGCGGCCGCGCCGGCGACCAACTACGCGCCTGGGCTTCCGCTCATCCCAATGTGAAGCTCAACGTCCAGAGCGTGGATGACTTCAACGGCGACGTGCTGGCAACTGACGTGGCCGCCGGCACTGCACCGGACCTGGTTTTTGCCGAAGGCGGCGCGGTCCAACCCCTGTTGACCAGCGGCCAATTGCTGGACCTTAGCCCCTGGTATGATGTGGCCGAGTTGGAAAAGGATTACCTGCCCGACTACTGGAACAACTTCATGGCCTACGAGGGCAAGCTCTATGGCATCTACCAAGACACCGAAGCCCGCGTGGTCTACTATCGCCCTGACTTCCTGGCGGAAGCCGGCCTGGCCGCACCAGCCAATGGCTGGTCCTACGCCGAAATGCGCGATTATGCCCGGCAACTGACGACCGCCGACCGCGCCGGTGTTTGCATCGGCAAGGAAGGCTACATCGAGCTGGCAATGACGGTGGCCAACGGGCTGAATTTTGGCGAAGATTTCACCTACGACAATGAGGCCGTCCGCGCCTACTATCAATTCCTCTCCGATCTGATCGCCGATGGCAGCACGCCGGCGGAACAGGTGGGCCTGACCCGCGACCAATGCGCCCAACTCTTCGCCGCCGGCAAAGTGGCCATGATCTTCTTGCACAGCAACGGCATCACCTCCTACACCAGTGGCTCGCCTGCTCTGCTCAATCCGGAACAAATCGGCGTGGTCTCGCTGCCCGTGCTCAATGCTGGCGACCCATTTGGCACCTTTGGCGGTGGTTTCATGTGGGTTGTCCCAGCCAAGGAGTACAGCGCCGCCCAGTTGGCAACCATCAAGGACCTGCTGCAATACATGACATCCCAAGACAGCCAGGTCAGCTATGCCCTGTTCCGCGGCTTCTTGCTGGCGCGCAAGTCCTATATGGCTGAGATCAATCGCCTGGTGGTCGAAGACCCTGGCGTCAGTTCATCGATAGTCGGCGCGTTCTATCCCACTTGGATTGAGATTGCCCAAAACAATCTCACCTCCATCCCGCGCGACTCGAACACCACTGTCTACCGGCTGGGACTTGCCGCCGGATTGGAAGTCATCCAGGCCGGACAATCGGTGGATAATGCAGTGCAAGCTGCCACAGACTACTTCGAGGCGAACAAGAAGTAGTCGGCTCTATCCCTCCAGCAGTTTCCTGGGGATGATGAAGCGTCGCTTCATCATCCCTTTTTCACCACAGTGCAGGTTATTTCATGGATTCGCTACTGACCCACAGGAAATCATCGCCAGGCCTTACATTCTACGGACTGTCGGTTGATAGCTTGACGCTCTTTGGGTTTCTGTTCATTCCGCTTGCTCTTATTATCATCTTCTTTGTGTACCCCCTGCTCGCGATCTTCTTCTACAGCATCAACGACATGCGCAGTTTGACCGACCCCACCGGCTCTTATGGGCTGGCCAATTTTGAATGGGTGTTGAACAACAAGTTCTTTCAATTAGCCACCAGAAACACGGTCATTTTTGTGGTAGCGTCCCTTTTGGGGCAGACCGTCATCGGCATTTTTAGCGCCCTGGTTCTGAACAAGGACAACCTGCCGGGGCGGGCCTTCTTCCGCACCGTGTTGTTATTCGCCTGGATCATGCCGGAGTTGATCGTCGCTTCGATCTTCCTGATGATCTTTGGCAATAACATCAGCATCGTCAACCACTGGCTGGAACTGCTTGGCCTACCGCGCGTCGGCTGGCTCAACGACCCGAACATGGCGCTCTTCACCCTGATTCTGGTAAATATCTGGAAGGGCATCCCGCTCAACATCATCATTTATCTGACTGCATTGCAGGGCGTCAACACCGAATACTACGAGGCGGCCACTCTGGACGGCGCCAGCGCGTGGCAGCAGTTCTGGGCTTTGACATTCCCCTTCTTGCTGCCCACGATTGTGACCACACTGATTCTGGGCACCATCTGGACGGCCAACGTCTTCTTCTTGCCCTTTGTCATGACAGGCGGAGGACCGCTGGACTCGACTCTCCTGTGGTCACTGGCAATCTACCGCACGATCTTCCAGAACCTGCAACTCTCGCGCGGCGCAGCCATGTCGGTAGTTGTCTACCTCGTGCTCCTGGTGATTGGTCTTGCTTATTATCGCCTGCTCAACAAGACCACAACTGACGCGTAAGGGAGGCAGCAACCATGAAATCTTCAGTGCAAAGCTCGTCATTCAGACGCGGCGGTGCGAACCTTTTCGCACTCTTCTACATGGCCGCGCTCAGTCTGGTCATGCTGTTTCCATTTGTCTGGATGATCTCCACCTCGCTCAAGGGTAGCCAACTGCTGGTCGATCCCTATTCCTTCATCCCCAAGCAGCCCACGCTGAATACCTACCAGGCGTTACTCGGCGACCCGCTGCTGCAATTCGGCGAAGCTTTCTGGAACAGCGCGTTGAGCGTGGCAATCACCATTCTCTTTGGGATACCGCTCGGCACGATGGGCGGTTACGCGCTGGCGCGCATCAAAGGGCGTTGGGTCGATGTCGGTCTGATTGCGCTCTTCTTTCTGCGCATGATGCCTTCATTTGTGACTGCGGCCCCCCAGTTTCGCCTCTTACTCACCCTGGGGCTGGTCGGCCACCCCGCGGGGTTGTACATCATGTATATTGCGATGAGCCTGCCGTTGACCATGCTCACGGTGCGGAATTATCTGCTCAACATGCCAGGCGAGATTGAGGAAGCCGCCATGGTAGATGGCTGTTCGCGCCTCCAACTGTTTCTGAAGATCGCGGTGCCGCTGGCCCGGCCGGCAATCATCACGAGCACGATCTTTATCTTTGTCAACTTCTGGCTCGAATACATCCTGGCCGCGCAATTGATGCGCGGTCAATATCTCACCCTTTCCATCCTGCTCGTCGGCGTCGCCGACCCCACCACGGGGCGCTTCGAGTTGATCTTTGCCCTGGCCGTGTTGATCACGCTGCCGATCGCCGTCCTGTTTCCCTTTATCGCCAAATATCTCACATCCGGCACCTTTTCCGGCGCCGTCAAAGGATAACCCATGCCCGCAGTCGAAGCCGATGCCGCCGAAGTCATGCTGCGCTGGCGTTCCGCCGTCAAGCGCAAGGCGCGCCGCGTGATCTCCGTGATCGAACAACTGGAATACCGGTTGAATCAGATCGCCGCCCGCCGTTTTGTTGCCCGTCAGCCGCTGCCAGAGTGGCAGATCCGCCAGGCTTATCACAAAGCCTGGGGCGAATATGAATTCTTGGACGCCGATTGGCGGCCGATTGCCGTCGGCGAGCCCTGGGGCGGACCGGACATCACGGCATTCTTTCGGCGCAGCCTCACGATTCCCGACACATGGACCGGTCAGCCGGTCATCTTGCGCTTCTATGTGGGCGGCGACTCATTGCTGATGTTGGATGGCCAGCCCTATCATGGCCTGGATCCATTTCGCAACGAAGTGTTGCTCCCAGCGTCCGCCCAGGCAGGGCAGGTCTTGCAGGTCGCCGTCGAGGCCTACGTCAACTGGCACAGCGGCGAAAGCGACCATAAAATCTTTCACATCGCCGAATTGGCCATACCCGACCCGCTGGTGTGGCAGGCATACTGGGATTTGAACGCGGTCTACAAGGTGCTGCTCTCGCCCGATTTGCCACTCGCCCAAAAGGAGTTCTTGCAGGATCAGCTCGAACGCGCGTTGTCCGTAGTCTACCCAGAAAGCCAATCGGACGCAGCCTTTCATCAAGCGCTGCAGCAAGCGCAGGCGAGCCTTGCCGCCGTCTATCAGCCGGGGAAATCGCGGCGCGGGCGCATGAGCTTGGTGGGCCATTCCCATCTTGACCTGGTCTTCATGTGGCCCTATCGGGAATTTCAGCGCAAAGTGGGCCGCACCCACGCCACCATGCTGCGCCTGCTCGAACAGTACCCTGAGTTTCGCTTCAGTCAATCGCAGGCCTGTCTGTATCAGGAGATGAAGACCCACTACCCTGACCTGTTCGCCCAGGTGCAACAGCGAGTGGCCGAAAAGCGCTGGGAGCCGTTAGGGGCGTTCTGGGTGGAGCCGGATTGCAACCTGATCTCCGGCGAATCGTTTGTACGCCAGATCTTGCTGGGGCAGCAATTCTGGCAGACCGAATTTGGCATGCGCTCGCGCATCTGCTGGCAGCCCGATGTCTTTGGGATGAGCGCCGCCATGCCCCAGATCTTGCAGCGCAGCGGGGTGGAATTCGCCATGACGAACAAGATGTTTGTCTGGAATGACACCAATCCCTGGCGCCAGAACACCTTCTGGTGGGAAGGGCTGGATGGCTCGCGCGTGTTGACCGTCGTGCCGCCAGGGCATTTCATCGGCATGGTGGACCCGGATCACATCCTGGCGCAGTGGCAAGATTATTCCGACAAAGCCACGATCGGCGATTCGCTCTATTGCTACGGTTGGGGCGATGGCGGCGGCGGCGTCGATGCCGAAATGTTGGAACTTGCCCGCCGCTATACGGACTTCCCGGCGTTGCCCCAACTCGCGCCGGGATTGGCAATTGACTATTTTGAGCGCGTCCAGCACAAGGCGCAGGATGCCAATCTGCCGGTCTGGCGCGACGACCTGTATCTGGAAACCCATCGCGGCACCTTTACCAACAAAGGCCGTCTGAAAAAGCTCAACCGGCGCGCCGAGTTTCTCTATCGGCAGGCTGAACTGCTGGCGGCGTGGGCATGGCTGAAGACCGGTGCGTACCCGGACGCGGCGTTGCAAACTGGTTGGCGCAAACTCCTCACCACGCAGTTTCACGACAGCTTGCCTGGCACGCATGTGCATGAAGCCTATCTGGAATTGCTGGCGGAATTTGACCAGATTTTCGCCATCGGCAATCAGGTCACAAACGCGGCTGTGCAGGACCTGCATCTGGATTCGGCGGCGCCGCACCCGACGCTGCACTTGTTCAACGCGTTTGGACATAGCCGCCAGGGGGTTGAGAAGTTGCCCCTTGCCCTGCAGGCGGGTCAGACGCTGCTGGATGACAACGGCGCAGCCGTTGCCACCCAACCAACCCAGGATCTGGATGGTGCACCGGTGACACTGGCCAAAATTCCGGCCATCGGTCCCACCACATTCCGCGCGTTTCAGGTTGTTGCGCCGACGCGCCAAGTGCAGCAAGCCACCCTGCAGGTGGGCGACGACTGGCTGGAAAACGAATACTTGCGGGCGCAGTTCAATCGCCAGGGCGAGCTCATCGCCTTGCTGGACAAGCGGGCGGGACGCCAGGTGCTCGCCCCCCATCAGCGCGGCAATCACTTGCAAATGTATGAAGACATTCCGGGCAAATATGACGCCTGGGATATCGTGTCCAATTATCGGCAACGGGAAATCCCGTTGGGCGATGAGAGCCAATTGCGCGTGGATGAAACCGGCCCGATGCGGGTTGCGCTGCGCCTGGAACGTAGCTTTGGCAACTCCAACCTCATCCAACGCATCAGTCTGCGCCAAGGCGACCCAGTTTTGTACTTTGAAACCTTCGTCCATTGGCAAGAACGCCAGAAACTGCTCAAGGTGGGCTTCCCGCTCGATGTCCATGCGCTCACCGCTACCTTCGACGTGGCGTTTGGCAACATGCAGCGCCCCACGCACTGCAATACCTCCTACGAGGCGGCGCGGTTCGAGGTCCCGGCGCATCTGTGGGTTGACGTGTCCGAAGCGGACTACGGCGTCGCCTTGCTCAACGACTGTAAGTACGGCCATGAGGTCGTCGAGTCGGTGGTGCGCCTGACGCTGCTCAAGGGTTCGATCAGCCCCGACCCGACCGCAGACATGGAGGATCATCTGTTCACCTATGCGCTTTATCCCCACGCGGGTGACTGGCGCACCGCCGGGGTGATGCCGCGCGCGCTCAATCTCAACGAGCCGCTGACCGTCTTTGCCAGCCAGCAGCCGCTGCCCCGTCACTCATTGCTGGCGTATGACGCCGGGAATGTAACGCTGGAGGCGGTGAAGCGCGCGGAAGACGGCGACGGGCTGATCGTGCGCCTGGTGGAGCGCCACAATCGCCGCACATCCGCCACCCTGACCTTTGACCGTCCGGTCACGGCCGCCTGGGTGTGCAATCTGATGGAAGCAACTGAAGCCGCGCTCACGCCAACGGGCGCGCAACTCGCCGTATCGTTCAAGCCATATGAAATCGTCACCCTGAAAGTCAAGTTTGCAGTCTAATGTCAGCGCCGTCTACGCGCGGAAAATCAGGACAATCCAGCAGATGATCGATCTCCACAACGTCACCAACCCCATTTTGCGCACCTGCGACAACCTGCGTGACCCGTCAATTTTCAAGACGCCGACGGGCTATAGCCTGTTCTACACGCGGCTTGCCAATAACAACTGGGATTGTGCCGAAAACTGGTCGGTGGCCTGGCGCTTCACAGAAGATTTTGTGACCTTCACAGGCGACCGCGACATCACGCCTAAGAACTACGCGTCACCCGGCGAAGTGATCTGGTGGCACGGTCGCTACATCTTGCCGTTTCAATCGTACCCGGTCATGCCACAACAGCTCTGCTTTGCGGAGTCGTCCGATGGTCTCTCATGGTCGCAACCGCGTGTTTTTCTTGAGCAGGCCCTGGCACTGGCGTGGAATGAGGATCAGCGCGCCATCGATCCCTCGTTCGTGCTGCTGGGCGACCAACTCCACTGTTTCTTTGTCGGCTCCTCAGGCTATCGGCAGCGGGCGCCGGATCGCGCCAACCTGCTAGGCCACGCGGTCACCGCCGACCCGCACCTGCGGGATTGGAAGGTTATCAGTCAGCGCCAGCCCTTGATGGGGCGGGACCGCGCTCCCGATGGGGTGGAGAACGTCGTGGTCTATCGCACCGGCGCCTGCTGGACAATGCTGTTCAGCGAGGGCCTGGCAGACCAGCATCTGGCGCTCGCCCAGTCGGATGACCTGATAACCTGGACCCAGCTTGGCCGCGTGCAAATCGCGCAGCAGGATTGGCTTGCCCACAAATACGGCGCGCCCTTTGTGTGGCAAGAGGATGACCTGTACTATATGGTCTTGATGGGTGAAGCACGTGTCAGCCAGAAAACAGCGCTGGGTCTTCTCATTTCACAGGATGGCCTGCATTGGACGCTGCTGCCGGACTCGCCGCAGCAGATCGCTTCCGCTCCCGCCGCGCAAAAGCAAAGTGAAGGCTGAGGAAACATCATGCGCACAATTCTCTGTTTTGGCGACTCCAATACCTGGGGCGCCGCCCCCCGCGCCGGGGCGCGTCACCCTCGCCACCAACGCTGGCCCAATGTACTGGCGCAACAGCTTGGCGCAGCGTACGAAGTAATTGCCGAAGGGCAGCCAGGCAGAACGACCGTCTGGCCAGATCCCATCGAGGGGGTGAAGTGCGGTAAAGATTACCTCATCCCGTGCCTGCAATCCCACGCCCCGCTGGATTTGGTAATTCTGCTGCTGGGCGCGAATGACCTCAAGCACCGTTTTGCCCTGACCCCTACCGACATCGCACTGGGCGTACAAACGTTGGTGGAAATCATTCGCACCAGCGCACCCCGCCCGCCGGCAGTCTTGCTGGTCGCCCCGCCCCGCGTCCTGGAGTTTCCCGGTTCCTGGGAAGCCATGCGCGGTGCACAGGAAAAGTCGGAGCGCTTGCCAGCGCTTTACCAGCAGGTAGCCAAGCGCAATGGCTGCCACTTTTTCGACGCCAATGCGGCCATTGCCTCAAGCCCGGTCGATGGTTTTCACTGGGACGGCGCAAGCCACGAGATTTTGGGAAACGCCATCGCCGCAGGCGTGAGCGGAATTTTTGCCCAGGAGGTGGCCTGATGGCTGGCACGCCGTGGGTGCTTTCACCCGACCGCTGCTTTGCGGCAGACCCCGCACAGCGCGCCATTGCGCGGGCGCTCTACACCGCTGTCGCCGATCTGCCACTCTTCTGCCCGCACGGTCACGTGTCGCCTGGTCTGCTGGCCGACCCAACGGCGCGCCTGGGCACCCCGGCCGATCTATTTGTCATCCCGGACCATTACATCCTGCGCATGCTGTACAGCCAGGGCGTTGCGTTGGAAGATCTGGGCGTGCCGACCCACACCGATGCGCCAGTTGAAACAAACCACCGGCGCATCTGGCAGCGCTTTGCCGAGCACTTTCATCTCTTCCGCGCCACGCCCACCGGGCTTTGGCTCGCAGATGAACTGGTCAATCTCTTTGGCGTGGAGGAACGGCTCAACGGTGCTAACGCCCAGGCCATCTACGACCACCTGGAGGCGCAACTCCTGCGTCCCGAGTTCGCCCCGCGGGCGTTGCTAGACCGCTTTAACATTGAGTTGCTCTGCACGACGGACGCTGCCACCGATGAACTGGCCCATCACCGCCAGTTGCACGACGATGGGCTTGGCTACATACGGCCAACCTTCCGCCCGGATGCGGTGGTGAACCTGCAGCATCCAGCCTGGCGCGAGCAGATCGAACTGCTCGCCGGCGTCTCGGGCATCGATGTTGTCGATTATGACAGCTACATTGCCGCGCTGGAGCAGCGGCGAGCTTTCTTCAAGCAGCGGGGCGCGTTGGCCACCGATCATGCGGCAGTGATCCCCTTGACTGAGCGCCTGAGCGACAAAGGGGCAGCGACGATCTTTCAGCGCGCACGCCACGGCCAGGCCAGCAGCGCCGATGCAATGCAATTCACCGCCCACATGTTGATGGAATTTGCCCGCATGAGCAGCGAGGATGGACTCGTAATGCAACTACATGTGGGCAGTTTACGCAATCACAACGCAGCGCTCTTTGCGCGCTTTGGCCCCGATGTCGGGGGCGATATTCCCGTGGCAACGGAGTGGACACGCAACCTGCAGCCGCTGCTCAACGCCTACGGCGCCGACAAACGCTTGCGCCTTCTCCTTTTTACGCTGGACGAGAGCAGCTATAGTCGTGAACTGGCGCCGCTGGCCGGCCATTACCCGGCCTTGCGACTTGGGCCGCCCTGGTGGTTTTTTGACAGCGTCAATGGGATGCGCCGCTACCTTGATCAGGTGGTCGAGACAGCCGGCTTATACAACACCTCCGGTTTTAACGACGACACGCGTGCCTTTGCCTCGATCCCTGCGCGCCATGACGTGTGGCGGCGGGTGAGTTGCGATTGGCTGGCGGGTCTGGTCGTGCAAGGGATTCTGGCTGAGGATGAAGCCGTCGAGATGGCTTACGAATGTGCCTATGGATTGGCAAAGCGCGCCTATCGCGTACTGGGCGCTAACGAACAGGTAGTATGACCAACCTGGAAAACACCTTTACGCCCCTCGCAACTCGCCCCTTGCCCCATTTTCAACTCAACGCCGCCGCGATAATTCCCCGATACCCGCGCGCGGCGGCCAGCAGGTCGGCGATGGCCAGCCGCTCGTCGATCACATGCGCGTCGTGCTCTTCCGCCGGGCCGAAACCGATGGTGGGCACGCCGGCCAGCCCGGCGCTGTAGGCCGCGTTGGTGCAGAAACGATAGGCGCGCAGGCCAGGCTGGAGACCGGCGCCGCGCAAGCCAGCCAGCGCCTGCGCCACGAACCAGTGATCTTCGGCGTAGAGCCAGGCGGGGAAGAACTTCTCAGTCTGAAAGACGCGCCCGGTGTAGGCCGCGTACTCGCCCAGGCCGATCTCCGCCTCCAACTGCACGCCCA
>JACSRH010000221.1 GCA_014879855.1 Caldilineaceae bacterium | reverse complement strand
CGCTCTACGTTGCGCCCAGCGGCAGCAATGCCGGCGCACATACGCTGCTTCAATGCAGCCGTAAAGACAACAGCGGATGACGCGAGGGTGTTGTTGATGCAGGCCCGCATCTCTTGTAGTGAGCGCTAGCCCCCCTCATCCGTTGTTGTCGCGTCTACCCGCATCCGAGGCCTCCCCCTCATCCTGCAGCACCCACTCCGCACCACCACCGTTATGCTATAATGCATCACTAGGTTTAGGGCTTGCGCGACGCTGTAAGTCTCTGTGCTGCGCTTGCTGGACGACGAGAACTTCAATCACAAGCACTCATGATGTTTTGACAATACACAACTATATCGATCACACCTGCCGTTACGACAACCAACAACCAGTCCCTGAAAGGACTTTTTGATGACAGTCCGTATCGAAGTGCGTAGCAACCATCCCGCGGCTGGACAGAACGTCGTGCGTGGTGCGGCTGCGCTGGGCATTACCGGCGTCACTGCCTGCCAGGTCGTCCGGCTTTATTTCCTCGAACAAGACCCCGGCGCCGAGGCCGTCGAACGTCTGTGTAATCTCCTCCTGGCCGATCCGGTGACGGAGACATGGGGAGTTGCACAGAGAGAAGGGGAAACAAGGAGACAAGGAGAAGAGGAAAGAGGGAAACAGGGAGAAGACCCTCTCACTCTCCAATCTCCAATCTCGCAATCTCCCAATCTCCCCCTCGCCCCGCATGTCGTTGAAGTCACCTTCCGCCCCGGCGTGACTGACGTTCCCGCGCGCGAATTGCAACGCGGCATGGTGGAGATGGGCCTGCCCGCGTGCGAAGTGGCGACCGGTGTGCGCTATGAACTGGAGGGCGATCTTACCCCTGACGATCTGCGCAAGCTGGCGCGGCAATTGCTTTGCAACACCATTGTACAGCACTTTGCCATCGGGGAAATTGCGATCCACTTTGGCCAGGAGGCAACCGCGGGCGACCGTGTCGAGACTATCCCCGTGCGCGGGCTGGAGGACGCCATGTTGCTGGCGCTGAGCAAGGCGCGGCTGCTCTCGCTCGACCTGGCGGAAATGCACGCGATTCAGCGTTACTACACTCATCTGGAGCGCGACCCCACCGACGTTGAACTGGAGACGCTGGCGCAGACGTGGTCGGAGCACTGCGTCCACAAGACGTTCAAGTCCAAAATCGATTTCACACACCGCAACGCCGACGGCACGGTGCGCAGTCAGGAGACGATCGACGGGCTGATTCACCAATATCTGCGCGCGGCCACCGACGCGCTCTGGCCGGACTGGCTGCGCTCGGCCTTTGTCGACAACGCGGGCATCATCGCTTTTGACGACGATTATGACCTCGCGTTCAAGGTCGAGACGCACAATCACCCCTCCGCGCTGGAACCCTTTGGCGGGGCCAACACGGGGGTGGGCGGCGTCGTGCGCGATGTAATCGGCGTCTCGGCGCGCCCCATCGCGACGACCGATGTACTCTGTTTTGGCCCGCAGGACTTTCCAAACGACCAGACGCCAAAAGGTATGTTGCACCCGGCGCGCATCGCCGAAGGCGTGGTGGCCGGCGTGGGTGATTATGGCAATAAGCTAGGTCTGCCCACGGTCAACGGCGCGGTCATCTATGATGAAGGCTATCTGGGCAATCCGCTTGTCTTTTGCGGCTGTGCGGGTCTGCTGCCACACGGCAAGCACCCGACCGCGCCCCAACAGGGCGATCTCGTCGTCGCGCTGGGCGGCCGCACCGGGCGCGATGGCATCCACGGCGCCACCTTCTCCTCAGCCGAGTTGACGCATGAAACGAGTGAACTGGCCGGCAGCGCGGTGCAGATCGGCGACCCCATCACGGAAAAGGGGCTGATCGAGCTGATCGAGGCGGCGCGCGACCGCGGCCTCTACACCGCGATCACCGACTGTGGCGCGGGCGGCTTTTCCTCGGCGGTGGGTGAAATGGGCGAAATGCTGGGCGCGGACGTTGATCTGGCGCGCGCGCCGCTCAAGTACCCTGGTCTGGCCCCGTGGGAAATTTGGATCTCCGAAGCGCAGGAGCGCATGGTGCTGGCTGTGCGGCCAGGACAATTAAACGAGCTACAACAGCTTGCCCATCTGTGGGATGTCGAACTCAGCGTTTTGGGAACCTTCACCGGAGGAGGGAACCTTGTCGTGCGCTTCGACGGCCGTATTGTGGGCGAGTTGTCGATGGCATTTCTGCATCATGGATTGCCACGACGGCGGATGCAGGCAGAACACCGCGAACCGGCGCCCGCGCCCGTGTCCGCTACGTCCACCGAACAATCGCTTCCGGGGATGGACATCAACGATGTGCTGCTGGCGATGCTTGGACACCCTTCCGTCGCCAGTAAAGAAGGAATCGTGCGCACCTATGACCATGAGGTGCGCGGGGGAAGCGTGGTGCGCCCCTTTGTCGGCCCTGAACTGGATGGGCCAGCCGATGCTGCGGTGCTCAAACCGCTAGGGACATGGCATCACGCCCGGGCGTTTGTGCTCAGCAACGGCATCAACCCGCTGCTGGGCCGCGTCGACCCCTATGCCATGGCGGTCAGTGCGGTGGACGAAGCAGTGCGCAACGCCGTGGCCGTCGGCGCGGATCCTGAACGCATCGCCATTCTGGATAACTTCTGTTGGGGCAACCCGACCTATCCCGACCGGCTGGGTTCGCTGGTGCGCGCCTGTCAAGGCTGTTACGACGCGGCGCTTGCTTATCGCACGCCCTTCATTTCTGGCAAAGATAGCCTTTACAACGAATTCAACGGCCAGCCGATTCCGGGCACGCTGCTGATTTCAGCCATTGGCATTGCGCCGGACATGCACGTTTGCGTCACATCGGCGCTCAAACAGCCAGACAACCGGCTTTATCTGCTGGGCGAAACGCAGGCCGAGCTAGGCGGCTCGCTGCTCAACGAAGTGCTGGGCGAGCGTGGCGGCGCAGCGCCAACCATGCCGGTTGCGCCGCTCGGTCGTTATCGGGCGCTGCATGGCGCAATGCGCGCCGGGCTGGTGCGCGCCTGTCACGACCTGAGCGAAGGGGGGCTGGCCGTGGCGCTGGCAGAGATGTGCATTGCCGGGCGGCTGGGCGCTACGGTGTCGTTGGACGCGCTGGTGGAGGCGACTGTCGCCGGCGCGGCGGTCGTGCCGCTGCTCTTCAGCGAAAGCAATGGCCGCCTGCTGGTGGAAGTAAATGCCGCAGACGCCGCGGCCTTTGAAGCCCATTTTGCCGGCGAAACGCTGGTGCAGGTCGGCGTCACCACCACCGAGCCCACCCTTGCGATCATGGCAGGCGGCGCGCATGTCGTCGATCTCCCAGTGGACCAGCTTGTCCGGGTTTGGAAAGGGCAATGAGCATGAAACCATCGATTCTTATTCTTCACGCGCCGGGCGCCAACCGTGACGCCGAAGCTGCCCGCGCCTGCGAACTGGCCGGCGGCGCGCCGGAGATCGTGCACATCAACCAACTGCGTCGCGGCGCACGCACGTTCTCCGATTACCAGATGCTGCTGCTGCCCGGTGGTTTCTCCTACGGCGACGCGCTGGGCGCAGGCGTACGACTGGCGCTCGATCTACAGGTTTATTTTCACGACGAGCTACACGCGTTCATCGACAGCGGCAAGCTCGTGCTTGGCATCTGTAACGGCTTTCAGACGCTGGTGAAGGCGGGGATGCTGCCGGGGGCCACCTCAACGCAGAGACGCAGAGACGCAGAGACGCAGAGAAACGAAATCTTCCTCCGCCGCGTCACGCTGACCGAGAATGCATGTGGCCATTTCGAGTGTCGTTGGGTGCATCTGGCCGCAAATCGGCAGGCAACCGCACCTTTTCTGCGCGAACTGGACGAGCTGATCTTCTGTCCGGTGGCGCACGGCGAGGGCAATGTCCGGGTCAAGGACGACGCCATGCTGGCTGAGATCGAGCAAGGCAACCTTGTCGCCTTTCGTTACGTCGATGCAGACGGGCGGCCCGCGGGCGGCGTCTATCCGCGCAACCCCAACGGCTCTGTCGCCGACATTGCCGGCCTGTGCAACCGCCGCGGCAACGTCGTCGGGCTGATGCCACACCCGGAGGATCACCTGCTGCCGGTGCAGAACCCGCTGGGCGGGACGGGCCAGCTAGGGCTGGCGATCTTCAAGGCCATGGTGCGCGGGTTGTAACTAACGCCTCAGACAGATCGCACTTGTTCGGTTGCTTCGAAGCGATCGATGGCGGCAATAACCCGCGGCGAGGGCGTGCGGCAGCGTTCCCGCAAAAAGCGGGCGATGCGCGCGCCTGAAAGCCCGCGTTCTGTCGCACGCTTGAGGCTGCGTTGTGTGATCTGATAGACAAACACAGGGTAACTCTGCTGCCACTGGGCAAACCGCTCCACGCGGAAGCGATCGGCCAGGGAGACGCCAGGGTCGAGCGTCACTGTGAAATTCTCAGCAACCGCGATATGGTTGCTGGCGTGCTCGTCTGGCGCCGGCACATCGTGCCCCAGCCACGGCGCGCCCCACCCGCTCAGGGAAAGCAGCGTGTCGTCGCCCGCGGCCGGTTCCGCCAGATCCAACACACAGAGCCACGCCAACGGGCCGCGTATCAAAAAGCGCAACAGCGCCCCTTCGACCGCTTCCCACCGCTCGAAACCCTTGAGGAATTCCTGCGTATTGGTGTTGCGGATATACCAGGTGTCGTAATCACCGGTCGGGCGCTGGAAATCAGGCTCAGCGTCGCGGATTGCCCGCAGCACGTCGGATTGGGCGTACCAGGCGCCGGGCTGAAGATGACCCACAAGTCGGAGGATCGTTTCACGCGTTTGCAGCGGATCGTTGTGCCACAAACCTGCTTCCACACACTCAAGTTCGGGGGTGCGGCAGAGATCGTTCCATTCTACAGAGGAACGCCACGCTTCGAAAAGCGCACGACGTTGTTCTGCGCGCGTCTTATCGAGGAACGCCGCCACCGGATTCTGCGTCAACTGTACGGAATCGTGATCGCGTCGCAGCCAACCCAGGCGATTGCCCAGATGCAGCAACAGCCCCAGCCGCAGATTGAGATCCGTGTCGCCGCTGCCAAAAGGCAGTTGAAATCGCTTGACAAGGCGGTCGATATCTTCGGGATGCGGGCCGTTTGGCGTCAGGCGGATGCGCTCGTGATAGAGAAATCCAAGCAGCGCGCCGGCGTCGAGCAGAAAGGCGTCATCCGCGGGCAAGATGCGCGCGGCAGGCGGCGGCGCGACGGGCTTGGCCGGCAGGCCCACGGGCAATTCGCTTTGCAGGTGGGGCAGCCACGGGGTGATGTCGCTGGGCAAATAGATAACGGTATGCGCATTTTGACCTGCGCCGCGAAAACCGCGGCCGATCAGTCCATTGTAGTAAAGCAGCTCGGCGATGCTTTCGGGATAAAGCCACGGCGATTCTCGCTCCAGCTTGGCCGGCCCCATCTGACGGATGGCGCCAAACTCGCGGCTGAATTGCGCTTCGGTCACCTCGCCGTGTTCGCGCAGCAGCAGATTGATAGCATCTTCCGCCTGCGGTGTATAGTCGAGCATTTCCTGGTGCGCCATTTGCACCGAAGTGGGATCGGTCAGTTGGGCGGCCAGCAACTCGACCATCTGCTCGTGCGTGTCGGCGCCATCGAGCATGGCGCCGCGCAGTTCAGCGAGCACTTGGAGCATGATATCCGGGTATCCGGCCAACATCTGGGCGGCTGTAGGCATGATAAACTTATGGTGGATGGCGCTGTGCGCTTGTGAGACGATCAAGCAGCATCAGCAGGGTGTTGATAAGAGTTCACAATTCATGATGAATCCGCTATACTGCATAGCGTAATGCTTAAAGGAGCAACCAAATGACGCAAAATGCAAAGTATCGTTCCGTCGCGGACAATCCAGGCTTTATGCAACAGGCTGTACGTTCTATCCAGTTGCTGTTTGACTCGCGCGTCCCTTCCTCGCTCAAGCTCATGTTGCCGGTTGCGGCCATGTTGTATTGGATCTGGCCGATTGATTTAATCCCCGGCATCCCTATCGACGATGTCGCCGTGTTGATCGGCGCCATGGCGCTCTTTGCCAAGCTGGCCGGCGAAGCTGTCGAACGTCAACAACGTCAGACGCAGCAAGCGCCCCCTAACGATGAGCCGGTGATTGACACCACCTGGAAAGTCATCGATTGACGGGCGAGCCACTGTCTATTCGCCTTTGCTGGCAGGGGTGTCCTACCTTCATCCCTGTCAGCCATCGACCCAACTCATGACCCAATCGGCATCTGACCGCAGCGGCCTCCAAGAAACATCATACACCTTTACCGAGGTCGCTTATCATTTTCAGGTGACGCCGGAGGCATTGCGCGGGTGGATGCGTCGTTTTGCCCAGGTGCTCAGCCCGGGCGCGAAGGCGGAGCCTCCCCGCTTTGCCACGGCCGACGTGGCTGCCCTCAGCATGGTGCAAAAGCTGCTCGAACAAGGTTTCCAGGACGAGCAAATCAACGAACAACTCACGCCGAAACGCATCGTGCGTGATGAAACCGCGCCGGTGGCCCTGAATAGCGACCAGGCCCGCCAACTGGTCGAGGGCAAAGCGGCGTTGCTGCCCCACGCGCTGGGCGATATTCTCAGCGCCATCGCCAACAGCCAGCAAACTGTGCTCAACAGCCAGTCCACGGTGCGCGAAGTCGTCGGCGTTGTCGTGCAGGACAATTTTAATCTCAAGGAAGAAAACCGCAAACTACGCGAACGGATGCTTGAACAAGAGCGAGCGCTTGCCGAATATCAACGCCGCGAAGAGACGCGCAAGGAGCGGCTGGAAGGTCGTCTGCGCGCGCTGGAAAACACTGTCGCCGCCCTGCAACAACAGGTCGCCCAGTTGATTCAACTGCAACGCCAGAGCCAGCAAAAGAAGCGCGGTTGGTGGTAAGGCGCCTGCCTGAACAGCGCACTTGACGCAGGGGCGTGGAGAGGCAGGGGCGCGCAGAGGCAGAGGCGTGCAGAGAAAAGCGATTTTTATTGCGTCACTCATTACTTCTTATCCCGTCCTCCTTTTCCTTTTCTGCTCTATTTGCTGATTCATCCTTTCTCCAATCGACCTCACTGTGCGCTAGTTGCCCCGCATCTGGCTGCGCGTCGCCATAGCGCACCGCCACGTATGCGCTGGTGAGCGTATGCAGCGCGGCGGCCTGCGTCGCGGTCAGCTCGGCCAGTTGGGTGGAGTACGCCTCCGGTGTGGCGCCGGGGGGCCGCGGCTGGTTGCGCGTCGCCATCGCGGCCAGAAACGCCTGGTAGCGAGCGCGAATCTGGCGCCGCGCCAGCGCTTCGCCATCAAGCGGCAGGAAGTCAGCCGCTGCACCTGACGCTGGCTGTCCACGCAGCCGCGCCCACAGCGTGCGCAACTGGTCGTTCAACAGCGCGCGGGACAAGATCGACTCGCGCGTCTCTTCCACTTCGGACGCCTCGGCCACCCGCAGCAGACGCAGCGACAGGGCAAAGATGACCGCCGCGGCTACGATCACGGCGATGACGACGCCCCAGCGAAATGGCTCCACCAACTCCGCCGGCGCGCGGGTGGGCTGGTCCAGAAAAAGCGGGGAGAGTGGCTGGAACTGAGCCAGGTCGGCAGGCGCGTCCAACGGGCGCAAGGTGGCGATCAAACGGCGCAGCCAATCGATCAGCGGCGAAAGCACCAGGAACATCACATAGACCGCGGCGTAGATCACCGCCAGCAAGACTTGCGCCAACAGGTCAACGACGGGCGAAAACAGCCCCAGCACCTGCGCCAATGTTTCCGGTGCGATCAGCGCGCTGAGCAGAAAGCCGAACAGCAGCACTGCCGCGATCACCAGCGCCACGCTGCCCAGCCAGTAGCGGTTGAGCCGCAGCCGGGCCGCCGTCGCCGCGCCTCCGGTGTAGAGCGAACGCTCCAGGCTCGCCAGCGCCAGCGCGGCCATGCCCGCCGTTACAAAGACGACCAGCCACGCCTGCACGCCTGCAACCAAGGCCGCGCCCGCCAGTTGGCTGCCCAGCAGCAGGAGCACAAAGGCGATGCTGCCGGTGACAAACGCGCCGACGATCGCCTCGTGATCAGTGGGTGTCCCGCCATCCAGCACGCCGCGCAGCCAGAGACCCGCCGCGATAAAAAAAGCGAGCACTGCCGGCGCCATCTCGCGCGCCCAGAGGTCAGGGTCGCCAGTAGCAAGCTGGAGCCAGCGCACGTCCCAGAGCGCCAGCGGTCGCCCATATTGCCACCAGAGCAACAGCAGCAGGAGCAGCGGGCCAAACACCGCCATCCATGCCCGCGCCTGGCGCATGTTCTGTGTGTGCGTTGCCGCGACCCGCGCCGCGGCGCGTCCGCCCAGCAGCAGCGCAAAGAGCGACCAGAGCGGCAGCACGGGCTGAGCATAAGAAGGCGCCATCCACGCGCCGAGCGCCAGCAGCCACGGCCAGACCCACGCCGCACGCATCGTCGCCACCAAGCCGGCCAGCAGCCAGGTCAGACGGGTCGAGTCTGTGTGCGCGTCAGTCAAGGCTGTTCCCCTTGCGACATGTGCGATAGGCCGCGGGTGAGGCGAATGCTTGTGGAGATTGCTGCATGGAAGTCTCTACGTGCAGCATTGCCGCAACACGTCGGGTTGGCAGCCCGACCTGCGCATGGCTGATGCGTAAGCAGCGCGTCGGCAGTTAGGTTGACCTTCATTGTTATTAACCATTGATAGCTGTACAAAAAGCGCTTCTCCTAGGCATAGAAAATCACTCCTCTGTTTGCAAAAGTCGGCTTCATGCCGTGCGTCCTGACTTTTTGCTCAATTGCTCGATAATAGCGCATCTCTCCACGAGTGAACGCCCGATATACCGCCCAGTTCATGTAGCCGATAACGCTGAGGCATGGCCCTTACGAGCATAGAACGCCGGGCCGCCTGACTCGTCAACAAAAACCAGTTGGCGCCTTTGACGGGCTTCTTCATTCTGTCTCACGAGCGCATAGCAGCAATCTCACGACTCTTCCAGATCCGCTACAATTTCACGGCACTGCTCCAGCGCAGCCGCCAGGTCCTCCACGCTGGCCGCGGCCAGCGCATCCGGCTCCAACAGCGCATCGCCGTCGTCGATCCCCTCGTCGCGCAGCCAAAAGATGTCTCGAGATTGGCCTTGTCGCGGGCGACCAACTCTTCGTAGCTGTAGCGCCGCCAGCGGCCCTCTGGCGTCTGCTCGCTCCAGGTAGGCAGGCGCTCATGCCGGTTCTCCGGATTGTAGCAGGCGATGAAGTCGGCCAGCGTCGTCTCCGTCAGCGGGTTCTTGCGCAGCGTCAGGTTGACGTTGGTGCGCAGGTCATAAATCCAGAGATGGCGCGTCCACGGTTTCTCGCTGGCAGGTTTGCGGTCGAAGAAGAGCGCATTAGCCTTGACGCCCTGGGCGTAGAAGATGCCCGTGGGCAGGCGCAGCAGCGTGTGCACGTCGCACTCGTGCAGCAGCTTGCGGCGGATGGTCTCGCCCGCGCCGCCCTCGAAGAGCACATTGTCGGGCACGACGACCGCGGCGCGGCCGTGCATGGCCAGCATGGATTTGACGTGCTGCACAAAGTTCAACTGCTTGTTGCTGGTCGATTTCCAGAAGTCGGCGCGTTCGACGGTCTGGCTTTCGCGCTTGCTCTCACCGCTCTCGGTGACGATGCTGACGCTGCTCTTCTTGCCAAAGGGCGGGTTGGTCAGCACCATGCTGAACTCGTCGCCCGGCTTGCTCAGCAGGCTATCGCCCACCGTGACCAGGGCGCCGTTGTCGTCGGGGCGGATACCATGCAGATAGAGGTTCATCATGCAGAGCCGCGCCGTGTTATCGACAATCTCCCAACCGCGTACCAGGCGTTTGCGCAGGTGTGCCTGCTGCGCCCGGCTCAGTGTGCTGTAATGCTCGACCACGTAGTCGTGCGCTGCGGTGAGAAAGCCGCCCGTGCCGCACGCCGGGTCGCAGATGATCTCCTTGGGCGTGGGTTGCATGACCTCGACAATTGCCCTGATCAACGGGCGTGGGGTGAAGTACTGGCCGGCGCCCGACTTGATGTCCTGGGCGTTCTTTTCGAGCAGACCTTCGTAGATTTCGGCCTTGACGTCCAGGTTCAGTCCGCTCCATTGCTGGCCCTCGATGAGCGTCACCAGCCGGCGCAGCTTGGCCGGATCCTGGATGCGGTTCAGCGCCTTGCGAAAGATGGTGGCAACCAGCCCTTGCCCCTTGCCCAACGCATCCAGGGTTGCGCGATAATGGGTCTCCAGTTCGGCGCCGTCCAGCGTCTTGAGACTCGTCCAGTTGTACTCCGCGGGGATGTGGCTCTCCTGGCCATAGTCGCGCGCCTGCTCTTCATCCATCTTGAGAAAAAGCAGATAGATGAGTTGTTCCACATAGTCGCCATAGGAGATGCCGTCGTCGCGCAGGACGTTGCAGTAGTTCCAGAGGCGTTGAACGATTGTGGAGGGTTGCGTAGTCATGTGTTTTCTAAACCGTTTTGTCTCGTAGGGGCGCACCCTTGCGGTCGCCCACATTCCGTTGTCCGATGACCGAGGGCAACCGCAAGGGTTTGCCCCCACTGACCGAGGGCAACCGCAAGGGTGCGCCCTTACTGACCGAGGGCAACCGCAAGGGTGCGCCCTTACTGAACGAGGGCAACCGCAAGGGTTTGCCCCTACTGACCGAGGGCAACCGCAAGGGTGCGCCCCTACGTTGCTTTCTTGATGATCCGCCTGATGTCATCGAGATAATCGTCAATCGTCTGCGGAAACGGTAAGTGCGCTCGATTCGCCGGATTGTCCGGGTCGTCATCCCAATTCTTTGGGTTGTCACGTATGTACTGCCGAATGGCCGTCAGCGCCCGATCGTTACGCACAATCCGTTCATAGTAGTTGCGTTGCCAGAATTTGGCACGCCGCGCAGGATCATGACGGTTGATCCATTCCAGAAAGACTGTCGTCGTAAGCGACTTCCACGCCCCAACGACATCGCCTAACCGTGGATGCTCGTTCGCCTTGACGGCGGCAGGAAGAATCCAATCGGTTGGAAGTGCAGACGATGCGCTGTTACAATCCCCATTATAGATGTGAATATGTGCGTCAGCAGGCGGAATCAGCAAGTCGGTCGTTTGCAAGAGACTGTTACCTTCAGTATCTGGGTGAATCGCGAGCCAGACAACAAAGTGCGCATGTGTCGGCATGACGACAAATTCATCCAAACCAACGTGAGGAAACCAGTCAGGTAGCGCCAGCCAGACATCTGCTGCGATTCCAGCGACAATCGGATCACTCAGGATCGGTTCACGGTTTTGTGTACAAACGGTGACGAAATACGCGCCAGCACGCGTGTAGTCGAATCCTTTCTTGCGAATTGAGCGCCGATGATGTTTTTCGGGGTCATACGACATG
>JACSRH010000009.1 GCA_014879855.1 Caldilineaceae bacterium | reverse complement strand
GGGATGACCCTCACCCGCACCGCAGACGGCGCAACGTGTCTGACCGGCCCGGTCGTCGATCAGGCGGCGTTGCATGGCCTGCTGCGCAAGGTGCGTGACCTGGGCCTGACGCTGCTCTCGGTCAGCACTACGAAAGGCGGCCCGCACACGCCGCCGCACGACCCTGCCTGAATCGAAGCGCAGATTTGTCCAAATCAACCGACCGTTTTTGTTCAATAAGAGGAGAAAGATCATGACGACAGCTACGATGAACCCTGCTGCCAATCCCAACCGCACCGCCCGCCTCGCCGGGTTGCTCTATCTGCTGCTGGCGCCGATCGGCGCGCTCGGCATTCTCTATGTGCCGAACACGCTGATCGTCGCCGGCGACATGGCCGCCACCGCCAGCCAGATTATCGCCAACGAAAACATCTTCCGCCTCAGCATGGTGAGCGCGCTGCTCGCCCAGTTGGTGAACATCGCGGTGGTGCTGACGCTCTACAAGCTGCTCAAACCGGTGAACCGCACCATGGCCGGGCTGATGGTGCTCTTCAGCCTGCTCGCCGTGCCGATTGCCATGCTCAACGAGGTGAACCATGCGGCTGCGTTGCTGTTGGCGCAGGGCGCCGAACAGTCGCCGGCGTTGATGGCGCTCTTTCTGGAACTGCACGAATATGGCATCCAGATCGCCGGCATCTTCTGGGGTCTCTGGCTCTTTCCGATGGGCTACCTCATCTTCAAGTCGACCTACCTCCCCAAGTTCATCGGCGTGCTGTTGATGATCGGCTGTGTGGGCTATGTGGCGGACGCCCTCGTCTTCCTGCTCTACCCCGCGCTTGGCGTGACCTTCAGCGAATACACCTTTGTGGGCGAGTTGGTGCTGCCGCTGTGGCTGCTGGTCAAGGGCGTCAACGTGCAGCGCTACGCCGATCGGGTGCAAGATGTCGCCACGCCGCAGACGCCGCCGCTACAGACCCAACAGAATCTTTCCGCCCCGACGTACTGAACAGCCAGCCTCTTCCCGGAAGCGCCAAAGCTTCCGGGAAGATTTCAACCCGCATGAGAGGGATACAAGGAGAAAACCCATGAAAGCCATTGTTGCAACCGCCTACGGCTCCCCCGATGTTCTTCAGTTGCGCGAGGTCGCCAAGCCCGCGCCCAAGGCAAACGAGGTGCTTGTGCGCATCCACGCCACCACCGTCACCGCAGCGCACAGCATGATGCGCAAGGGTGTCCCGCTGTACGGCCGCTTGTTCATCGGGCTGACGCGCCCCAAGGTTGCCATTCCCGGCACGGAACTGGCCGGCGAAGTGGAAGCCGTCGGTGAGGATGTCCAGCATTTTAAGGCAGGCGACCAGGTCTTTGGCGCCACCGACCTCGGCGGCGGCTGCTATGCCGAATACATTGCGCTGCCGGCGAGCGAACCGCTGCTGCCCAAACCGGCCAATCTGAGCGACGCCGAAGCCGCTTCTTTGCTCGACGGCGCGACCACCGCGCTGCACTTCCTGCGCGATCAGGGCGAGATTCGCCCCGGCCAGCAGGTGCTGATCAACGGTGCATCGGGCAGTGTGGGGAGCGCGGCCGTGCAGCTTGCTCGCCATTTCGGGGCGGAGGTCACTGGCGTGTGCAGTAGCGCCAATGTGGATCTGGTGCGTAGCCTGGGCGCCCACCACGTGATCGATTACACGCAGGAAGATTTCACCCAAAGCGGCCAGCGCTACGACATTATCTTTGACGCGGTCGGCAAAAGCTCGTTCGCGCGCTGCAAACGCGTGCTGTCCGAGCACGGGCGCTATCTCTCGACGGTGCTGGGACTGCCGATCCTGCTGCAAATGCTGTGGACATCCAAGGTCGGCAGCCAGAAGGCAAAATTCGCCGCTTCCGGACTGCGGCCAGCCAGCGAGAAGATCGAGGACATCCGCTTCCTCAAAACGCTGATGGAA
>JACSRH010000010.1 GCA_014879855.1 Caldilineaceae bacterium | reverse complement strand
CCGGCTTCACGTTGGGAGAGCCGACGCAAGGGTAGACGCTCTTATCGCGTGGGTGGATGACACCGGCTTGCGTTCAGACTGGGACGCTGTGCGCGACGAGGCGATGCTGGTCGCCCTGCGCGCCAGGTTCACCCAACACCCAGCATTGCGCGCCCAACTGCTGGCGACCGGCGACGCCGTGCTGATTGAACATACCCTCACTGACATTGTCTAAAACAGAAAGGATCAACCCATGTTCCCTCTCGTGCAGCGCTCATGGATGCCGATGCTGTCTGCATCCGGACTGGCTGTCCTCATCCTCTGCCTGGCGTTGGCCACGACCGCAGCCCAGGCTTCGGACCGCACCACAGCGGCGCCGGCCTTGTTGCCCCCCGCCAGCTTGCTGCTCTCACCGCCACCCCAGGATGCCGGCGGCGCCAGCAGCAACGCCAATCTGCGCCAGGGACCCGGCACCAACTACCCGGTTGTGGGCGGCGTCAAGGCCGGTGCTCCGCTGGAAATTGTGGCCAAAAACGAAGCCGGCGACTGGTATCAGCTTGCTGCGGGCAACTGGATCTTTGCGGCGCTGGTGGACGGCGCGCCCGATGTACCGGTGGCTGCGGCGCCGGCTCCTGCCGCTGCCCCCGCACAGGAAGCCGCTCCCGCGACTGGCGGCGCACCGGCGCCGGCCGGCGGTGGCTGGGTCCAGGTAGCAGATGCTGCGGCTGACTTCCCCGGCGGTCGCGACCGCAACCACTGGTACTACCTGTGGACGGAGGGCCGCGGCAACTTCATCTGGCAGGACATGCAGCAGACCGACGGCGCCGGCTGCTACCACGATACCGGGGGCAGGGGTCTCGAAATCTGCGCCGACTCGATGACCGCCAATCCCAAAGGCGATGTCGGCCTGCAGTGGAAGGCGAGCCGCGGCGGCACATACCGCTTCGAGTGGGATTCCGCCTCGCTCAAGTTCTACAAGCACGGCGAATTTGTTGGCATCTTGGATGCGGGCACACAGTTGCCCTACGCCACCACCGTCACCGATGTCATCGAGTGGGAGATGTTCTTCTGGGTGGCCGCCGACAGCACCAACTTCCATGTGAAGGTCTTCCGCCTGGATGAGCCGGCAGCCGCGGCTGGTGCGCCGGCCAGTGCCGCGCCGGCGGCCCCGGTTGCTGCGCCGTCCGCCCCTTCGCTTTCCTTTGGCGGCGGTTTGCAGATAGTGGGCAGCGACATTGCGCCAGGCACCTACCGCGGTGTGGGTGGCGGCTATTGTTACTGGGAACGGATCACGGCATTGTATAGCGCTTCCCGTTCGATCATCGCCAACGAACTGGGCTACGGCCCCCAGATCGTCACGATCGCAGCTTCCGACAAAGCCTTCGACTCGCGCCGCTGCGGCACGTGGACGCTCGACCTCTCGCCCATCACCGCCAGCCCAACTGATCCCTTCGACGCAGGCATGTACTTCGTCGGCAAGGATGTGGCGCCAGGGACCTGGCAGTCGGACGGCGGCGACGTCTGCTACTGGGCGCGCTTATCAGGATTTTCTGGTCAACTGCGCGACATCAAGGAGAACGACATCGTAGCCGGGCCGACAGTGGTCACCATCGAGGCAGGGGACCAGGGATTCTACAGTCAGCGCTGCGGCACGTGGACAAAGATCAACTGAGGAACCCTGTCTCCAGAGACTGCAATTGACACAGAGGGTCGCCGAGAAATGCCGGTAGAACTTTTCCCCGGTTTCCTCGGCCCCTCTGCGTCGAAATGGATGACTTGTCAAACCATCTCTGCGGCCGCCCCGCCCTTCACTCCACTGTCACGCTTTTGGCGAGGTTGCGGGGCTGGTCCACGTCTGCGCCCCGGCGCACCGCCATCTCGTAGGCAAAGATCTGCAGCGGCATCACCGCCAGGATCGGCGTGAGCAGCTCGCTCGCCTGGGGGATGGGCATCACG
>JACSRH010000011.1 GCA_014879855.1 Caldilineaceae bacterium | reverse complement strand
CGCCTTTTTCAGTGGCGCCTTCTTCGATCAGGCCGGGCTGCCACGCGCCGGTGTGCACCGGCGCCCACAGTTCCTGCAACGCCTGCGCCACCGCAAGCACGCTGGCTGGATTGCGCTCTGTGCTGTTGCGCTCTGCCTCTGGCGCGCCTTGCGCGCGCCAGGCGATCTCGCGCGCCGCGGTGGGGCTGAGGCCGGCAATGCCTGCCACCAACGCCTTCCACAATGGCCCCGGCTGTGCGACAATCTGCGCAAGCCGTGCGTAGTAATCGTCCGCGCCGTTGTCGAGCGGGGACAGCTTATCCGCCGCGGTGGGTGCGCGATAGTGCTGTCCGGGCAGCAGCGCGCGGCCTTCCCCCGTCGCCGGCAGACGGTGGAGACAATCCAGAATTCTGCCGGCGGGGGTGAGCAAGAGCGCGTTGGGCTGGCGGCCGATCAATTCGATCACGAGCGTCGTTGCCCCCACTTCGGCATGTTCGAGCTGAAAGCGCAGGACGCGCTCGGTCGGGTCCGGCTGTTCGATGGCCACAATCAGCGCGCCGCGCGCATATTTGCGCAGCAACAAGAGCAGCGGCGTCTCGCCTGCGACGCCGCGCCGCAGTTTGTGCGGCATTATCTGGACGCGCGCCGCGCCCGGCGCCAACGCCAGCAGCAGTTGATGGCGCGTGCCGGGCGTGTAGACCTCGCAGCCAAGCGCGTGTTCGTCCACCCGCAGCACTTGCTGAATCCGTCCGGGGCAGATAGCCGTGTTGAGTTCGGCCGTAATGCAGGCCAGCGCCAGCGCGTCGAAGTGCATGGTCGCCTACTCCATCGGCTGCGGGTCAAGCGCTTGCTGCCGCCACGCGCGCGCCATGATCGGTTCGCGGCGCCCCATCGTGCCGCCCGTTGCAAAATAGACGCCGATGCTGTCGAGCCAATCGCGCTTGACGCTCATGGCCGCGTACGCGGTCTCCAGCGCCTGCGCCGAGAAGTCCCGCGGATAGCTGTTTTCGAAGAAACAGAGGTCACGCGGAATGCGCGGCTTGAGCGGCGGGTAGTGTGCAGGGTCGATGACGCCAATGCACAGGCCGTAGAGCGGCAGCACGCCGGGCGGAAGGTTCAATTCTTGTGCGATGACATCCACATTGTTCTGGACCGCGCCGATATAGCAGGCGCCGTAGCCGAGCGCCTCCGCGGCCACCAGCATGTTTTGGGCGACCATCGTGGCGTCGGTGGCGCCGTAGAGCAAGGCAATGCGCGCGCACATGCCCCACTCTCGGCCACGATATTCGATCAGCCGGCGCAGCCGGTGCACATCCAGACAGACGACGAAGAATTCGGCGGCGTCGCGAATGTGCTGCTGATCGGCGCAGAGGGTGGCCAGCCGGTCGCGCAGGATCGTGTCGGTGATGCGCACGCACGCGTACATGTGGCCCTGGGCATCGGTCGGCGCGCGGCGTCCCGCTTCGACGATCAGGTCGAGATCGCCGGGCGCCAGCGGGTCGGGCAGAAAGAAACGCACCGAACGATGACGCCCAAACACTTCCAGCGCGGGCGGAAAATCAACGGGAATTGGGTGACTCATGGCTTACTCTCCTGCAGGCTGCTAGTTTTGGAAGTCAGCATGTGAACAATCGCTGCAATCTTGCTGGAAAAATTGTTCAGTCAATGTAATAAAAATGGTTGACAATAAGGGTCTCAATGAATATGATAGGGAAGATTCGGAATTCGACCTAATCAGCGCACCCACTTCGCAAGGCAAACCAGACTTCTGGGGGAACTCTGGTAGTTTTGACAAGGGTCGGCGGCACAAGCCAACGCGGTGGGGAATGTCATCTTCGGCGAAGCGAACAGATGAATGAAATGATGCGCGATGAGGCGGATCGGTTAGAATGAGTTGGTGTGGGTCGGTGGCGGAATGGCAGACGCAGCGGACTTAAAATCCGCCGAGGCAACTCTTGTGGGTTCGAATC
>JACSRH010000283.1 GCA_014879855.1 Caldilineaceae bacterium | reverse complement strand
GATCAAGGACTACAACGACTTCTTTGCCGAGGTCGATTCGCCGTTTCGCAAGGTGGCGCCGTAACCGCATGAGTAATATGTTCGTTGATCTGATTCCGCTGATCCTGAGCGCGACGCTGGCGCCGATCTACCCGATCATCGTGCTGCTGCTGTTGCAGAGCGAGCGCGGCCTCGGCAAGACCATTGCCTTTGTCACCGGCGCGGTGACGATGCGCCTGCTGCAGGGTGTGATCTTTGGCCTGGTCTTTGCTCCGGCCGTCGATGCAGAAAGCGCCGCGGGCCTTGCGTTGATCGGCCCGACGCTGCTGACGTTGCTGGGCGTCCTGCTGCTGGTCATGGGCGTCAAGAAATGGCGCAAAGGCGGCAGTGATGAGGATGGCAACACGCCGCCTGCATGGATGAGCGCGCTCAGCGACATGACCGTGCTCAAGGCCGCGGGCAGCGGCGCGTTGCTGATCCTGCTCTCGGTCAAGCAGTGGGTCTTTACGCTGGCGGCCATCGGCGTGATTGAAGAGGCACGCCCCGGCTTGGCCGCAGGCGTCGGCCTTTACCTGCTCTTTACGTTGGGGACGCAGATTCTGGTGCTGCCGCCCATCCTTGCCTTCGCCATCGCCCCGGCACGCTCGGCTGGGCCGCTGCGCGCGGCGCAAGGTTGGCTGCAGCGTCACAACCGCGTCATTGTGGCGACAGCCTCGCTGGTTTTTGGCCTCTTCTTCCTCTATCGTGGTATCACCGGCTTGCTTGCTTTTCGCACCATGTAAGCCGGCGTCGACACTTTCTGTCTACAGAATGGAGATAACAGATGCATCAACGAATCCACCACAAACTGTTCTTCCTGATTGCCGTGCTGGCGATCAGCCTGCTGGTGGCCGCCTGTGGCGGCGCAGCGTCAACGCCAGCGCCCACCGAAGCGCCCACCGCGGCGGTTGCCACGGAAGCGCCCACGGAGGCGCCCACGGAGGTGGTTGCCACGGAGGCGCCCACGGAGGCGCCCACGGAGGCGCCCACGGAGGCGCCCACGGAGGTGGTTGCCACGGAGGCGCCCACCGAGGAACCCACGGTCGCGGCGACAGAGCCGCCTGCGGAGGAGCCTACCGCGGAAGCCACTGAGCCGCCCGCCGCAGAAGCCGCGCCCGCACCAGGCGATGCGATCACGGCCACCACCGGCATCGAAGGCGTGACCTGGCAGGTGACCGAGTTCACCGATGCCGACGGCGCCGCGGCCGCACCGGTGGGTGACGCCACGATTGCCTTCCGCAATGGGCAGGTCAGCGGCAACGCGGGCTGCAACGGCTTCTTCGCCGGCTACACCGTCGACGGCAGCCAGCTCACCATCTCGCAGGGCGGCAGTACGCTGATGGCCTGTGAGGAAGCGCTCATGGCGCAGGAGCAGGCGATCCTGGCCACCTTTGAACAGGTTGCCTCCTATGAACTGAGCGACGGCCAGCTCACCCTGCTGGACGGCGATGGCGCAGTGCTGCTCACGCTGTCAGAGCAGGCGTCACCGGGGCTGACCGGCGTGGTCTGGCGCGCCACCAACTACAACAACGGCCAGGAAGCCGTCGTCGGCATGTTGGAGGACACCGAGATCACCGCCATCTTTGGCGAGGATGGCAGCCTTTCCGGGTCGGCTGGCTGCAACAACTTCATCACCGGCTACACAGTGAGCGACAACCAAATCACGATCGAGCCGGCCGCCACTACGATGATGATGTGCGATGCGCCAGCAGGCGTCATGGAGCAGGAGGCCGCGTTCCTGGCCGCGTTGAGCACGGCTGCCACCTTCACCGTCAATGGCCGGGTGCTTGAAATGCGCACGGCCGACGACGCGATGGCTCTTCGCTTTGAAGTTGCCATCGATTCCGTCGTGGCGCCGGCCGCGGCCAGCAGTGACGATCCCGACCCAGTGGCGCCGGACGCGGACGCGGCGCCGGTGACATTTGCCGCGATCGCCGATCAGACGCCCAGCGGCCGCGTCACCGCCGCGCTGGGCGTCAACATCCGCACCGGCCCCAGCACACAGTACCCAGCTATCGGCATCGCCCCGCTCGACGCCACCGGCGAGATCGTCGGCCGCAGCGCGGATGGCCAATGGTGGGTGGCAAGCGTCCCGTCAGCCCCGAATGGACAAGGTTGGGTGGCCGCGGCCTACGTCGAAGCCAGCAATGCCGAGAATGCGCCGGTGCTGCCAGCGCCGCCGCTGCCCCAGCCGGCGCCGGCCATCCAGACAGATAAGTCGTATGTGGCGCCGCAGAATGTGATTCTCTTCTCGGCCTCGCGCGTCGTGCAGGATGGCAACCGCGTCTACGAATTGGAAGACGTCTACGCCGTGCCCGCGACCCCTGGCGCACAGCCGGAACTGGTCGCCAACAACGCCATGCAGCCGGCGCTCAGCCCGGACCGCAGCACGCTGGCCTTTTACAGCAAACAGAGCGACAAGCTCGGCGTCGGCGGTTACGATCTGGCGACCGGCCGGCGGTTGCGCTTCTCACGTTTTATCGAAGACAGCAGCCCGCGCTGGAGCCCGACCGGCGACCGCATCGTCTTTGCCAGCAACCGGCAAGGCGACCGCCGTTGGCGCATCTACCTCACGCCGGCTGTCGATAAAGAGAACCCAGCCAACATGGAGTATACGGAACTCGACTTCGGCAAGGATCCGGACTGGCACCCAAGCCAGGAGTTGCTGATCCTCAAAGGCTGTGACGACAACGGGCAGAATTGCGGCACCTACACCATGAAGACCGACGGCGCCGGGCGCACGCAATTCACCAACGAAGCCTCCGACTCGATGCCGCGCTGGTTCCCCGATGGCAGCGCCGTCGTTTTCATGAGCGAAGGACGCGACGGCAACTGGGAAATCTACCGGGCCAGCGTCGCGGACGGTGCGGTGACGCGCCTGACCAACGACCCCGCGCCGGATGGCCTGCCCGCGGTCAGTCCGGACGGCAGCCAGATCGCCTTCATCAGCAAGCGCGGCGGCGCCTGGGGCGTGTGGGTGATGCCGGCGAGCGGCGGCAACGCGACGCAGGTTGCGGCCATCCCCGGCGAGTTGCCGGATTGGCTGCTGCAGGCTGTCGACTGGCCGCGGTAAAGCGCTGGTTTTTCTGTTGAATAGACCATCCAGGAATTTCCTGGATGGTCATCATTTTTGTGGTAAGATGTGGCGGCCGCTTTGTGACTGAGCAGGTAGCTAACAATCTGAAAGGATGAACTTCAATGAACAGGACGTATGGACTTTCTTTGCGCGCAGCATCCCTTTTGACGCGGTGGGTGATCGTCTTCGCCGTGTTGCTGGCGATGATGCCCGCGACCACGGCCCTGGCCCAGGAGGATGGTGAGGCGACGCCTGTTGCGCCACTCCCGCCCAGCCTGATCGAAGAACTCGCCAATGCGCCAGGACTTGCCCCAGCAGTGGTCCCTGCGGATGCCGAGTTGCCGGAAGGCTTTACCGCTGAAGAACTGGCGCAGATGCCCGACCGCTCGCAATACGCCGTGATTGATTATGCCGTGGATGGCAGTACGGTCAACGCCACGGTGCAGTTGCCAGCCTCGCAGGCGACCTACATCGCTTCCGGCGCGCCAAACACCAACTTTGGCAATCTTGCCGTGCTGAACCTCGGCTGGGATCAAACGGGGCCTAATGCCATGCGCACATTGATCCAGTTTGATCTGAGCCGGCTGCCGCCCAATGTCCAGATCAACAACGCATCGTTTTTCATCAATCAAACGTTGATCAATCCGCCGGGCGATGGTCGCTCAATGGCTTTTCGCGCGCAGCTTATGCAGCAGTCCTGGAACGCCGGCAGCGTCACCTGGAACAGCGCCAATTTCCTGGGCGGCACGGCGTTTCCGCTGGGAGAGATTCCCCCTGCCATCGGTTGGATCAGCGGCGGCGCGACCGACGTAGTGAGAGCTTGGGACAGCGGCCAGCCAAACCGAGGTCTGCTCATTACCGGCGACGAGACGCCCAACCTCGGCCGTTGGCGGCGCTTCAATGGCCGGCAGATTGCGGCGTTAGCGCCCTATCTGGAGGTCAACTACACGGGAAGCTGCGACACGGCGCCGCCGATCGCCACGATGACGGCGTTGCCCACCTTCTCGCCGGCCGAATTCAGAGTCTTCTGGTCGGCGGTCGATCCTGACCAGCCGGGCTGTCGAGCAAGCGGCGTAGCATGGTATAACGTGCGCTATCGCATCAACGGCGGCGGCTGGGTCAACTGGCGCAATCAGACGCCTACGGACAATTTCGGCTTTCGTCGTGAAGCGCCCAACAATTCGGTGGTTGACTTTCAGGTGCAGGCCGCGGACAAAGCCGGCAACCTGGGCGCCTGGAGCCGGACCGTCTCGACGCGCATCGACTCCGAACCGCCCGTCGCCTCGGTCAACCCGCTGCCCGAGTTCACGTTCCTGCCCAACTTCACCGTGACCTGGAGCGGAACCGACAATCTGTCCGGGATTGCTTCCTACAGCCTCCAACTGAGCCTGAATGACGGAAATTGGCAGGATTTGGCAGTGGATACACAGGCGACGTCCTTCACGATCACCGGCGCTCGGTTTGGCGATCGGCTTGAATTCCGCGTGCGGGCCATCGACAACGTCGGCAACGTCCAGCCGTGGAGTCCCAATGCGCAGGCCGTGACCACCGTATTCAGCCATCCGGTCGCAGTAATTCAACCCTTCACGCCGCCGATCATCCAGTCGACATCCCCGATCACGAATGTGATTCCAGTGCAGTGGGTCGGCTTCTTTGCACCAGGCACAAGTATTGTTCGTTACACGCTCAACTACCGCTACACAGACTTTGCGGGGACAACGACCGCGTGGGCCGTATGGCCGCTTGCCAATCCGCTGGCGACATCGACCAATTTTGACTATGCGTCGCTGGGGTTTGGCAACGGCATCTACGAGTTCTTTGCGCAAGCAACCGACAACCTCAACCAGACGCAACCGCTGAATCCGGCTGGTGGCGCCGGGGGCTCGATCATCCTGGATCTGGACGATCAGATTCAGCCAGGCCAGTACCTGCCGTTCACCAGCAACCAAACATTGGATTGACGCGTGGGCGGTGAAATTTGCCGCCGCACAGCCAGTGTGCACCAACCAGACGAACGATAGCCCGTCGTTGTTTGGTTGGTGCGCCCCCATCGATGCTGCCGCCTTGGGAATCAAGGCGATGGAATTTTGGGCGCCCCGCCCGGGATTTTCGGGTGTAATTCAACTTGGGGGCGCGCATTACGTCCCCGGCACTGTGCAGCAGCAGACGGGACGACCAAAATGTTTGTGCACAGTGCCGGGGATGTTGTTTGCCCCAACCGTGAAGTAGACCCGGGATTTTCCGACAGATTGACAACGAAAACCGGATTCGTTACAATTCTTACAGATTTCCGCCCTATTCCATCCCTATCCAATTCACTTCAAGCCCATATTTGTTACAGTCTAAGGAGGACTTCCATGAACCGTCGGGAATTCTTGACGAATGTGGCGACGAAAGCTGCTGGCGGCGCTGTGATCGGCCTGGCGGCCGGCTGCACCTTTGGCGCCACCCCTGCCGCGCAGGAGGTTCAGCAGGCAACCGCGCAAGACGCGGCGCTGCCGGAGCTCAAGTGGGAGATGGCGACCAGTTGGACGCCGGCTGTCGACATCCTGTACGGCACGGCGCAACTGTTTACCGAAACCGTGAGCAAGCTGACCAGCGGCAAATTTGTGATTTCGGCGCGCGCGGCCGGAGAGTTGGCGCCTGGCACCCAGGTGCTCGATGTCGTGCAGCAGGGCGCGGTGCCGATCGGCCACACCGCCTCGTATTACTATATCGGCAAGACGCCGGCCGCGGCTTTTGGCACGACGCTGCCCTTTGGACTGACCGCGCAACAGCAGAACGCATGGCTCTATGCCGGCGGCGGCCTGGAATTGATCCAGAAGCTCTACGCTGACAAATTCAACGTCCTGCCCATTCCGGCCGGCAACACAGGCATGCAGATGGGCGGCTGGTTCCGCAAGGAGATCAACACCGTCGCTGATTTGCAGGGTCTGAAGATGCGCATTGCCGGACTAGGCGGGCAGGTGATGGCGAAACTAGGCGTCAACGTGCAGGTGCTGGCCGCGGGCGAGATTTTCCAGGCATTGCAGACGGGCGCGGTGGACGCGGCGGAATGGGTTGGCCCCTACGACGATGAGAAGCTTGGCTTGAACACCGTGGCCGACTACTATTACCGGCCAGGGTGGTGGGAGCCGGGGTCGTCGCTCGAAGTGAATATCAACCTGGACGAATGGAACAAACTGCCTGAACTCTATCAGGTTGCGATCGAAACTGCCGCTGCCCAATCGAATGTGGTCATGCTCTCCCGCTATGAGGCCGCCAACGATGCCGCGCTAGGACGCCTGATCGAGGGCGGTGCGCAGTTGCGCGAATACAGTCCCGAGATCATGACGGCGGCGTCTGAGGCCTGGCTCGGTTTAGTGGACGAGTTCTCCACCCAGGATGCTGACTTCAAGGCGATCTATGAACAATGGAACGGCTTCCGCAACAGCATCTACGACTGGAACAAAACCAACGAATACGCGTTTACCTCGTTTGTATTCAACGCAGGCTGATTACGCACAGTGGGGTAAAACTAAACAAAGGCCCGACGCTGGTTAGGCGCCGGGCCTTTGTTTTGCTGAAATGTCTTTTCTCTGCGCACCTCTGCCTCGCTGCGCCTCTGCCTCGCTGCGCCTCTGCGTCAAAGGATTGTCGCCAGATCACGCCGCTATGTCGATCAACCAGCGGACGGTCTGCGGAAACGCGATCACGAGGACGAGCACGATCAACTGCAGCGCCATGAAGGGAAAGGCGCTGCGATGGATTTCGCTGGTCGGCACTTCCCTGGGCGCCACACTTTGCAGGTAAAAGAGGGAGAAGCCCACGGGTGGGGAGATAAAGGCAATCTGCAGGTTCACCGCCATGATTACGCCGAACCACACCAGGTCGATGCCAAGCGCCGCGGCCGCGGGCACAAACAGCGGCATCACGATAAAGGCGATCTCGATAAATTCAAGAAACATCCCCAGGAAGAAAACGGCAATATTGCTGACGATCAGGAAACCAACGACGCCGCCCGGCACATTGGTCAGCATCGATGTAATGAAAGACTTGCCACCCAGCCCGTCGAACACCACAGTGAACATACTGGCCGCGATCACGATCATCATCACCATACCGCTAATGCGCGCGGTGGACGTGGCGGCATCGACCAGGTTGCGCCAGGTCAACTTGCGATTGAGCGCAGCCAGTACGCACGCGCCCACGCTGCCGACGGCCCCGGCTTCGGTCGGCGTGGCAATCCCAAAGAAGATGCTGCCCAAGACCAGGAAAATCAGCACGATGGGAGGGATGACGACCTTGACCACACGCATGGCTAACTTTACACCATGCACTGTGCGCGCTTCCGGTGGAAAGGCAGGCGCCATTTTCGGACGCAAGAAGGCAATCACCACGACGTAGAGCAGAAAGGAGCCGGCCAACATCAAGCCGGGGATAAAAGAGCCGATAAACAGATCACCAACCGACACCCCGATCTGCTGGCTCAGTACAATCAACACCAGGCTGGGCGGGATCAACTGCGCCAGCGTGCCCGAAGCCACGATCACACCGGAAGCGAGACGCTTGTCATAGCCGTAACGCAGCATGATCGGCAGCGACATCATGCCCATCATGATCACCGTGGCCGCCACCACGCCGGTCGTCGCCGCCAGCAACGTGCCAACAATGATCACGGCGACCGCCATCCCCCCGCGCAGCGGTCCAAAGACGATGCCTAACGTTTCCAGCAGTGCTTCAGCCAGCCCCGATTTTTCTAAAATGGCGCCTAAAAAGATGAAAAAGGGGATCGCCAGCAGAGTGGTGTCCGACATCGTGCCAAACCAGCGCGACGGAAGCAACTTGAGCAGGTTCAGATCAAACGCTCCAGCCGCCAGACCAATGGCGCCAAAGAGGATGGCCGCGCCGGCAAACGAAAAGGCGACCGGGAAACCCGTCATCATGATGAAAAAGAATCCGACGAACATGGCGATGGCCAGCCATTCGTAATCCATATTTTCAGCCTCCTGCGTGCGTTGAGTCAGACGGGAACGCGTGCGAAAAGCGTCTCACTCAACAAGGTCAGTGGATGCAGTTTCAGCAATCAACTCTGTAGCCGCCGTATCGTGGCCGGTAAGCAGAGCCGTATATTTGATGATCTGGGCAATCGCCTGCAACAGCAACAGCGCAAAGGCCACAATGATCAGGCTTTTGATCGGCGCGCGCGGCAACCCGTCAGGATCGCCGGATAATTCCCAAGCGCCAAACGTGCCATCCGGCAGCAGCCCCCAGGACTGGAGCACAGGGTTGATGGTCATCCAGATGCCGATGATCGCCAGCGGCGCGACGATCAGCAAAGTGCCCAACAGATCGACCCAGGCGCGGCGCTTTGGCCCCCACTTTGTGTAGAGAATGTCCACGCGTACATTGACATCGTGCTTGAGATTGTAGGCGAAGATCAGCAGAAAAATGATGGAATAGAGGTACCACTGCACTTCAAGCAGACGGTTAGACGAGAGATTCTGGCCGATAAAGCGACCGATATAGCGTGCGGCGACATTATAAAAGCCCACCGCCAACAAAACAAGGATCAGGTAAATACTGACCTTGCCGAGTAACTCTGAGAGACGGTCAATGCCGTGTGCGACCTTCAAGAGAGTACGCACTGCGCGCTCCTTTCCCGCTCGGTGGCCATTGTGTGATTGATGAGAGGAATAAGATGCCTGCCATGCTATATTTCATCGATCATGGCGATAGGTAAACTCAGAACATGGCCTCTATCGTTGCAATCTGGCGTGGTGCAACAGATGATCTCTGGCGGATTGATCGATTGTAGGATGGATGCTGCCATGATTGTAATCGAGATAAAGGGTTCGCGCAACAGCTCCTGTTCGTTCCTCGGGTGCGTCCCACCCTCCCAACTAACTTTTTCGATCAATCCCTTGCTTGTATAATCAGATAGTTGTTTTTTGTGGCCGCCAAGATAACGATGTCGGAAATTTGCACAAATATTGCTGTGCGAATCCTGTTGTGCGGCCGAGAGGGGATTTTGATTATGGCTACGAATCCTTGGTTTTGGATTCTTTTCAACCTTTTTGTCATTGCAATGCTGGCCCTCGATTTAGGCGTCTTCAACCGCAAGGCGCATCGCATCGGCGTGAAAGAGGCTGCTATTTGGAGCGTGGCGTGGATCAGCCTGGCGCTGATTTTTAATGCCGGCCTGTATTACTTTGAGGGGCCGGAGATCGCCATGCAATTCCTGGGCGGCTATCTTTTGGAAAAATCACTCAGCGTCGACAATATTTTTGTCTTTGTCATGATCTTCACCTACTTTGCGACGCCTGCCGAATACCAGCACCGTGTGCTCTACTGGGGCATCCTTACTGCTTTGGTATTGCGCGGCGCGATGATTCTCACCGGCGCGGCCCTGATTTCGCGCTTCGATTTCCTGATCGGAATCTTTGGCCTGCTGCTGATCGTCACGGCAGTCCGTATGTTTCGTAGCGGCGACGAAGAAGGTGATCTCAGTAAAAATGTCGTTGTCAAGATGACGCAGCGCTTCTTCCGCGTGACCGATAACTATCGCGGCCAACGTTTTACGATCGTCGAGCACGGCAAGCGCTGGATCACGCCGCTGCTGGTCGTGTTGCTCGTGATCGAGACAAGTGATGTCGTTTTTGCCGTCGATTCCATCCCTGCCGTCTTTGGCATCACCACCGACCCCTTTATTGTCTATACTTCCAATATCTTTGCGATCTTAGGCTTGCGCTCGCTCTATTTCTTACTCGCCGGCGTGGTCGACAAGTTTCACTATCTCAAGCTTGGCCTGTCGCTGGTGCTTGGCTTTGTCGGCGCGAAGATGGTCGTGGAAACCGTTTCAGACTATGCCATGGCGCATCCCATCCATGTGCCAATCCAGTGGTCGTTGCTGCTCATTGCCCTCGTGCTGGGCGTCTCCGTCGCGGCATCGCTCCTCTTCCCGCGTCGCGAGCTGAAACCGTCACTGGCCGAAGCCACTGAACCTATGCTGGAGGACCGTTTGCAAGCCCAGGAGGAATTGCGCCGCCAGCAAAAAGAGTTGGCCGACGTCACCGGCGATTGAGTTTCCCCTAAATTGGTTGTGGTGAAGCACACCCTCCTTACGCGCGTCAGAGCCGCGGCGACTGTCCGGTCAACCGCGTGAAGAGCTGATAGCCGATCCAGCGAAAGGGTTCGGGCGGGATGCGCGGGTAACCGCTTTGGACAAAGGGCAGGTCGCGCCAGCGGCTGTCGTCGCCGGCATAGAGGTCGCACAGAATTTCACCGGCCAGGTTCGCCAGCGTCACACCGTGGCCGCAGTAGCCGAGCGCGTAGTAGACGTTGTGATGCGCGCCGCGCACGCCGATCAACGGCCGGCGGTCAAAGGTGATGCCCAGCGTGCCCGCCCAGCGGTGCGTGATCGGCAGCGTGTGGCTCTGCGGGAAGTAGCGGTTGAGCGTGCGCGCCATCTCTGCCTGCGCCCGGCGCGCGCGGCCAGCATAGGCCGTGCGGTTGTTGAAAAGATAGCTGTAGGCGTGGTTGCTGCCGCCGCCAAAGACGAGATGGCCGTCACGCGTCAGCGACGCGTAGGAGATGCGGTCGAAGTCGTCGGAGAAGCCGGCGAGGCCGTGCCAGCCCAGCGCCTGCTGCTGCGCCGGGGTGAGCGCGGCCGTGGCAAAGACGTGCGAGTGCAGCGGAAAGAGCGCGTCGCGGAAGTAACCGAGCGCACCGGTGTAGCCGTTGGTCGCCAGCACGAGCGCGTTCGCCTGCACCTCCCCCTGCGGCGTCGTCAGCGTGATCGTCCGCCCCTCCTCCACCCTTTGCACCGGAGTGCCTTCGTAAATCTGCACGCCCTGCGCCTCCAGCACCGGCGCCAGACCGCGCACCAGTTGCGCGCCGTTGATCTGCCCGGCGCCGGGGTCAAAGATCGCACCGCAGCCATGCGCCACTGCCAGCTTCTGCCGCAGCATCGTCGCATCGAAAAATTGGGTGGGAATGCCGATGGCGTTCTGCGCCACAACCAGCGCGTGGGCCGCCGCGCCGCGCGCGTCATCGGTGTAGATCGTCACTGTACCGTCGCGTCGGTAATCGACCGGCAGGTGGTGGCGCTCGATCAGCGCGCAGAGGTTGTCGATAGCGGCGCTGGTCACCTGGTAGATGCGCGCCGCCAGCTCTGAACTGGCATCGTCGTAGCCGTTGACCCAGTTGAGCATCATGCCGCCGTTGCGCCCGCTGGCGCCGTTGGCGAGCGTCGCCGCCTCCAGCAGCACGATGCGCCGCGCGGGGAAGCGCCGGCTGAGGTGGTAGGCCGTGCTCGCGCCGGTGAAGCCGCCGCCGATGATGGCGACATCCGCCTGCGTCCTGCCGTGCAGCGGCGGGCGCGGCCGGTAGCCGGGCGTCTTCTCCACCCACAGCGCGCGGTTCTCGTCGATCTCCAGCCGCTCGCGGAAGAGACGTCCCGCCAGCGGCCACGTCGCCGAAGCCAGGCGGGCGCCGGTGTTCATCAGGCGCA
>JACSRH010000012.1 GCA_014879855.1 Caldilineaceae bacterium | reverse complement strand
CTCATCCTGTGTCTTATAACGAAGATCGCCTGCCCGTGTCAGCAAGGAAGATGGAATTAGAATTGACAGGGCTGCAACCGTAATGACGTCAGCCAATAGAGGGGCGCGCAGGGAAATTTCGTCGATCCATGTTCGTAATCTTAAAATGGCGCAGTACACATCGTCGGTGAAGTATTCGCTTTCGCCGAAGACGGCTTGATAGCTGATGTCCAAATCTGATGAAGGCTTGCATTGCTCGACTTTTTCGATTTGCGAGGATGCTGCTTCCTCCAGTTCACTAGCCAGATCTCGACGTTGGTCAACGGGTAGCAGGCGAACGCGCGATTTCGTGGCTATTATGAATTGCAATACGGGGTTGACCTCACAATAGTAAGCCCGTCTTCCTTGTCTGGCTGCGACGAACGCTGTCGTACCGGTGCCAGCAAACGGGTCAAGCACTGACCTGGCGTCAGGTGCATAGGTGGATAATACTGTCTCAACGAACTGGGGAGAGTAGCCTTCCAGGTAAGGGTACCAACGAACAAAAGGTTCTTGTGCTCCGCCTTTGAACGTGGCCGTGATCGGATCGAAGATGCGTATTTCCGGCTCCACATCCCACAATTGCAGTTGCGCAGACGATTCGCGGAGCGAGTTGACGGTTTCTCTAATTTGGTTAAGGCAGTATGTGTTAAGTGGAGTTCCCATCTGTTCTGCAGCGCAAAGCAAGGTTTCGTAACTCTCTGTGCCTAGCAGTTGACGAATCTCTGCACTGGATAGCTGCTGAATATCCTGATAGATGTCCTCTGATTTCTTCCCGAAAGCCAAAGTTAATGACTTTTGGTTGGAGGTTTCTGCTGGATAATCAGAAAAGTAGACTGATTTATATTTTTGCTTCATAGCGATCTCCAGAACGGATGTTTTGTATAAACTACCATACTATGGTAGTTAATGTCAATGGGTCTGTGAGGTTGAATTTTGACGCACCATCTTAGTGCTTCGATTCTGGCGGCAGACACGGCCAACCTGGCTGTGGCGGTGCAGGCTGCCGCGGCGGGCGGCGCCGCTTCGATTCACGTCGACGTGATGGATGGCCGCTACGTGGACAATTTCGCCTTCAGCCCGAAGACGATCGCCGACCTGCGCCGTGTGACCGACTTGCCGCTCCACGCGCACCTGGAGGTGGCCGAACCGGTGCGCGCGCTCCCGCTTTTTGCGGCAGCCGACATGATCATCGTGCAGGAGGACACGCTTGCGGATTTAGCGGCGGCGCAGGCGCTGATCCGGCGCCAGGGCAACCAGGTGGGCATCGCCGTCAACCCGGACCAGCCGGTGGAGCGACTGGAGCCTTACCTGAGTGAGATAGACCTGCTCTTGGTGATGGCCGTTTGGCCGGGCTTCGGCGGGCAGCCTTTTGACGCGACGGTGCTGGCGAAGGTGGCATGGGCCGCGGCGCAGAGGCAGCGCCTGGGCCTGGCCTATGCCATTGGCGTGGACGGCGGCATCAGCGCGGCCACCATCGGCGCGGCCGCGGCGGCTGGGGCGGATTTCTTCGCCGTGGGCAGCGCCGTGTTTCAGGGGGATGTTGCGGCGAATGTGCACAGCCTGCTGGCGCAGGTGCGTTGATGCGCCAGCAGGGCTGATGAATGTTCATCGTCTTGCAGTGTAGCGATGACAAGTGAACTCGTCAAGCGATGCCAGCAGTGATTTGACATAAAATCGAGAAAGGAAGTTTACAATGCAACAACGTTACCTGGGCAAGACCGGCCTCAAGGTCAGTGAACTCTGCCTGGGCGCCATGACCTTTGGCCGCGAGACCACTGAAGCCGACAGCTTCGCCATCCTGGATCGCTTCGCTGCAGCGGGTGGCAACTTTATCGACACCGCGGATGTCTACACCCGCGGCGCTTCTGAGGAGATCGTGGGGCGCTGGCTGCGCAGCCAGCGCCGCGACGACTTCGTGATCGCGACGAAGGTG
>JACSRH010000358.1 GCA_014879855.1 Caldilineaceae bacterium | reverse complement strand
TTGATCTCGCGCACGATCTTGCGCTGCACTTTGGCGCTCACACGCGTCTTGCGGCGCGACAAGATGCGTCCGCGGCGATCCAGGAAGCGCGAGAGCAGGCTGATGTTTTTGTAATCGATCTCGTCGTAGCGCACATCCGAACCGATGCGTCGCGGCCGGCCGGAGCCTTCGCGCTCGACGTATTGGTCTGGCGCGCGGAAGCTCTCTTCCTCGTCTTCTTCGTCCAGTTCTTCTTCGTACGCTTCGTCTTCCTCATCATCCACATCGACGACATCTTCGACGTAGACAGGCGGCTGAACAGGGCGGCTCTGTGTGACTTCAACTGCGCCGGCAGCGCCATTCTCTTCTGTTTCCATGTCTGGCGTAGGATTGGTTTGCTCGCTCATTGTCTCTATCCTTTCTTCTTGTCTTTGCCTCAGTTGTCCGTGCGCATCAGGAGATAGCGCAACACATCTTCGCTGTAGCGCAACATGCGGTCCACCTCTGCGGTGCCGGATGGCGGCATCTGAAAGCGATGCAAGATGTAGACTCCCTCGTAGAAGCGATTGATCGGATAGGCGAGCGTGCGCTTGCCCCAGACTTCAGTGGCGATGTCGCTGCCACCCTGCGCAGTAATGATGTCACAGACGCGGCCATCAAGACTGTTCAACCCATTTTCGTCCAGTTGCGGCTGGAGAACATAAACCAGCTCGTACTGGCGTGCATCCGCACCGTTCATGTGTACTTCCTTTCTTTCTATGGAGATGCCCGCAGGTCCATCCTGCGAACAGAAAGAACGAGGGGCCGGCGGTGCACCGGTTCCCTCGTTGCAGACCATCGGACAGTGTAGCACTCAGGAAAAAATGTCGCAAATCACAACGAAGAATTGCGCCATATAGGTTAGTATTCAGGTGTAGTATACTGGGCGGGATGAACGTCTGGCTTGTTTCTCCCTATCACAGCGGCAGTCACCAGGCGTGGGCGGAAGGATACCGCCGGCATTCCATCCACACGCTGACGCTGTTGCCGATGGCCGGCCGCTTCTGGAAGTGGCGGATGCAGGGCGGCGCCATTGAGTTGGCCGCGCAAGCAGAGCGCCTGCTCGCCGCCGCACCGGCGCCCGATGCGGTGCTTGTCACCGACATGCTCAATTTGCCGGCGTGGCTGGGGTTGTTGCGCGGCAAGCTGCCGGCGCAGACGCCGATCGTGCTCTATATGCACGAAAACCAGCTCACCTATCCGTGGCGCCCGGGCGAAGGCCGCGACCTCACCTATGCTATGATCAACTGGCTGAGCCAACTTGCCGCCGACGCTGTCATTTTCAACAGTTGCCACCATTCCACCGCCTGGTTCGACGAACTGCCCAATCTTCTCAAGCACTTTCCCGACTATAACCATTTGCGTCTCATTGCACAGGTGCAGGCGCGCAGTCATGTCATGCCGGTGGGCATCGAGGCGCAACAGATCGCCGCGGCCACCGACCGCACAGCCGAGATCAAAACGCCGCACCCTTCAACTTCGTCCCCTCTCATTCTCTGGAACCAGCGCTGGGAGCATGACAAGCGTCCCGACCGTTTTTTCGATTTGCTCTACCGGCTGCGGGCAAAGGGCGCACAGTTTCGGCTGGCCGTCGCCGGGGAAAACTTCCGCCGGGCGCCGGCTGAGTTTGAGGAGGCGCGCCATCGACTTGCGGATGTTATTGTGCAGTGGGGCTACATTGCATCGCGGGCCGAGTATCTGACCCTGCTCGGACAAGCCGACCTGGTCGTCAGCACCGCCGATCATGAGTTTTTCGGCATCAGCGTGCTGGAGGCGATGGCCGCGGGTGCGTTTCCATTGCTGCCCAATCGCCTCAGCTATCCGGAATTGCTTCCGCCGTCGCTGCGTGACCAGTGTCTCTACACCGATGAGACCGACCTGACCGAGAAAACGTATGCGCGCCTCTCGGATCTATCTCCGGCGCCGCCGGCGCTGCGCCAGTCCGTCGTGGCGCGCTTTGACTGGCCAGTGGTCGCCACAGTTTATGATAATTTCTTGGCGCAACTTGTCGATCCATCCTGAACGAGGTTTGCCTGCGCGCCCTCTCGGTGCGCTACAATCAGATCATCAACCAAACCGCCTGATTCATTCAAAATCCTATGCACCCGAAACTGCGTTCGCTTGATATCCGTGCGATTGTCCATGACGATTCTCCCTACATCCTGTTACGCGACCCGCAGCGGTTGACCGAGCAGCAATTGCTTGTGCCTCAACCGCTGGCTGCTGTGCTCGCTTTTTTCGACGGGAACACTTCCATCGACGAGATGGTTGACGCATTCCGGCGGCGTTATCACATCACCTTACCCACCGGCATGGTCAGCCAACTCGTCGCGGCGCTCGATGAAGTTGTGATGCTCGATAACGCACGCGCCCAGGCGCGGCGCACGGCGGTGCTGAACGACTACCGCCGCGCACCGTTTCGTCCACCAGCCCTGGCCGGCGCCGGCTATCCTGCTGACGCGAAGGCGCTTTGGCGGCTGTTGCAAGATTATCTTGAAACCAGTGACGTCGCAGAAGACGCCGATCCCGATTGGTCGCGCCCCATCGGTCTGCTCAGCCCACATATCGACTACGCGCGGGGAGGCGAGGTCTATGCGCGCGTGTGGAAACGCGCGGCGCAGGCCGCGCGCGCCGCGGAACTTGTGATTTTGCTGGGCGCCGACCACTATGGCGCTGATTTGTTGACGCTGACGCGACAAAACTATGCGACGCCGTATGGCGTGCTGCCCACCGACACAGCGCTCGTCGACCAATTGGCTGCGGTGATCGGCGCCGAGGCTGCGTTTGCTGGCGAGCTCCGCCACCGCGGCGAGCATTCGTTGGAGCTGGTGGCGATCTGGCTGCATCACATGCGCGGCGGTCAACCCGTCCCGGTCGCGCCGATCCTGACCGGCTCCTTCCATCCTTTCATGCTCAACGGCGACACACCCGCCAACGACCCCACGATCAGCGCGGCGCTGGAAGTGCTGCGCCGCGCTTCCGCGGGCAAGCGCACGCTGATCGTCGCATCGGGCGACCTGGCGCACGTGGGCCCAGCCTTTGGCGGCAATCCGCTGGACAGCGCCGGACGCCGCGCGTTGCGCGCCGCGGACGACGAACTGATCGGCGCCATGCGGGGCGGCGACGCGGCCGGCTTTTTCAGCGCGATCCGGCGTGTGCAGAATCGCAACAACGTCTGTGGCCTCGCCCCGATTTACCTGACCTTGCGGCTGCTGGGCAAGGGCCGAGGCGAGCAGAGCGGTTACGCCATCTGCCCGGCCGACGCACAGAACACCTCAGTTGTAACGATCACAGGGATGTTATTCAAATGAAGAGAGTGGAGATGGCTGACCTTGCAGCCAGCTCTCCCCTTCTTCCACCCTACTCTTTTATGCGAGGTAATCTCTGAGCTTGCGGCTGCGCAGCGGATGGCGCAGTTTGCGCAGCGCTTTGGCCTCGATCTGACGGACGCGTTCGCGGGTGACGTTGAACTCCTTGCCAACATCTTCCAGCGTGCGCGTGACGCCATCTTCCAGCCCAAAGCGCATGATCAGCACGCGACGCTCGCGGTCGCTCAGCCCGTCGAGGATCTCCCCCATCTGTTCTTTGAGCAAACGGCGACTGGCGGAATCGGCGGGGCCGGGCAGACTATCGTCCTCGATAAAGTCGCCGAGATAGCTGTTTTCCTCCGAGCCGACCGGCGTCTCCAGGCTCAGCGGCTCCTGGCTGAGGCGTTGGATGCGCCGCACTTTGGCCGCTGCGCGTTCGAGGTGGCGCTGAAGGTCCGGCTCGATGTGTCTGCCCTTGCTCACAGTTTCCCGGTAGCGTTTGACTTCTTCCGGCTCCAGGAATTCCATCTCGATAGCAATCTCCTCGAAGCTGGGTTCGCGCCCCAGCTCTTGCTGCAACCGGCGTTGCGTGCGCGCCTGCCGGTTGATCGTCTCGACCATGTGCACGGGGATGCGGATGGTGCGCGCCTGGTCGGCGATGGCGCGGCTGATCGCCTGGCGAATCCACCAGGTGGCATAGGTGCTGAACTTGAAGCCAAGCGTGTGGTCGAACTTGTCCACCGCGCGCAGCAAGCCGAGATTGCCCTCCTGGATCAGGTCAAGAAAGTTCAACCCGCGGCCAATATAGCGTTTGGCGACGCTGACAACAAGGCGCAGGTTGCTCTGCGCCAGCTGGCTGTGCGCGATCCGCCCCTTCAGGATCAACAATTCCAATTCGTCTTTGCGGTCGAGTTCGGCGTCATTCAACTCGGCTTCGCTGCGGCCATCCAGCAACGCCGTCAAACTTTCATCGGCTGCTACACCGACGCGGATTTTTTCAGCGAGATCCATTTCTTCTTCCGCCGAAAGCAGCGGATGCCGCCCGATATCGCGCAGATACATGCGCACCGGGTCGAGGCTCTGGCCGACTTCCTGGAGATCGGCGATCAAAGTCTCGATGGGGACGTACTTTTCCTGCTCGATCTCCTCCTCTAGCTTGGTGTCGCGCTCGATCCGAGGGATCGGCGCGCTGTCTTCTTCTTCGCTCTCCGGCGCTTCCGGTTCTTCGAAGAGATCGTCTTCCTGTTCTTTTGCGTTTTCACCTAAATGGATGTATTCATCCAACTCGCTTTCACTGCTCCCGCCGCGTCGAGGCAGCGGGACAATGGGCGCAAAGTCTTCTTCAGGCTCTTCTTGTTCTGGGGAGAGTGCGCTTGGCTTCGCCATTGATTTTCTGGTTTGCCCTTATCTAAAAGCTCGAAAGTTTGACGCCTTCCTGTTGGCGCATTTTGCGGAATAACTCCTGCGGAATGCGCACGCTTTGTCGTTGCAGATGTGCTATCTCACGCGCATAAACGTTGTTCACCTTCTCGAAGCTGCGCGCGGCCTCGAGATCGCCGGCCCGTTGCAATTCATCCTGCAGATAACGGATGCGGATCGTTTCACCGCTCATGCGACTCAGCCGCAGCCGGAGGATGTCCTTGACAATGCCTTCCCGCATCGCGACAGGATCTCTGGGCGGCAAGGTCGCGGCATAGGCAATCAACCGCGCCAGCCGTCCATGAAGGTGCCGATCAAGCATATCCTGAAATTGCTCCACATCCCAAGGCTCGTCACTGGTCAGGTATTGTTTGAGCGTCCGAAAGATTTCCTGATTTTCGACATGCTGCCAATCGAGTGGTTGCAACGGCGCCAAACGCTGGCCGTCGGTCACTTCGTTTGCCAGCCACACCACCAGATCAACATTGGCCAACAGATTTGCCAGCAGGAGCTCTTCCTGGTCATAGCTTCCTGACGCTTCTGGCCGTAGCGGCGTGGCTACTGGCGCGGGTGCAGCAGCAGCGACGGGGGCCTGTGGCGCCGCGCGCCGCTTGTTGCTGTCCACGCCTGCCCGCGCCGTCCGCGCCGATGCCTGGACGCGGCTGTTGATGGTCAGTTCGTCGACTTGCACCAGACGGCTCAGGCGCTGGACGTAATGCTGGCGTTCAATTTCGTCGCTCAGTTCGGCGATCAATGGCGTGAGTTCGGCGACCGCCTCGCCTTTGCCGCGTGCGCTGGTCAAGTCAGTCTGGCGGGCAACGACATCGAAATAGAAATCAACCAGCGGCTTGGCGTCGGCGACCGTGCGCTCCCACAAGGGCGCCTCCTGGCGAATCACGTCATCCGGGTCGCGACCTTCAGGCAGCGTGGTGATAAACAGGTTGGCGCCCAGGCGGTTTTCGAGCTGAACCTTGCCGCCAGGCGTCACCACCGGTTTGCTCACCCGCACCAGCGCCTGTCGCGCCTGGTTCAGCCCACGAATCGTGGCCTGCTGGCCGGCCGCGTCGGCGTCGAGCGCCAGCACAAAATTGTTGGTAAAGCGCTGGAGTTGCTGAAGCTGCTCGGTCGTCAGCGCCGTCCCCATACAGGCAACCACATTTGCATAGCCATACTGGTGCGCGGCGATCACATCCATATAGCCTTCAACGATGACGACTTGCTCACGCTCGCGGATGACCCGATGCGCCAGGTCAAGACCATATACAACGTGGCTTTTGTGAAAGAGCGGTGTTTCCGATGTGTTCAAATATTTCGGTGCGCTGTCATCGAGTACGCGCCCCCCAAACCCTATCACGCGTCCCTGCCGGTCGCAAATAGGAAAGATCACCCGATTGCGGAACGCGTCGTAGGTAGTCTGGCGCTCTTCGCTGCGTTTAATCAGGCCGGCATTCAGCAGGAGATCCAGTGAAAAACCACGTTCCAGCAGATGGTCGCGCAGGCTGCTCCAGCCTGCCGGCGCGTAGCCGAGCCGAAAGGCGTCGCCTGTCGCTGCATCCACGTCACGCCGCTGCAAATAGGCGCGCGCTTCGCCGGCGCCAGGGTGATGCAAAAAAATCTGTCGGTAAAACGCCGCGGCCGCTTCATTCGCCTCATAGAGACGGCCGCGCTGATCGCCCTGGGCGTCGCCCTCAGCAGCGGAGATATCCACGCCAACTTGCTGTGCAAGGAGTTCCAGTGCCTCACGGAACGTGAGGTTTTCTTTGCGCATGACAAAAGCAAAGGCGTCACCGCCCGCACCACATGCACCAAAACAGTGCCATGTGCCCGTATGGGGAAAGACAACAAAACTTGGTGTTCGCTCGCTGTGGAACGGGCAGAGGCCCTTATAAACGCTCCCCGCGCGCTTGAGCGGAGTGTAGCGGGAGATCAGTTCGATAATATCGACCCGTTGTTTGACTTCGTCCGTGACGCTGCCGACCATACTCACTCTGCGCTCCATCGCCACGGCCAATCATGTGTCCCAAACAGTCCGGATGGTGGGCATTATAACGGCTGTTCTACCGAGTGTCAAAGCAATCTGCTGGCCCCGGTTGAGCGCGTGGCTGCCATTGCCTATCCATCTGTCAGCCCATATTGACGCGCAATCGCAGGATAGATGCGTTCGGCTGCTGTGAAAATCTCCGCCAGACCCAACGCTTTAAGCAGGTTGCCGCGCGTTTGAATTCGACCACTCAAAAACGCCTGATGCGTGCTCTCCGTTCCCATCCATAACGCGTGCAGCAGATCGGCGTTGAGGCTGATCTCCAGATTCGCAAGCCCGGGACGCGCTCCGAAGAAAACGCCCAAGGGCGGCTGGCGACCATCCAGCAGGATTTCAGCGTCGGGATCCTGTATATTCATACGGATGATCAGATTGCTCTGGGTAAAAGATGCGACGTGCTCCGGGTGCTGCATTACGTAGTCGAATACGTCTCGCATGACCGCGTAAAACTGCTCGGTGGATTGAAAGATAGCCATGAGAAATCACACTTGCTTCACGATTCAGAAAGCGGCAGGGGGATTCAGACGCGTTAGCTGGCAGAGAGATGCACCCTTTGCTCCGGCTGCAGTGTGCGCGTCAGCAGCGAGCGCCCAATCACGCTTTCGTACCATTCCACATAGCGCTGAATCGTGTTGCTCAGGTGATGGGGGCGTGCTTTTTCGAGACCCGCCAACCCCATCTCCTCCCAGCGTTGGCGTTTGCTCAGAAAGAGCTGCACGATGCCGGCGACGCTGGCCGCGTTAAAGGGTTTGAACAGATAACCATTGACCCCGTGTTCGACCAGTTCCGGCAGGGCGCGTGCATTGGCGGCCAACACCGGTTTGGCGCACGACATTGCCTCTAGCGTGGCGATGCTCTGCAGCTCCTGGGCGCTCGGCATGATGAAGGCGTCACAACTGTTGACAAGCAGCGGCAAATCTTCACTGGGCACATAACCGGGGAAAGCGACCACGTGCGCCAGACCACGGTTGTTGACTTGCTCCATCAGCATATCGCGATACATGCCTTTGCCCGCAATCGCAAACTGGATTGGCTCGTCGATTAGCATCTCGGCCGCGTCCACCAGATCGTCAAGTCCTTTTTCACGATCAACGCGTCCGACGTAGAGCAACACGGTCCGATCAAGCGCCAATCGATAGCGGCGACGCATCACTGCTGGATCCCCATTGGGGCGCGGATAGAACTCATCCTGGTTGACGCCACAGGAAATTGCTTTGACCGGGATGCGGATATCCTGTTTGCGCAGGATGGCGACCGCAGTCTCTGTGGGCGTGGTCGCCGCGTCAAGCTGGTTGAAGACCTCCAGCATGTTGTACCACATTGCTTTATGCACCACGCCCTGAACGCTGCGAGGAATATACAGGTTATTGGACCAGTTGTTGGGCAAGAAGTGATTGGTGCCGACCACGCGTATGCCGCGACGCCGCGCGGACCGGAGCACGGTGCGATTCAGAAAGAGATGATCCTGGATATGGACGATGTCAGGGTTGAACTCCTCGAGCGCGGCATCGACCAGGCTGTCGCTGAAGGCAGTGATGTTCAAGTTGTGCCCAATATGCAGCGCTGGTACAGTCTGCACCACCACGCCGTTCACCACGTCGCGGTCGGCAAGCCCCTTCTCCGAGGGCGCCAACGCCATCACCTCATGTCCGGCTGCAACCAATCCATCAGCTAGACGAATCATGAAAACAGCCTGGCCATTGTCCTTGCGATAATAGGATTGTCCGCTAAATAAAATCCGCATAGATCAAAGCATCCTCAGGTGTATCGCCCTGCTTTGGGTCACACGGTCAGCAAGCAACCGCGCTCATCAGACGACACTGTCTATGTGCATTGCACGCCGAAACAACCGCCGATAAAATCCCAAAACGATCGCCAGCAGAAGCACCCCGCCGATCACTGCGGCAATCTGGATGTCACGCTCGAATCGGGCCAGATAGGCGCCCAGATTGTATCCGGCAAACACAAGCATCCCCGTCCAGATCGGCTCGATAAAGATGCTGACAGCCAGGAGACGCCACCACGCCACGCGCGCCAGTCCAGCCGCCAGCAACGTGGGGACGGTGAGCAGGCCCAAGGACAGCTTGGCCATCAGATACATCCGCGGGCCGTGCGCCTGCACTCCGGTTTCCATCGTCTCGATCTGTGGGCGCCACCGACTGAACCAGCCCATACGATAGACAATGCCGTGGCGTCCACCCATGTAACCGATGCCATACCACGTAGAATCGGCTAGAAAGTTCCCGATGGCCGCTGCAATAAAGACCAGATCCGCCCGCAAAATGCCCGTGGCCGCCATCGCCGCCGCCACCAGGGTGACCGCCGGCCCCTCCATAAACACCAGGATGGCGATGATCAGATAGCTCCAACGCCCCAGATCAGGAGGTATGCCCGTAAGAAATGCGCTCCGAATCTGATCAAGGATAGCCATATCTCGATCCTTTATAACATGTTCAGGCGCGCGTGTAAATTTACACAGCGATCGGGGCTACTGATCCCACGAGGCGCACCAGCTAATCGCCGGCGCTGCGTTCACACGGATGTGTAAACGCACGATACGCGGCGGCCGAGACGCACCCGCGCGCAGTAAACCAGGGTGGACTTTTCAAACAGTGTTCATGCCTCGTGGAGCACAATCGAAAATGCCTTTGCGTTAAGGATTATTTTCAAGTCAGTTTCGTAGAACAGTACGAAAGATGGAAGACTATGGTAGGCTACCTGCACGACGCACCCATCTAGGTCTGCCAGCCTGGCCACTTATAAAGCAAACCTTAAAGACTATCAGCGGTACAGATTATGCATACATGCCCAGTCACACTCTCTTATCACGCCGCCAGCAAATTGCTGGCAGCGCGGCGTCAGCAAACCACGCGCACGCAAATTTCGCCCGACCTGAACCGGACGCTGACTGATGTCGAGCTAAGCGAGGAAGGAGTGTGTTTTGCCGAGGGTCTTCTTCTCTCTTGGGCAGAGGTGGGGAATATCGCGGAGGACGACGCCGGCTGTTACGCGTGCACTACAGAGGGCATCTACAAGATTCAGACTTTTTCTGAAGAGTTGCAGCGGGTCTACACCCTCTATCCAACGGCCGCAGCGCCCACGATGCTTATCTCCGGCATTCCTATGCATCGCATCAAGGAGACTGACCCGCACCAGGACACGTTGAGCAAACTTCGTGCGCTCGGACGCATCAGCGGCCGTGTGCTTGACACCTGCACAGGGCTAGGCTACACGGCGCTCGCCGCCGCCGCACACGCCGACCACGTCACCACAGTGGAACTCGACCCGGCGGTTCACGCCATCATCCAGCAGAACCCCTGGTCGTGCATGTTGTTTGACGCGCCCAATATCACCACATCGATTGGGGACGTTGCAGAGGAGATCGAGACATATCCCGACCAGGCGTTCGATGCTGTTCTGCACGATCCGCCGATGTTCAGTCTGGCCGGCGATCTCTATTCGCTTGCTTTCTATCATCAGCTCTATCGCGTGCTGCGTAAAGGTGGGCGGCTTTTCCATTATATTGGCAACCCACAGAGCCGCTCCGGCGCGACCGTTACGCGCGGTGTGCTTAAGCGATTGGGCGAAGCCGGCTTTCAGCGTCTCCAAGAGCGGCCGCAAGCGTTCGGCGTCACGGCAGTTAAGTAGCGCCTGGCGCGCTGCAAGCCCTGTCGTTGCTATGCCAGAATGAAGATCGGTTCACTTTGCGTTCTACTTTGCGTTTTTAAAATCAGGTCAGCGCAAAATTATCCCGCTATTGTCGAGCAGGCTCTCTAACTCATCCAGAGTGGTCACAACTATATCGCCCTGTTGGCTCAGGGCCAGCGCCGCCAGCGTCACGCCATAGCGCAGACCCCGCGCCAGGTCCCCGGCCAGCCAGCCTTGTAATACGCCAGCGGCCAGCGCATCGCCTGCCCCCGGACGATCGAGCACGACGGCAGGCAGGGCAGGTTGGCGATGGAGCGCGACCCCATCCCATGCCAGCACGCCATTGGCGCCGATCGTCATGACGGTCAGCCCTGCTTCCATGCGTTCGGCAAGCTCCACGATCGCAGCTTCCGGCGCCGCGTGCAGCCCAAACAACCGCTGCGCATCTGCTTGGCTGCAAAAGAGCACATCGACCTCCTTCAGCAGCGGTTCAAGCACCGCGGCGGCCTGCACCGCGCGCCATAGTTTAGCGCGATAGTTCACGTCGAAGCTGAGTGCAACCCCGGCAGCGCGCGCCCTGTCCCGCGCCTCGGTCACGAGCGCATGGCAGCCGGGCGAAAGCGCCGGCGTAATGCCGGTCAGATGGAGCAGCCGCGTGTCGAGCAGACAGTCCCAGTCCACGCGCGCCGGCGTCATCTGCGCGGCGCAAGAGGCGGTGCGGTCATAGAGCACCTGCGTTGGGCGCGGCGGCGCGGCAAATTCGACAAAATACAGCCCCATCCGCTCCTGGTCGCACCAGACGACGCCATCCAGATTGACGCCGGCCATACGCAGCGCATTGGCGGCCAGCCGCCCCAGTGGCGAAGCGGGCAGCGCGCCGCACCAGGCCACGCGCCTGCCCAACCGCGCCAGCAGCGCAACCACATTTGATTCAGCGCCGCCAGGCCGCACATCGACTTGAGAAGCGGTCTCCAACCGCACGCCTGCCGGCACGCTCAGCCGCACCATTGTTTCACCAATCGTTGTGAGCTCAAAGCGTGGTGTAAAGTCAGTCATAGCGCAACACAACTTTCCTTATTGGCTTGATAAATCTTGCCAGGCTTGCGTGGAAATTTCAACGGTGGCTGTCTTGTAGAGCAACTGTCTTGTAGAGCAACTGTCTTGTAGAGCAACTGTCTTGTAGAGCAACTGTC
>JACSRH010000334.1 GCA_014879855.1 Caldilineaceae bacterium | reverse complement strand
GCGCAGCCAGCGTGCACTCACGCGGCGCGGCTGGATCTCCGGGGCGGCGGGCGGTGCGGCTGGCTGCGGTTTCTCGGCGATCATGGGTGGTATTGTAGCGAAGGTTGCGGCAAGAGCACAAAGACAGTATGCGGCCTGACGGCTGCGCCGGTGCCGGCGAAAGCGCCGCTCCTTAACCCGCAGGACTGATCAGGCGCCTGGCCGGGCGCGCACCTCGTCGAGATTGCACTTAGTTGGCTGCCAACGACCCGGCGAGGCTGGTCTCCATGTTCGGATTCGACCGAAGTTGGTATTCCTGGATGAGGAGATTGGCAGGAATGTACAGTCCCTTTTCCAGCCGCCGAATCATAGCAAGAGACAAGGTGCGAGCGATGCGCGGCAGAGATGTTCTCGCTGCACTGTTAGCACCGCAAGATGGTGGAAGTCGTGTCGAAGACAAAGGGCCAGAGCACCGGCACGCGGCAGCGATTCGTCAGAGATTGAGAAACTGTTCCGGCGAGATGCCAGCCTGCTTGAGAATCGCTCGCAATGTCCCTTCAGGCATATCACCGGGATGATTGGGGATGGTGGTGTAGCGATTCTGGGTAGGGTTGTACCAGATTTCATGGCTTCCGGCTGCCTGGCGATCAAACTCAAAGCCCAACCGCTTAAGTCGCCTGACGATCTCCCGATAGCGGAAACCAGCCAGTCTTGCCATTAGTCGGTCACAATCAGGGGATAGTCAAATGCCTCCCTGACAGCGGCAAGCTCGATGCTGCCTGATCGCTCACGCTGCGCCTCAAGCAGTTTCTTTGCCACATCGCGCGCAATCTCCAAAGTCTCTGCAATCGTACGCCCCTGGGCCACCAAACCAGGGACGTCTTCTGATGTCGCCAGATAAACTCCCTCTGGCAGCCTTTCAATGTGCAGATTTGCAATTTTCTCCATGACGCGTATTCCTGATGTCGGTAGTGAAGCACTAAGGTCGTTTCTTTGCACGAGATCCGAATCGCAGGAATCTCACACCGAATCTCAAAGGCATATCATCTTTGATCCGCGGTCCATCAGTTGACGGGCAGGCATATGTGACCGAGTATACCACAGCGGGTCCATGAACAAAACGGATTCGGCAACTTTCTTGTGCTTTGCACCGCCCAGCCCAATCAAGGCACAGCCGCCTCAACGCGCACGACGCCCCACCAGAGCAGCAGGGCGCACAGCGGCGGCAGGAGCGCAGCGGTCGGCGCACTCCCCGGCAGCCCGCCGACAGTCGGGCGTAGTGTTGTGTCATGTTCAAGGTCTGGTGGCCCAGCAACTTGCGTACGGAGTCGATGGGCAAATCCTGGTTGATGAGTTGGGTGGCAAAGGTATGGCGCAGCTGATGCGGCGTTACCTTGATGCCGCACTACTTCCCCGCGTGCACGCGCTGGATGACTTCCACCGCCCGCGCCAAGTCGGTCTCGGACAGATTGGAGCCGGAGGGCAGGCAGAGGCCGTCCCGAAAGAACGCCTCGGCCACGACGCCGCCCACGGCTTCACAACCGGCAAAGACCGGCTGCAGGTGCATGGGCTTCCAGACCGGGCGCGCTTCGATGTTCTCCGCCTCCAACGCCAGACGGATGGCCTCGCGATCCGCGCCGAACTCCGCCGGGTCTACCGTGATGACCGTGAGCCAACGGGTGTGACGGCCCCAAGTCGCCTCGGGCATAAAGCCGATGCCGGGCAGGTCGCCGAGGGTCTGCTGGTAAAAGTCAAAGTTGCGCCGCCGCGCCTGCACCCGTTCTTCCAGCACCTGCAACTGCCCGCGCCCGATCCCGGCCAGCACATTGCTCATGCGGTAGTTGTAACCGATCTCAGAGTGCTGGTAATGGGGCGCGGGATCCCTGGCCTGAGTAGCGAGCTTGCGGGCGTGGGCGATGAAGCCGGCGTCGTCGGAGACCAACATGCCGCCGCCGGAGGTGGTGATGATCTTGTTGCCGTTGAAGGAGAAGA
>JACSRH010000049.1 GCA_014879855.1 Caldilineaceae bacterium | reverse complement strand
GGCCTTTGACGCCGCGGTCGCCGAAACCGACATCTTTGGCCGCATCACGCCGGAGCAGAAGCAGCAGATTGTGCGCAGCCTGCGCGGCCAGGGGCGCTACGTCGGCATGACCGGCGACGGCGTCAACGACGTGTTGGCGCTCAAGCAGGCCAACCTCGGCATCGCCATGCAGAGCGGCACGCAGGCGACGCGCAATGTCGCGGCTATCGTCCTGCTGCACGATTCCTTTGCCGCGCTGCCCGCCGCGTTGCTGGAGGGACAGCGCATCATGCACGGCATGGAGGACACGCTGCGCCTCTACCTGACGCGCATCTTCACGCTGGCGATCCTGATCGCCACCATCGCCATGCTGGAGGCCGGCTTTCCCTACACGCCGGCGCAGAATTCGGTGATCTCGATCTTCAGCCTGACGATCCCGGCCTTTTTCCTGGCGCTGTGGGCGCCGGCCGGCACGGTGCCGCACACCACGCTGGTGCGCAAGCTGCTCAACTTCGTGCTGCCCGCGACGGTGGTGACTGCGCTCTTTTCAATTGCGATCTACCTCTATTTCATCGGCGTCACGCAAAACTGGCCGTACACGCAGCTCGTGCTGACCTATGCCTCGATTGCGATGGGTCTTTTCCTACTGATCTTTGTGCAGCCGCCCACCGCGTTCTGGGCGGGCGGCGACCGGCTGGCCGGCGACTGGCGGCCCACGCTGCTGGCGATCGGGCTGTTCGTGCTGCTGATCGCCAGCCCCTACATTCCTGTGCTGCGCGACTTTTTCGGTCTTGACCCGCTGGCGAGCGGGCTGGACGCGCTGGTGCTCACCGCCGCCACCGTGGCTTGGGCCTTTGTGCTGCGGCTGGTGTGGAAGCGGCGCGTGATCGACCGCTATCTCGACGTCGATCTCGCGGATGGCGAACGCGACAACACAGCCCAGGCGCGGTAGCGTTCTTACAGCCAGTCGCGGCCCAACACTGCATAATCAAATGGAACAATGATTTCCATTTGCAAGGAGGAGAAATTCGCAATGAGCATCAACAAGGTTCCTGCTTCACACGTTGACCTGTTGGAGGGTCCCTATTACGCGGTTCTCACCACCATGGCGCCCGACGGCCAGCCCGAAAACACTGTGGTCTGGTGTTCGTGGGATGGCGAGTACGTGCTGGTCAACACGGCGGATGGCCGTCGCAAGCCTGCCAATGTCCGCCGCAATCCCAAGGTCGCGCTGACCGTGATCGACCCGCAGAATGGCTTCCGTTGGATTGACGTGCGCGGCGAGGTGGCCAGCATTGAGCCAGACCCGGATTACGCCAACATCAACGCTCATGCCAAACTCTATGCTGGCGTGGACGAATATTATGGAGGCGTGCAGCCGGCCGAGGCAAAAGGTACGGAAGAGCGTGTGATCTTCAAAATTCGCCCGGAGCGGGTAGTCGCCTTCCCTGCTGCATAGGCTGGGAGCCCAGGCGCTACTGCTGGCGCCAGGATCGACAGTTCTCCGTCGATCCTGGCGCTTCTTTGCTGCGTAGCGCTCCAGCCTTCCCTGAGTACAAATCTCTCCGCTTTACGCTCGCTTTTACCAGACCTTGTCACACTTTTTGTAAAAAGATGGTTGCGCAACCGCCACTTTAGTTGATACAGGTTTGTTGCCGTGCTACACTCTCTGCTATGAAATTCGTCGCCGATCTTCACATTCATTCGCATTATTCGCGCGCCACCAGCAAAGACCTGACGTTGGAACACCTCTGGAAATGGGCGCAGATCAAAGGTGTGACCGTTGTGGCGACGGGCGATATTTCGCATCCTGGCTGGCTGGCGGAGCTGCAGCAGAAGCTGGCGCCGGCCGAGCCAGGGCTCTTCCGGCTCAAGGATGAATTCGCCGCTGTTGTGGCTGATGACGTCCCACTTGCCTGTCGCGGCGAGGTGCGCTTCCTGCTCGGCGGCGAGATCAGCAACATCTACAAGCGCCACGGCAAGACGCGCAAGGTGCACAACCTGATC
>JACSRH010000013.1 GCA_014879855.1 Caldilineaceae bacterium | reverse complement strand
TATTACAGCTACAGCGCCGCGGTCGCTGAACAGGAGGAAGGCGTCTGGTTTGCGGCGGCTGGCGTCAATCCAGAGGATGTCGAAGACGCGGTCGCAAGCATTTTGAGCGAGTTCGACCGGCTTGGCGCCGAAGCCGTCGACGCGGAAGAACTGGCTGACAGCCAGGCCTATCTGACCGGCATCTTGCCGCTGATGCTGGAAACCAACGAAGGCGTGGCGTCCACCCTGCTGAGCATGGAGTGGTACGGATTGGGGCTGGACTATCTCCAGCGCTATCCCGCGCTGATTGCCGGCGTGACTGCGGCGGATGTGCAGCGCGTGGCCGCGCGCTATCTGGACACGAAAACGTGCATCATCTCCATCGCCGGGCCGGATCGGCTGGAATAGAGCTGCATATGAGCACGGTGTTGCGCACTGGCGTCGACATCATTGAGATTGAGCGCGTGCGCGCCGCCATCGCGCGCTACGGCGATCGTTTTTTGCACCGCGTCTACACCGACGCGGAAATTCACTGCTGCTGCCAGCGCCATGAGTCACTGGCCGCGCGCTTTGCCGCCAAAGAAGCCGTGGCCAAAGCGTTGGGCACGGGCATCTGGCGCAACGGCGTGGCGTGGACCGACATCGAGGTGCTCAAAGAGGAGAGCGGCGCGCCTCGCCTGGTGCTGCATGGCGCGGCCGCCAGCATCGCGGCGACGCGAGGACTTGCCACGTGGTCGGTCAGCCTCAGCCATGACCGCTCACGCGCCATTGCGCTGGTGGTGGCGCTGTAGCCGCAGCAAGCTTCTGGCCATCCGTGCAGATTTGCATGGATCTGCGCCCATTTGCGTCCCCTGATTGCCTGCTTTCTCAGGCTTTACGCTTGACAATCCACAAAATCGAAAGGGAGGTGTAATGCGAAATGCGCAGCGAACAGGAAATGCTCGATCTCATCACAGGGGTGGCGAAGGAGGACGCACGCATCCGCGCCGTCATCATGAATGGATCACGCACCAATCCTCGGGCGCCGCGTGACATCTTTCAGGACTATGACATTGTTTATTTGGTGGACGATGTGACGCCTTTTCGGTGCAACCTGGCGTGGATCGAGCGCTTTGGCGAGCTGATGATCCTGCAGATGCCTGACGCCATGGGCGACGCGCCGCCTGCCGACGGCAGCTTTGGCTACCTCATGCAGTTCGCCGATGGCAACCGTATTGATTTGACAGTGTTTCCAACTGACCGGCTGGATGAGCTTGGGCGGGACAGTCTGAGCCTGTTGCTGCTGGACAAGGATGGCGTCATCGAGGCGTATCCGCCGCCCACCGACAGCGATTATCTCCCAAAGCCGCCGACTGCCAAACAATTCGCCGACTGCTGCAATGAATTCTGGTGGGTCAGCACCTATGTGGCCAAGGGGTTGTGGCGCGAGGAGATCACCTATGCCAAGGCCTTGCAAGAGCAAGTCGTGCGCGAGCAGTTGATGCTTATGCTCACCTGGGAGATCGGCGCCAGGACGCACTTCGCCTGCAGCACTGGCAAGCTGGGCAAGTATTTCCAGCAGCACCTGGACCCGGAATTGTGGCGCCTGCTGCTGCAGACCTACGCCGACGCCGACCCTGGCCACACGTGGGATGCGCTGTTTGTTATGGGTGCGCTCTTTCGGCGTGCGGCGCTCTCCGTTGCAGAGCACTTTGGCTACGCGTATCCGCATAATGACGACGCGCGCGTCAGTGCGCACCTGGCGCACGTGCGCGCCCTGCCCCAAGATGCGCAAACGATGTATTAACGACAGCGCCCTACCTTCCCCGCACTGTATACCCCACTTTCGCCTTCACCAGCGATTGCGCTGGAATGTTCTGGGTGATCGCCAGCCCCGAAGCGATGATCGACCCCGCGCCGATCGCCACGCCCGGCTCGATGGCGATGCCCGTGCCAAAGCGCACGCCGTCGCCGATCTGCACGCGGCTCGACGTGACCACGGCCGGGCCAAAGCTGCAATGGCTGCCCAGCACGCAATGGTGT
>JACSRH010000087.1 GCA_014879855.1 Caldilineaceae bacterium | reverse complement strand
GTCTGCGCCTTTTCTGCCTGATTGCTGACGCTCGAGATCAACCGTCACGGTGCGCAACGTGCGCATCAGCGCCACTCGTTCGGCCGACCAGCTTTCGTCGTCTATCTCCCCCTGTGCATGGCGGTCGTCAAGCACCGCGATTTCAGTCAGCAACCGCTCTTTGGCGTCGAGCAGCGTCTGTTGCGCCTGGCGCCTGTCGTGCGCGTATTTCCAGTAGAGAATGCCGCCGCCGATCACCAGCACCAACGCACCGACCCCTAGCCCGGCAAAAAGCGGTGGAATCGACGGCGTGGCCGCGACATCAGGCGCGGCGGCAATGGGTGGTGTCATCGCGGCTGGCGCCTGACGTGGATCCGCGCCGGTCGCCGGGATGAGATTCTGCAGGGAAAGCGTAACCGATTGCGGTTCGTCCAGTTGCCCATTCCAAACTCGATAAGCAACCCCCTGCACCATCTGATTGCCGACTGCTTCCAGCGGCGCGTCGATCTCAACGTCGAGGTCAGGCAAATCCGCGACCAACAACGTGAGCGCATCCACCGGATAGGCGAAATCGGTTGTAAAAGCCGCGATTGTCTCTTCGAAAGGAATGGTGTACCCCATCAACACCTGGCGGCTCTGTGCGCCTGGCCGCAGCGGCGTCGTATCATAAAGTACATCCCCGACCTGCTGGTAGCGCGCACCCAGCGCGCCATCCTGAAACTCCAGCCCGACGGCATTGGCGGGCGCGGGCAGCGCCAGGGTCACTGGTCGCTCCGCACCGTCGAGTGCTCGCCCCACCACAGTGCGATCCTGGTCGTTGGATACGATCAAGATCTGGCGGACGCGCAGCGCGCCGGGCTGTTGATCGACAACCCACTGCATCCGGTTCACCCGCAGCGCGCTGGGATCAGTCGTCGTTTCGTAAACGGGAATTTCCAGTTGCAGAGTCGGCGTCAGCGGTGAAAGCGAAATCAGGTCGGAGCCATACGCGATCTCGGCGTAATTCGTCCCCACAAAATAGACAACGTCCGGTTCGGTCGCAAGCTGTTCAAAAGCAAACGCGCCGTCAGCATCAGTCGTCGTGGTGAACGTTGCAACAGGGGTGAAGCTCATATACGCCATGAGCGTGACTTCCTGGGCGGGCGGCAGCTCGCCGCCGGCGCTTCCCTGCACGATGCGCCCTTCGATCGCACCGTCCCCGCGCGGATAGGGCGACTCCCACGGGGGGAGATAGGTGAACGCGCGGATGGCTTCCAATACATCCTGGCGCTCCGTCGCGGTCAGTTCGGCGCCGATGTCCGCGTGCGCGGCCTGCCACCCGGCATCCAACGCGGCCGGCGTGCGCACGTTCATGGCCTGCTGGTTGCTGAAATCGACCTGCAAGGCGTCGCCCGCGTCCGGCCCATCGCCGCGCCCGTCGACGCCATGACAGGACGCGCACTGTTCGGCATAGCGAGCGGCGCCGGCGGCCACGCGGTCCGCGTCTGTGTGCAGCGACCACGCGTAAAAGACCGCGTGCCACAGTTGCGCATCGTTCAGGACGCTCTGCAACGCGGGCATGGCGCCCGATGCGCTGCCATATTTGACGGCATGAAAAGCCGCGGCTGGCGCCAGTTCCTGCAGCGCAGCCGAATCATTCAGCGGCTGAGGGGCGACGTTCAAGGTCACGGCTTGCGGCCCATCGCCTGCGCCGCCCATCCCATGACAGGGCGCGCAGCTCTGTTGATAGATGGACGCGCCCAGCATCGCCGCGGGGCGCACCGGCGGCGATGCTATTTCATCTGGGTGATAAGGCGGCGGCGTTTGCGCGACAGCAATGCCGACGAACATTGTGCTAAGTAAAGCGGCGGCGCTCCATCCGGCTACGCTGCGCCAGAAAGCGGCGTGCGTAAGGGCAGATGCCAGCCATCGCAATGGCGACATGCGTTGCATCCAAACTTGTGACTTGATAGCAGAAGGCTGGCGTTGTCGTCAACCGCGCCGGCCTGTTGATGAGGAACAGAGCTTGCTAGCGTCTTGCTAACGCATCGACTCTGCATGTGTGTTCGCCCAGATGGCTCGGTATCGAAATAGGATTGACTTCTTGCGTCATGCTTTTTGGCAACCTCATAAAACTGGCTGGTGCACTCGCATCTAGCTACGGCTCCAGCTCATCCTTCAGTTCAATCTCTTCCTCGTCAGACAAAATCGCTACGGCCTTGTCTGCAAGCGGCGCCGGCACCAGAACTTTGGCTGCGGCCAGGTTGCCGGCCGTCAGCCCATAAATCGTGGCGAGCGCTTCCCCTCGAATCAACGCAGGAATGCCTTCACTCTCCAGACGCCCCTTCACGACCTGGGCTTCCATGAGGTTGGCGGCTTCCCACACGACGACCGGCTCATTTTCCAGCCCGCCGCCGGTGGTGGTCGTCGAACCAGTGATGGCATTGTCGCCCGAGGGCGTCTCCTCATCGTGCGCACCAGACTTGCGAAACCAGCCTGGAATATGATCGGCCCATGCACTCATACGGTTGAGACCCTCAATGCCGGCGGCAACACGAAACACTTATCCGGTAAACGGGGGAAAGGCAGGATCGCCGCGACAGCATCCCGGTTCAGCGGCCCGTAAATATGCGGAAACAGGTGGCCGTCGGCCATTTCCCACCGCAGTTCAGCCTGCAATCGCCCCGGTGCAATGCACACAATTATAAATGGCCCTGACGCATCTCGATAAAAGCGATTGGCGACTTGCCGCACCATGTCTGGCTCGGCGGTGCAGTGGATGAAACCCTCATCCGCCAGGGAAGCTGCCTCAAATGTTGGCCGTTCCTGGTGCGCGTCCCATGCCGCCTGCGAAACAATGTGATAGATCACCGGCGCCTCATGGTCTTTGTCATCAAACATGCCCTTACTCCTACTCCTGCAAGGCGCGTTCGCCAACATAAGGATTGTGGACGCGTTCCTCCCCGATCGTCGTCGCGGGCCCGTGACCAGGATAGACGACATACTCATCTGGCAGCGTCAACAACTGCTCGCGGATGCTGCGCAGCAAAGTCGGCCCGTCCGCGCCCGGCAGGTCAAAACGGCCAATGCTGCCTTGAAAGAGCGTGTCGCCGGCAAAGACCTGGCGTCCCGCGTGATGCACAAACACAACATGACCCGGTGCATGGCCTGGGGTGAAGCGCACTTCCAGCTCCTCATCGCCCACCTGGATGATCTGTCCATGTTCCAGGAACTCATCAGGGTCGTCGACGGCATCCACCTCCATGTCGAGCCATAACCGCACCCGGCTTGGCATCTCGTGCAGCACGGGCAGGTCCTCGCGGTGAAGATAAAACGGGGCATCGGTGGCCGCACGGATCGCGCTGACCGCCATCACGTGGTCGAAATGCGCGTGCGTGTTGATGATCTTCTCCACTGTCAGCGCCTGTTGATCCACCAGCCGCAAGATCGCCCGCGCATTGTCGCCGGGATCGATCACCACGGCTTTACGTGTGCGACTACAGCCGAAGATGTAACAATTTTCCTGTAACAAACCAACGGTCAACCCTTTAACAATCATGTAATTGCTCGTTCCTGTTTCAACTTGAACCTGTTGAGCGCCGTCCGCTAGCCACAGCGACCACACAGCCACGTATTGCTCCACTGCGTCACCGCGCGGATGACTCCCTCCAGGTCGCGCCCCATCTCGGTCAGGTTGTACTCGACATGCGGCGGGATGGCGCTGATCTGGTTGCGCCGCACAATGCCCTCTTCTTCGAGCATCTTCAACCTGCTGCTCAATGTACTAGGGTTGACGCCTCCCAATCTGTCCTGTAGCTCACAAAATCGCATCGACCGCCCGTCCAGCAGGAAGTAGACAATCTGGAGCGTCCATTTCTGACCGACAATCAGCGCGGCCGGTTCCACGGGACATAACGGCGCCTCGACCTGAGGCGGCGTCTGAATCTGCAAAGACATAGCTTTCTCCTGAACGCACTCTCGTCACGCTATGCTATATCAAGCGTAGTGCTATGTCAAAGCATAGTGGCGTTGCGACCTCGCTTACCTTCCTGGAATGCAAAACCAGCACGCGTTCTCACTCCACGGGCAGCGCCCCAACCGTGAGCGAAGCGTCTCCGACCGCTATGATTGGGCGGGAGCTTTTCCCGTCGTACAGCAGATCAAATGTCCCGCGCACTAATTCCCCTGCCGACCAGTCCGCGGTTGGATAGGCGCCGCCGGCCAGCGGCGCGCTGATCTGTTGGTCGCCGAGCCGCAACGTCAGCGTGAGGTCTGCTGGCCAGTCAGCCGGCAATGGCTCGGGCGCCTGCCAGTAGAGGGTGAAATGGACCGTGTCCCCTGGTTGCAGCGGCGTCGCCGGCGCGTGCGCATAACCGAGACGGTGCGCGTCGTAACCAACAAGCCGCACTGGGCCGAGCGCGGCGTTCAAGCGGTGTTGGAGTGAGATTATCTCGACAGGCGGCTGGCTCGCCTGTTCTACAGCGACCGCGCCGATCGGCAACATCTCCTGACCGTGCTGGCTGACGCGCGCGCCTGTCGCCGCGTTGTACAGCACCAGCATCATGCGGTAGAGACCGGGCGGCGTCCCCCAGGGGATAGCGATGCCGTGGTTGTCGTCGATGCGCTCGCCAGGCTGCCACGCATCAGTGGGGCGCGCGCCGCCGGCCGGTTCGCTGTCGTGCTGGGCAATAACCTGGTTGCGCGCGTCGAGCAGTTGCACGCTGACTTTGTAGCGTTGCGCCAGTGGGGCGTCCGTCAACCATGCCAGGCGTACAAGCGCCGCATCCCCCGGCGCGACGCGCTGCGGCCCTGGCGCGGGCTGTTCGACGCCGGCCAGAATCATGCTGTTCTCCCAGCGCACTGGTGAAATGGCGGATGGCGTCAACTTGTTTGCCAGTGCATACGTCACAAAGCGTAGATTGCCCTGCCAGCTTTCCATACTCTTGAACGCATGCACATCCAGCCAGCGCTCCACGAGTTGCTGCGGATCGGCCTCATCCGTTGCCCAGAAGAGCGCGTGCACACGGCGTTTCCCAGCCGTGGCCACAGCAAGCTGCGCCTCCACATCGGCCGCGTCAGGCGGGCGCTGGGCAGGCAGCGCCAGCACTGGCAGCCCTGGATCGTAGTAGCGCCACACCTCCTGCTGCCCCGGGGCATCGAGCACGACCAGATCGGTGGACGCGGCGCCGACCGCGCCAAGATAACGCGCGATCCCCTGATAGTTGTCGCGCGCCTGCGCGCTGGCATAATACGCGGGCAGCGTCGCCAGGGCCGCCGCGATGCCAAAGCTCGCCACGCCCAGCCAGAGGATAGCGCCCCAGCCCCGCGTGGAAGAGCGGCGAGTTGAAATCGCTGCCCACGGCGCCGCAGCCGCCAGCAGGCACCAGGCGGGCGACGCCACCAGGAGAAATTTCAAAAAGGCGTCAGTGAATAGCCCCAGCCCGAACATCATGGCGATCGGCAGCAGCAGCCACAAGCCGACCGCCAACGCTGCAAACGGGCGCCGTCGCAGGGCAAACAGCCCGATCAGCGGGAGCAGGCCAGCGACCACGAGCCACGGCCACAGCGGGTCGGGAACAATGCGCAGCGGGCCAAAGAGCAGCGTGCGCAGCGTCAGCGCCAACCCCGCGACCGGCCCGATCGCGCCGCCGCCTTTAGGCCAATGAAGGACGCGCTCAACTGCTGTCGGCAGCCAGGGCAAGAATGCCAGTAAAAGCAGCAGGTTGAGGCCGATGCACCAGAGCAGTGGGGCGATGGGGCGGCGTGCTGGGGTGTTAGGGGCTGTGCGCCATCGCCCCACAGCCCACCAGAGTATAAACGCTATTCCTGCGGCGGCCAGTACGATCGGAAAGCTGTAATGCGTCCAGAGGCCGGCGACGCCGAAGAGCAGGTAGAGGAGTGAGGGGAGGAAGAGATTGGAGATTGGAGATTGGAGATTGGCAACAGAGCGGGCTTCTGGATCATCCCATCTCCCTGCCCTCCAATGTCTAATCTCCAGTCTCCGATCTCCGATCTCCATCATCCACAACAGCGCCCAGAACAGCCCAGTCGCTTCGACGGCCAGCAGCATGTACATGCGCGCTTCCTGGCTGTAGTAGATAGGGAAGGGGTTCAGCGCGGCGAGGAGGGCCGCCAGGACGGGAAAGCTGCGCCACGCCTGGCGTCCGTGCGCAATGCGGAAGGCCAGCACGGCGATGAGCGCCACCAGCAGCACGCCCAGCGCCGCCGACAATCCACGCATCGCGGCTGCGCTGTTGCCAAAAAGCAGCGACCATACCTTGAGCAGCCAGTAATAGCCGGGCGGATGAATGTCAGCCGCGGCCGCCGCGGCAATCTCGCCAAAGCTGCGGGAAAGCATCGCCCACGAGTTACCCTCGTCGTTCCAGAGTGAGGAGGCGTCGAGTTGGTGGAAGCGGAGGAAGGCCGCGAGGAGAAGGAGAGAAAAAACGATTAGGAGATTAGGAGATTGGGAGATTGGGAGATTAGAGATTGGAGAGTGATGGCTGCGGCTTGCAGAATCTCCAATCTCTAATCTCTGAATCTCTGAATCTCCCAAATTTTCCTGCCCCATCACTCCTCCAGCCCATGCGTGAAGGTGCGCATACGCTCATAGACCGGCTGCGGCGTGAAGTCGGGCGCCAGCAGGCGAAAGTAGGCTTCGGGTTGGCGGTTCTGCTCCCACAGGTCCGTGGCGCGCTTGAGATACCAGGTGTTCGCCACGCCGATCCACGGCCAATCCTCGATCACCCGGCCGTAGGCCAGGGGCAGGTAACGTGCTTGTTGCTCCAGCGTGACGCGGCCATAGCGCGGCTCGACATCCTCCGGCGCGGCGTTCCAGTTCATCTCGGCGATCCAGATCGGCTTGTGCGCGTCACCATTCTTGACCATCAAATCGCGCACGAATTGATGGCGGCTGATGTTGATCACACGCGGGTGCATGCGGTCGTCAGTTGGGCCGCTGTAGAGACCGTAACCCTGCATCGCCATGATGTCAAAGTAGGGCGCGGCGCCCGCATCGTACATGCGCTGCAGATAGAGCAAATCGTTGAGGCTGTTGCCCGGCGGCGCATCAGCCGGTTGCAAATTGATCGTGGAAGCCAGCGCGCCGGCAATGATCACGACCTCCGGATCTGCAGCGCGCGCGGCCTCGGCGCCGGCCCTGAGCAGCGCCACGTAGCCTTCCGGATCGATCGGATAGCTGCCCCATTCCGGGTAGATGTTGGGTTCATTCCACAGTTGATAGTATTTGATGCGCCCCTTGTAGCGGCTGACCACGGCGCCGACAAAATCGGCAAAATCCTGCACTTGGTCGGGCGGGGCAAAGGTGTCGACATTGTTTTCACCCTCACCCTGAGCGCGCGTCCAGGCGGGCGGGTTGGAAAGACGGACGATCAGTTCCATGCCGCTGGCTTCGGCCGCCGCGACGATCTGGTCGTACTTTTCCCACGCCGATCGCGCGGGGGCGTGACGCCGATCCTCGAAGTCGCCCTTGCCGTGAATCTCGATATCTTCCCAGGGAAATTCTTGCCGCAGCCAATGATACCCGGCGTCAGCGGCCATCTGGATCGCAAGCTGGCGTTTGGCCGGCTCGGCCTCTTGCTCCAGGAAAGTGTTGATGCCAAATGGGCTGACATCCGCATGTTCGATTGTAGCGTCAGACGCCAGGGCCAGCCGCGGGCGCAGCCGGTCGCCGAGCAGGTCGGACAGCCCTTTGACCTGCGCCAGAAACGCTTCCTCGCCGGTGTGCTGCCAGAGCCAGGCGCGCGCGGGCGGAAGCTGTAAGATCAAAAAGCTCAGCCCGCCCAAAATGAGCAGGCTGAGCCACAGGGTGATGAGTTGCTTAGTGGTGCTGTGCATGGGAAGAGCTCACTTCGAAGATATACATTACCTTCGGTCGCCTCATCAGCGACTGTCGAAGCTCACAATCACCTCATTGCAGGTATTGGAACCTTTCCCATCGAACTGCCAGGAGGCGATTTCTGAAATGCGTTGCCCGCCATCATCGACAATCCACGCATACCAACTGCCCGCCTCAGCGCCCTGACCGGCCGCGCGGATGATGTGACTGTAATAGCCGGTATCCCAGCCAGGATAGCCAGGATGCGGGCCGGTAATCATTGGCTCAGTCACCCAAGGGCCGTCTGGCGCATAGCTAAAGACGACTTTATAGCCATTCTGGGGTTGACCGTTGACGTAAGTTTGCCCGTAAAACCAGTTTCCCGACTCCTGCGGCAGACATGCGCCTACCACCGCCACATTGAACTTGTACTGCGGTTTCGGTGGCTCGACCGGTGCGGGCGGTTGCGTCGGCTGCTCTGGCGCGGGCTCTGGTGTATTCGTGGGGGGCGGCGCGGGCGCCGCGGTCGGCGCGGGCGGGATATTCTGCGCCACGGCTACGCCCTCGCCTCCGGTCACCGCGACCAGTTGGCCGAAGACCCACCCGGCGCTGCCTTTGTAGTTGATCTGCCACCATGCGCCATCCGGGCTTTTGCCGGTGATAGGATAGGTGGCGCCCTGCTGCTCAGAGCCAAGCAAGCCGTAAGTCGTGCCAGGGCCGCTGCGGATGTTGACGATATCGTTGAGTACAAGCTGCGCGCTCTGGGGCGTGGGCGTCGCTTCCGGCGCCGGCGTGTCCGCGGGAGCAGCCGCCTGCTGATCCTGAGCGGGCGTCGCGGCCTGCTGCTCGCCCTCCGCCGGGGCTGCGGGCTGGGCCTGATCCTGCGTCGCTTGCGCTGGTTGCTGTTCTATGGCAACCGTCGGCGGCGCGGCCGCCACTTCGGAAGTGGGTGTAAACGTGGGGAGCGGGGTGCGCGTCGGCAGGGGGGTGGCCTGCGCGCCCATCCCGCCACAACCAGCCAGCAAGACAGACATCGCACCTGTCAACACCAGGGCCAGCCACAACTGGTTCGAGTTACGTTTTTTCATGTTCGGCATTCTCTCCATCTCTCGGCGATAGCACGTCGGCGGCGTCCATGAAGAGCCCCTACAGGCTGACGCATCTCCAAATCGCCAGTATAGCATATTTAGAAAATAGACGACGAAACAGCGGGGCGCGGTTCCAATCTCCAATCTCTGCGCTTTAATCTCTGCGCTTTAATCTCTGCGCTTTAATCTCCATTTTTCAGTTCATTGCAGAGAATGGAGATTGGAGGTCACCGGCGTGCGCTTTTTTTTGCGCGCTGATCTTGTTGGCTTTGGCTGCCGCGATAGCCAGGGGCAATGATGCCAAAATATTGGCAGCGGTTGACATCCATCATGCGCGTGCGCAGCCAGGGTTCGATCTGTTTTGGTTCGGCGCTGGTGGTGATGATGGTGGGCAGCAGCGCCGTATACCGAAAGTTGAGCAGTTGGAAGAGTTTCTCGCGCGCCCAGGGTGTGGCGCTTTCGGTGCCGAGGTTATCCAGGACAAGCAAGGGCGCACGTTTTACCTCGTCGAAACGGCGGTCAAGCGGCGTGTTCGACTGCGGGTTGAACGCCGCGCGCAGATGATCGAGCAAATCGGGCACGACAACGAACATCACGTCCGTGCGCGTGCGTTCAACATAGCGGTTGGCGATGGCGGCCGCTAAATGCGTCTTACCGCAGCCGTAGGTGCCCATCAGCACCAGCCAGCCGTGTGGCTCCTCGGCATATTCCAGACAGCGTTTTACGACTTCGCGCAGATTGGTGCGTTGTTCCGCGGTGAGGTCGCTGCGCTGCGCGTCGAAAACATCAAAAGTGTGCTCGCGGTGCAGATGCAGGGTGCTCAGATCGCTCTGTCCGCTGGCTTTGCCGGTGCGGAAGTCCGGCGCCAGCATCATGACATGGTTGACCAGTCCCAAATCTTGCAGGCGGCTGCGCAGGCGCGCGTCAAGTTCTTCCAGCCGCTGGTTGGTGGTGATCACAGTGGGCAGTTGGGCGTTGTAGCGGTGGTTGAGCAGTTGAAAAAGTTTCTCCTGCGCCCAGGCTGTGCTGGACTGTGCGCCCAGATCGTCGAGGATCAGCAGCGACGCGTTGCGCAGTTGCTCGAAGAGCTCGTCGTAGGCCAGCTCGCTTTGCGGGCTAAACGCCGCGCGCAGATGGTCGAGCAGATCGGGCGCCACCATTAAAACCACCGGCTGGCCTGCCGCCAGCCGCGCGTTGGCGATGGCGGCCGCCAAATGCGTCTTGCCACAGCCGTACGCGCCGGTGATCAGCAGCCAGCCTTCAGGGCGCGCAGCGAAATTGACGCACGTTTCAAAGGCGCGGCGCAAGTTGAGCTGCTTGTCGGGCGGCAAATGGGATGGCTCGGCGCGAAAGTTGTCAAAGGTCAGTCGGCGCAGACTCTCCACCATGCTGATCGACTGGAGCGAACGCAGCCGCCGCGCCTGGATTTCCTGCGCCCGGCACGTACAGGGCGCCGCGCGCCCATAGTCAGGATGGCCGATCGGCAGATCGGGCACGATAAAGCCCATCCCGCCGCAAATCGGGCAGGGCGGCGCCGCGGCGTGGTGCAGGTCGGGGAGCGCCCGCGCGCTGCGTATGCTCGTCGCGCCGGCGACATCCTCAACCGAGGATGATGTCGGAGTATTCATCGGGGATGTATTTACGTCGAAGATCCGCCTCACTATCGCGTCCACGCGCTTCATTGGTTCGCTCATCTTTGCCTTCCGTCTCCCACCGCTTCAGGATCGCCAGAATATAGCGCAGCGCGCGTTTGTTGCTGGCGACGGCAATCGTAAACGCCTCGTCGATCCAATCCGGTGGATAACTTCTCTCTATATCGCGCAACTGGTCGGCGATCAGCGGCGTCAGCAACCCGATATTCTGCTCATACATCACAAAAATATTCGGCCGCTCTACTTTGAGCCGCGCTTCTTCGGGCAGCACGTGGCGCAGATCGTCCAGCTTGCCCTGGCGCACCAGCGCCAGCGTCTGCCGCCCTTTCACTGTGTTGATGAAGTACCAATCTTCAGTCGAGGAAGCCGCCGCACGCTCGATCTCCAGCTTTAGCAACGTCCCGCGCGCCGCGGCGCGTTCCAACGCATCCTCCAGCGCTTGTTGGGGCGTGCGCAGATTGTTGTCGGGGGTGAGGCTGCGCAGCAGAATTTCGTCGCCGCGCAGCTCTTCACCGCGCAGATATTTGAGCTGACCGTCCTGCTCGTTGAGCAGCCAGAAGCAGTGCAGCGTCAGCTTCAGTTCGGCGAGGTCGTCGATCGTGGGCAGCAGGTCGGTGAAGAAAAAATCGGGCACCTTCACCGCTTTCATTTTGGCGTCGGGAAAGCCGATAAAGCCTTTAGATTGCAATGGCATCGTTTCGTAGTCCGGTTTAATAGTCTAGTTCAGTGCGTTGCACTTCGAGATCGCGAAACTGCGTCAGTTCCTTGCGGAAGTAGAGGCTGACCGTGCCCGTCGAGCCGTGCCGGTGCTTGGCGACGATGATGTCGGCGATGTTCTGGCGGTCGGTGTCTTCGATGTAGTAGTCCTCGCGATAGATAAAGAGGACGACGTCCGCGTCCTGCTCAATTGATCCACTCTCGCGTAAATCCGAGAGCATGGGCCGCTTGTCGCTGCGGCTTTCGACCGCGCGCGAAAGCTGGCTCAGCGCGATCACGGGTACGTTCAGTTCGCGCGCCAGCCCTTTGAGCGAGCGGCTGATGAAGGAAATCTCCTGCTGGCGATTGGCTTCGCGGCCGCTCGACGTGCCGGACATGAGCTGCATGTAGTCGATCAGCACCAGGTCCAGGCCATGTTCGGCGTAGAGACGGCGGCACTTGGTGCGGATTTCGTTGACAGTGGCCGCGGGCGTGTCGTCGATGAAGATGGCGGTGTTGGCCAGCAGATTGGCCGCTTCCAGCAGGATCGGCCACTCGTCGTCGTGCACCTGGCCCAG
>JACSRH010000083.1 GCA_014879855.1 Caldilineaceae bacterium | reverse complement strand
GCGCAGCTTGGTAGCGCACTTGAATGGGGTTCAAGAGGTCGGAGGTTCAAATCCTCTCGCCCCGACCAGAGTTCTAAAAAGCTCCCACAGAATTGTTCTGCGGGAGCTTTTTGCACCAAACACACATGACAGCGTCGTCGGTCTTTACTCGTTTAGAACACTGCTTGCATCGAACACTGCTTGCATCGAACACTGCTTGTCTCGAACGCCATCTGTATCGAACACCGTTTGTTCGCAACTGACTATGAACAGTCAAGTCGCCAACTCGCCTGGACTTTTACCTTCCGATCTGGAACTTCTACGCAAAGTAGAAGCTGGCCTGCGCATTACGGCAGATGTCAGCCGCGCTGATGTGTTGTTGTGCACGCCCCTCTCCAAAGAAAAGGCTATCGTTGCCTTTCATGCCATTCCCAACTCGATCTCCTCACTGTATCGCAAAGATGCCAGTGGGCGCATCTTGAACGCGGAAGTGCAGCCTTTGTTGTTGCAGGCGCTCAACAGTGGCAGCGGCGGCCGGCGTCAGCGCGAAGTGCTCAGCAATGGCGCGCCCGTGATCCAGGATGTCTTTCCCATCGCGAATCAAGAAGGCAAAGTGATCGGCGCCATGCTAGTCGAGACCAACATGATCGCGCACGAGCGGCAGCGGCGGCGCAGTCGCCACTTTCGCCAGGCAGTGGTGTGGATGCAGGAAATGTGTGCGCGCGGTGAATTGGAAAGCGCCGCGGTGTTGAGCGCTTTCTCGCTCTACGATGGCGTGTACATGGTTGATCATACACGCACCATCGTGTATATGAGCGGGATTGCGGCGAATCTCTTTCGCAGCATCGGCATTACGCCTGAAGTGCGTGAGCAGCGGCTGCGGGCGTTGGAGCCCTGCGATATCGAGATGGTGGAAGGCGCATTCAAGTCACATAGCTGCCAGACCGCACGGATCGAGAGCGAAGATGGGCGCATCTGGGTGCGCTCGGCCATCCCCTTGCGCATGCCGACGATCACCTGGCGCAATTACTGGTTGGCGCTGCCGTGGACGCCTTTTTCTACACATTCAGCGGAAGGTGGCGGCGTCGACGCGGTGCTTGTGCTGCTCCACAACGCCACGGAAGCTGTTCAAAAAGAACGCGAACTGAATGTCAAGTCTGCGATCATTCAAGAAGTGCACCATCGCGTCAAGAACAATCTGCAAAATATCGCCGCCATCCTGCGCATTCAGGCGCGCCGCGTTGAAAGCGATGAGGCGCGCCAGCATCTGACCGATGCCGTCAACCGCGTGCTCAGCATGTCGGTCATTCATGAATTTTTGAGCCAGGACGAGCATCGGCCCATCAACGTCAAAGATGTTTGCCAGCGGATTGCCAGCCAGGTGACGCAAGTCTCCGCCAGCCCAGAGCAGGAGATCACCATCCAGGTGCAAGGGCCGTCGGTGCGCCTGCCCGCCAGCCAGGCGACGCCCCTGGCCATGGTTGTCAACGAACTGCTGCTGAACGCGGTGGAGCATGGCCTCAAAGATCGGACGCGCGGGCTGATTTATATCACTCTGGAGGATCAGGGCGATACGGTCATCATTCAAGTCGAGGATGATGGCAGCGGACTGCCGCCTGATTTCGATCCGGGACACACTTCGCACAGTCTGGGGCTACAGATCGTCCACACATTAGTCACGGACGATCTCAAGGGTTCGCTGCGCATGGAATCCCTAGTGCAAGAGAGCGATGGCGCACCGGCGGCCACTGGCACGCGCGCCACCGTGACCCTGCCCAAGCGCAGCGGACGCGTCACATAGATGACTTTCCAGACGCTTGTGGCGCTGTTGCGCTGCCATTTTCGCAAAAGCATTCCCCCTACGATTCCTGCGAGTAGAGTAGTCATTTGCCCCGGAAAGTTTGCATAATTCGTGGCATGTGCGGTAAAAATAGGTTTCGTGGTGGTGCGGACGTAGTGGTGACGCCAGCTACTATCGCTGCAATGATTCTGGAACATCTCATCTATTGTTCGGCGCAAGAGGTTCATCTGGTCACACTGCGTCGATGGAAGCAGGCAAGGTCGCAAGACCAAAGGAGCTGTGAGCGTGGAGCGCACACGAGTGATTATCGCTGACGATGAATCCTTGATCCGCATGGACCTGCGGGAAATGCTGACCAACCTGGGCTATCTGGTGGTGGGCGAGGTGGGTGATGGACGCAGCGCCGTTAATCTGGCGCGCGAGTTACGCCCGGATATTATCATTATGGATATCAAGATGCCGGATATGGATGGCATCGAAGCCGCCAAAGTGCTCACCGAGGAGCGCATTGCGCCCGTGCTGTTGCTCAGCGCCTACAGCCAGCAGGAGCTCGTCCAACGGGCGCGGCAGGCAGGCGTGGCCGGCTATCTGGTCAAACCCTTCCGCGAAAGCGATCTGACGCCGGCCATCGAAGTGGCCCTCGCTCGTTTCAGCGAATTCCGCACTATGGAGCGTGAGGTTTCCAGCTTGCAAGATGCATTGGAAACGCGCAAGGCCGTGGACCGCGCCAAGGGCATCTTGATGGACACACAGGGGCTGACCGAAACCGAAGCGTTCCGCAAGATCCAGAAGATGAGCATGAACAACCGCAAACCGATGCGCGCCGTCGCCGAAGCTATCATCCTGGCGCACCAGGTGAGCGAACAATAACCGGGCCACAAGGATTCGTTTTCAGGGCGTCATTGCCGGCAGCAATCAATGCGTTCTCGCCCTTTTCAAACAGGTGTCGTTGTGAAGTTATCGATTGTCATACCCGTCTACAATGAGCGAGCCACCCTGGAACAAATCGTGCGTTTGGTGCGCACTGTTGATTTGACGGTCAATCCATCGGGCAGCAACCCACACCTCAATGGGCCCACGGTGGTTGAACGCGAGATCGTCATTGTCGACGACGGCTCCACCGACGGCACGCGCGATATTCTTGCCGAGTGGCAACGCACGCCCCAACCCGATATGAAGATTATTTTCCATCCGGCCAACGGCGGCAAGGGCGCCGCGCTGCGCACCGGGTTCGAACACGCGACCGGCGACCTTATCGTCATCCAGGATGCAGACCTGGAGTACGACCCGCGCGACTATGTAAAGCTGCTCGAACCGATCCTGGATGGACGCGCGCCCGTTGTCTATGGCAGCCGCTTTCTGGGCGGGCCGCGTGCGGCAATGAGCCTGACCCACACTTTCGGCAATCAGATGCTTACAATCGTGACCAACCTCTTTTATGGCACGTCGCTCTCGGACATGGAAACGTGTTACAAATGTTTCCGCCGCGATGTGATCGCGGATATGCCGCTGCGCAGCCGCCGCTTCGAGATCGAGCCGGAGCTGACGGCAAAAATTCTCAAACGCGGCTACACCATCTTCGAAGTGCCCATCAGCTATAATGGCCGCGCCTTCCACGAAGGCAAGAAGATCACCTGGCGCGACGGCATCGTCGCCCTGCGCACGTTGGTGAAGTACCGGTTTGTCGATTAGACAGATGCTGGTCGCCAACCCTACCATTCGACAAAGCGAGCGCGTACGGTCGACGCCGCTTGCGCTGGGCGCCCGCGCACTGCTTGTCGGCATCCTGCTGACCGGTTTTGGGTTGCGCCTGGTGCTGCTCAACCGCTTTGCCTTTCATCAAGACGAAGCTATCTACAGCGTTTGGGCGCTGCATGGCTGGCGCGTCGATCCACTCTTCCTGACCGTATGGCCAGACAAGCCACCCATTTACCTCTGGTTGCTGGGCTGGACGTTTGACCTGTTTGGGGCAACGCCAGCCGCAGCACGATTCCTCAACATCGCGTGCAGCACGCTCACCATCGCCGTAGTGGCCGCGCTGGCGCGCTTCTGGTGGGGAGCGCGCACGGCGTTGTTTGCTGCGCTGTGGATGGCGCTCAACCCCTTTGCGATCAGCTTTGCACCCACGGCTTTCACCGATCCGCTGCTGGTGCTGGCTGGAATGCTGGCGCTCCTGGCCGCGGTGCGCCGGCGGCTTTTCTGGGCAGGCGTCTGGCTCGGCATCGCCCTGATGACCAAGCAACAGGGCGTTCTGTTCGTCCCCCTCGTGTTGGCTTTCAGTCCTGACGCGCCGTATGCACGTGGCAAACTCCTGCGCGGGGCGGGCGCGCTGCTGGCAGGCGGGCTGCTGGTCGTCGCGCCTGTCATGTTCTGGGACAGCCTGCGCTGGGCAGTGGCGCCGTCGCCGTGGGATTTGGGTGCGCGCAACGCGGCGGGCTTTGCCTTCTCCGCACCGGCGACGTGGCTGTCGCGGCTGCAAGATTGGGCGGTGCAGGGCAGCTATCTGCTGGGCAATGGGTTGCTATGGGCGCTTGCCTTAGGAGCAGGAATCGCCCTGGTGCTCGTCCAGACCACCCACCCTCGCCAGTGCGCGTTGCGGAAATCGCCCGTCATCAAGCTTGCGCTGTGGGGCCTGACATTCCTGGCGCTGCATGTGATCACGACTGTGCAGATCTGGGATCGCTACCTGCTGCCGCTGGCGCCGGTGGTTGCCTTGCTGCTTGCCTTCACCACTGAACGCGCTTTGACGCAAAGCTTGACGCAGAGGCGCAGAGATGCAGAGAAAGCGCAGAGAAATACTTTACAAACCCTGGTTTACTTTTCCTCTGCGACCCTCCGCGCTTCTGCATCTCTGCGCCAAAGACATATCCTCCAGTGGGCGCCGGTGGCATTAGCAGGCTTGCTGCTGCTGATGGCGCCAGGGCCGGCAATACAGGCCGCGCAGGGGCGACTGCCAATCGGCGGCGATCATGGCGCCTACATGGGACTCAGCAAGGTTGCCGCCTGGCTACAAGTCCATGCCGACGCCACGCCGGTTATCTATCATCGCAACCTGGGCTGGCATTTTCGTTTTGAGCTCTTCACACCGGTGCAGGAGGGCCGCGTCGACTTGCGCTGGTATCCGAGCAGCGTTTATCTGGCCGACAACGCGGCCAAGACCCCCCATCGCCCGCGCTATCTCGTCGTCGCTGATTGGTCGCCGGAGCGCGATCTGGCGATAAATCTGGCGCTGCGCCGTCTCACCATGCAGGAACGGCTGCGCGCTGGACGCTTCACCGTGTACGAGATCAGCGAGCGCGCGCAGCCGCCAGCCGCTTGGCGCGTCTGTCGAATGCCGGCAGCCGCGCGGTGCACGCCGGCCTGGCGCGCGCTGGCGGAAACCGCGTTGCCGGCAGCCGCCTGCGTTGCAGCAGGTGGGCCATGAGTCGCGCCGCGGATCACCGGCCTCGCGCCCGGCGGCTTGTTGCCTGGGATGTGCTGGCCGCGCTTTTGCTCGCCAGCTTTGTGCTGCTCCTCTACGGGCGCATCCTTTTCACCAACCGGGTGCTGGCTGGCGGCGATATTCAACTCTACTTTTACCCATACTGGGAATATGTAGGAACAACCCTGCGCGCGGGGCGATTGCCCTTTTGGAATCCGTATCTCTTTCTCGGCGCGCCGCTGCTGGCGAATCCGCAGGCGGCTGCTCTCTATCCGCTGCACTGGCCGCTATTTGCAGCCAGCGGGCTGGGTCTGTCGGTGACCAGGCAGATTTACTGGAGTGCAGCGTTGCACACCTGGCTGCTGGGATTGGGCGGCTATGCATTGCTCCGCTATTGGGGCTTTACGGTTGCACCTGCGTTGCTGACCGGCGTCGTATTGGCGGGCAGCGGCTTTGTCGGCGGTTTGCTGGGGCACATCAACCAACTCAACGGAGCAGCCTGGCTGCCGTGGGCGGCGCTCTGTCTGGCTACGGTGCGGTCGCAGCCACCTTTCCGGCTGGACGGGGACGTCCGGGCTCCTATTTCTGGGATGCTTTTCGCCGGCGCTGGCTTTGCTGTTCTCGTGACGTTAATGCTGCTGGCCGGCCATACACAGACCGTTTTTATCAACCTCTTTGCTCTGGGCGTGTGGATCATCTGGCCGTGGGGAAGAGGGGGAGACAAGGAGAGAGGGGGAGACAAGGAGAGAGGGGGAGACAAGGAGAGAGGGGAAGACAAGGAGAGAGGGGAAGACAAGGAGAAAAAAGGGAAGCGTCGCTTTTCATTCACCCTTCACCCTTCATCCGTCAAACGTCTCTTTCTCTCGCTCGTTCCTGTCCTGCTCGTCTACTGCGGCGGCATTGGGATCGGCGCGCTCCTCGCCGCGCCACAGTTGTTGCCAACACTCGAGCTGAGCGGGCTGGGATTGCGCAGCGGCGGGCTGAGCTATGCCGAGGCGAGCAGTTTCAGCCTGAAACCGTTGGCGCTCGGTTGGACGTTGCTGCCCAGTTACGGCTTGGCGCGCCTCAGCGCGATCTTCGACACGCCGGGCTACACGGAGTACGTCGCGTATGTCGGGATCATTGGGCTGGCGCTGGCGCTGCTGGGGGCATGGCAAGGGCGCGGCCCGGCGCGGACGTTTGGCCTGCTGCTGGCAGGGTTGGGGTTGTTCCTGGCGCTGGGACGCTGGAACCCAGTCTATTATTTGCTCTATCAAGTGATGCCCGGCTTTGATCTCTTTCGTGCGCCCGCGCGCTGGATGATGCTCTATACGCTGGGCGCAGCGGTGCTGGCGGGCGTTGGGCTGGCCGCGCTGGGTGCGTGGCGACCACGGCTGGCGCGCATCACGCCGCTGGTGTTGCTGCCTGGCCTGGCCGCGGTCGAGCTGCTCGTGGCCGCGCGCGCGTTGCCGCACACGCACCCGACCGCGCCACAGGCCGTCTATGACCTCCGCACCGCGCCCGCTCATCTGCTCACCAGCCCGGAACGCACCACACCCGGCGCGGCCGCCGCGGGCCGCTTCCTCGGCATGAGCACGATCACCTATGACCCTGGCGACATGGCCGACTACCGGCGCATCCTCGTCGAAAACCCGCCGCCCCAACTGGACGACGACGCTTTCCACGATCTGGTCATCGCGCAGAAGGTGCAGGAACTGCTCGCGCCCAATCTACCGCTTTTCTGGCGCATCCCCGCGGTGGACGGCTTTGACGGCGGCGTGCTGCCGCTGCAACGCTACATCCGCTTTGCGGAGCTGCTTGTTCCAGCCGAGCGCCTTGTGCCCGATGGCCGACTGCGCGAGCAGATTGCCGACATGCCGGATAGCCAACTGCTGGCAATGCTCAACGTCGTCTACATCCTCACCGACAAAGTGCGCGATCTCTGGTTTGAGGATGTCTTTTACGATCGGCAAATCGGCGCTGATTTGCGGCGCGCGCCGGATCCTTTGCAGATTGAGGCGCCGCTGCCTTTTGCAGCCACTCACGTCGATCTTATCGGCTATGTTGAAGGGGACGCCGCCGCGCTGGCCGCGCTGAAAGATGAAGCCCGTCCGGTTGCCTGGCTCGAAGTTGTCGCACGCAATGGCTCCAGCGAACGCATCGCCTTGACCGCGGGCGGCGCGCCGGGCGCGCACTTCGCCAACGGGGTAATGAACAGTCCCCTGGCCATCAGCGCCGGCGCGGTGGTGGCCTATCGTGATGTCGAGCGCGGACGGCAAGCTTACCGAGCGCGGCTGCCGCTGGCCGCGCCAGTCGAGGTGGCGGAACTGCTCCTCACCGCCGAACCCGGTGACGCAGCATTGGTCGTGGAGGCGGCAACGCTCTACGACGCCCGCACCCAGATGTTTACAGCGCTACTGCCCAGCGACCGTGGGCGCTTCCGCCTGGAGCACAGCGGCGATGTCAAAGTTTATCGCAACATGGACGTCCTGCCGCGCGCTTATCTGGCGAGTGAGTTGGCGACAGTCGACAACCAGGACGCGGCGCTGGCTCTGCTGCGTGAAAATGCAGGCCGCGTGACCGCGGTTGAAGGCTCGCTTGATGACGCGCAACCCGCGGGGGAAAATGACCGCGCCGAACTCCTTGCCTATGCGCCCGAACAGGTTGAAATTCTCACAGAGAGCGTCGCGCCGGCTTTGTTGGTGCTGAGCGACAGCTTCTATCCGGGCTGGACCGCGACGGTGGATGGGAAGCCGACCGCGATCAAAGCTGTCAACGGTCTCTTCCGCGGCGTGGTCACACCGGCGGGCGAACATCGAGTCATTTTCCAATTTGAACCAACCGCATGGCGGTTAGGACTAGGGCTGGCGGCAGCCGGTGCTGTTTTGCTGCTCCTGGCAGTTGGCGGTGCGTGGCGAGTTCGGCAAGGTCAACGGCGTGCAGTATAATAACCACATCTTTCCATCCCGCACCGGAAGGTGAAGCTGCATGAATGGATTCAATCGGGTTGTCGCCATCCTGCTTTGGGTGGTTTTGCTTGTCTTATGTCTTATCGTGGCGATCGCACCGCTGCTGACTATCGCCTGGCTGCAGGCTGCTCTCTCTGACGCGGCAGCCTGGCTGAGCCGCGTCCAGGCCGAGAACCCCACCTACTTTGTCGTCGGGCAGGCGGCGCTTGGGATCGGTGCGATCCTGATCCTGGGCGCGCTGCTTTTCTTCGAGGTCTCGACGGTGCGGCGGCGTGGGGTGCGCATCCGCACCGCAGAAGGCGGCTCCGCGGAGTTGGACACGGTCAGCGTGGCGCGGCGTCTGCAATGGCATCTCGACCAATTGGCCGAAGTGATCACGGTGGTGCCGGCTGTGCGCTCGCGCGGCGGCTCGGTGGACATCCGGCTGGAAATCGAGACCGCGCCGGACATCGACATCCCGATGAAAACCGACGAAGTGGTGGATGTCACTCGCGACATCATCGAGCAGGACATGGGGCTGCGGCTGGGTAAACTTGACGTGCACATGCGGTGCGCCCCCTTCGAACCGGAATGGAACGTATGACCCTACGATGCCGAGCGTAAACGCACCGCCACAGTCAATGACGCTGGGACGCTTTGTCCGCGTCACGCTGCATAACTTTCGCCTGCTTATCAATGCCTTTTCTGGAAGCGCTGCTGCACCGCTTATGCCTGATCCTATCTCTAGCCACTCCACTGACAGCAGCCTCACCGGCAGCAGCCTCAGCCTCGCTGACAGCAGCCTCACTGACAGCAGCCTCACTGACAGCAGCCTCACCGGCAGCAGCCTCACCGGCAGCAGCCTCATCGATAGCGCCTCCACGCTGGCGGCTGCACCCATTGAGGGCAGTTCATTGCCAGGCGCCACAGCAGAAGCAGGGGCGACTGGCAATGAACTGCCGGCGGAAATTGCTGCGGACACAGTGGTTCAGGAACCGGTTGTTTGTGACACAGTCGGTCCTCTTGCTGATGAACATTTGCAGCCGGCGTTGAATCTGGCAAACGGTGCTGACGGGGTCGTGCTTGCCGCGGAAACAGAAAGTAACGACCTATCGGTGCGCGCGGGCGAAACTGCGCTGTCGCTGCCTGGCGCGCTGGAAAGCCTGCTGTTTGTGGCCGACGCGCCGGTGGAGACGATCCAACTGGCGCGCGCGCTCAACGCACCGGTCGAAGCCGTCGAGGCGCATCTGCGCCGGCTGGCTGAGGAGTATCGCGCGCAGGCACGCGGGCTGCGCGTGGCCGAGCGCAACGGCCGCTTTCAAATGGTGACATCGCCCGCCGCGGCCACCCTGATCGAAACCTTTCTCAACCTGGATATGACGACCAAACTCAGCGCGCCCGCGCTCGAAACGCTGGCAGTGGTTGCCTATCGCCAGCCGGTGACGCGTGCGCAGGTCGAGGCGGTGCGCGGGGTCGACTGTTCCGGCATCTTGCGCTCGCTGCTCCAGCGCGGCCTGGTCGAGGAAGTCGACCGGCTCGACGCGCCGGGGCGGCCTGTGCTTTATGGCGTGACCGACCTGTTTATGCAGCACTTTGGCCTGACCGGCTTGCATGAATTGCCGCCGCTGGAAAGCAACGAGGTGGAACAACTCGACAACGTGCTCGAGCAGGAGCCACCCTGACGGCAAAGCCCTGTCAGACAAAAGAGGTTGGAAGTCAGCATCTTTGTTGGTAAAATGTCATGGAAGCTGCTGGACGATGCGCCATGATTGAGTGGCGCCAGACGGTGCAAGCAATTCATGCGCCGGCGTACAGCGTACGATTGATGCGACCGGCTCAATTCTTAACGGCGCTGTCCTGACCGGCCCTCGATTGCAGTGTCAGTGGAACTTCAGCGTAAGGGAGGCAAAATGCGCACCCAGTCTCGTTGGATTTGGCTTTTCCTGGCGGCCATGCTGTTTGGCATGCTGGCCGGCAGCGCTACGCTACCCGTCAGCGCCGCCGAGAAGAGCCTTGTGTGGGAACGGTTTGATGTCGACATCCAGGTCAACGACGACGGCACTTTTGACGTCGCCGAACATCAGGCGATCCGCTTTGTGGATGGCGCCTTTAGCTTTGGTTATCGCAATATTCCCAAGCAGAACTTTGCCTATCTGTCGGATTGGGCCGTGACCGACGCCGCCGGCAACATCTACAAGCAGGCGATGGGCGGCGGCTTGCCCTACACCTTTGTGGTGGACGATGAAGGCGGCAGCTATACAGTTCGCTGGTATTTCCCGGAAACCAGTCAGCCGCAGACCTACACGCTCAGCTACCGCGTGCACGATGGACTCCGCTACTATGCGGGCGGCGATCAGGTGTGGTGGAAAGCGGTCTACGCCGATCGGCAATTCCCCGTGCTGGCGTCGCGCGTGCGCGTGCTTGTTCCCAGCCCTGCGACGATCGACGAGTGGGCGGCGTATATCAATGGCGCCGACGCGCGCGATTCAGTGACCGCTGAACGGCTGGACAATAACCGCACCATCTTGTTCGACACCAAGCGCACAGTGCGCGCCGGTGAAGAGCTCGAAGTGCGTGTACAGTTCACCTCCGGCGTGGTGGCGGGCGCGGCGCCGAGCTGGCAAGCCGCGGCTGACGCGCGCGCGGCGCAGTTGGAGGCGGAGCAGACATATCGCGACCGCTGGGGGCCGGTCGCCACCGTGCTGCTCGGCGTGCTGGCGCTGGCGCTGCTGCTGGGCGGTCCGGCGCTGGTTTACCTCATGTGGTACAAGTATGGCCGCGACAAGCCGATCGAACGCGTGGCTGACTACCTGCCCGAACCACCCGACGACCTGCCGCCTGGTCTGGCCGGCACGCTGCTCGACGACAGCGCCGACATGCAGGATATCATCGCCACTGTCGTTGATCTGGCGCGGCGCAAGGCCATGAGCATCACCGAAGTCAAGGAAGATGGGTTCTTCCGCATGGGGACGGACTTCATTTATCGGCGCGAACATAAAGATGTATCGCTGCATGGGTTCGAGCAGCAATTGCTGTCGGATGTGTTTGGAAAGGGCGACGAGAAAAAGCTTTCCAAACTGAAGAACAAATTCTACAAGGACATCCCCGGCATCAAGACGGCGATGTATGAAGATCTGATTGCGCGCGGTTACTATCGCACCAACCCGGAGTCCGTGCGCACACAATTCGGCTTCCTGGGCGGCGCGGCAATGGTGGTGGCAGTTCTGCTTGCAGTCTTGCTGATTGTCTTGTTTGTCGACCTCTCGGCCGCGGCGCTCTGTCCGGGGATTGGCTTATTCGCCATTGCCGTATCCATCCTGATCGCCTCGCGCTACATGCCGCGCAAGACGGATGCCGGCGCCGAGGCCGCGGCGCGTTGGAAAGCCTTCAAGGAATATCTGCGCAATATCGACAAATATGCGGACATCGAAGCGCAGAAGGAAATCTGGGATCGCTGGCTCCCCTACGCGATTGCGTTTGGCATCGATAAAGATTACATCCGCAAATTTGAGGCCGTCAATGCGCCGGCGCCGGGCTGGTATATTCCATCGCCCACGATGTATGGGCCGTATCGACGCTGGTATTATGGCCCCGGCGGCCAGCCCGCAACGTTGCCAGGCGGCGGCGGGGAAGGCGGCGCGCCAGGCGGCGGCAGTTTTGGCGGCAGCCTCAGCGATGCATCGCGCGGCATGGGCACCAGCCTGGCCGACTTCGAGC
>JACSRH010000014.1 GCA_014879855.1 Caldilineaceae bacterium | reverse complement strand
GATCCGTGTTCTAGCGATTTTTGTGACGCTTGGCGGCATGTCTCACCGATGGTATCATGCACTCAACTATTCGGGAGCGCCCTGCATCCTCCGGCAACAAAGGGATGTGCGGGTGTGCGCAGGCTGCCGGTTGAAAAGAGGATGAGTCGAGCAATGCACAAGGAATTCGCTGCAATTCTGGAACAAGATGAGGATTGGTTCATTACCACCGTGCTTGTGGCATGAAATGGAGCACATTGCTGCAATGCGCTCGTGTTATTCGGTTCTCCATTGACACGAATCAGCATTATAGAGCGATGGCTGTGACAGCTACACCGACGTAGGGCTACGACGACAACGCTGACATCGAGGGGAGTGGGTCGCGCGTCGCTTTTGTCCTGCAAGGCAAACGCGCTGATTTTCATCGCCCGCATCCAGGAAAAGAGGCCAAGCGCTATCAGGTGCGCGCCATGCGCGAGTTTCTTGAGTTTGCTGGGGTCACACCATGAACAATACACTGACATACCAGGGATATACCGCCCACATCGAATTTGATGCACAAGACCGTCTCTTCTTTGGCCGGCTGGATGGCATCACGGACATTGTCACCTTTCACGGCGAAAGCGTCGAAGAATTGCTGCGCGCCTTTGAAGAGGCTGTGGACGGGTACCTTGCTATGTCCGTCCAACTGGGGCGCCGCCCACAGACGCCTTACTCTGGCCGCATTTCGCTGCGCATTCCCCCAAACGCCCACGCCCAGGCTGCGGCACGCGCGGCGCAAGAGGGGAAGAGCCTGGCCCGCTGGGCACAGGAGCAACTGCTGCGGGCGGTTGAACAGGGTGCAGTGGCGGCGCCGCAGCGTTAATCGGCGACCACTTTGCGCTTACGTCAACTGGATTTACGCTGCAAGATAGTGCAGGCGGCAACACGGGTGGCAGGATTTCGATCAATCAACACCGATGAAACTCATCGAAGTTCACCCTCAGCCCAACTGGGCATTGTCCATCATTGCCCACGACGGCAGCAGCGGTGTTTTCGATGTGCGCCCATATTTGAACGATGAGGCCTTTGAGAAACTGCGAGATCCCGATGAGTTCGCAAAGGTTACAAATGGCGGCTACTTCGTCGAATGGGCTTGCGGTGCTGACTTGTCGGCAGATACGATTGAGGCGCGCTGGCAGGTTGTTGGCAAGGCAGCCACGACCTTGAGATCCGAGGGAAGCCGGCAGATAGTCACTGACGCATTGGTTGCTTCGCAGTAGCCAGTGGCGGCAGGAACCACTAAATCAGCGCAACGGGCTGGCCGAGTTGGAGCCTGACTGGCTACCGCAGCCAATTCTCACATACCAGGCCAGGGACTGCAGCAAAATCGCCGTCAGTGGTCAGCAGCGTAAGGTCGTGACGCAGGGCAACGGCTGCAATCAGCGCATCGACGGTGGCAAGTTGCCAGCCACGGCGACGCAGCGAAGTCTGGAGTTCAGCCGCCAGTTCTGCTTCAAGTTGATTGATGGGATACAACCCCAAGCTGTGTTGAAGCCGCTGCCACTCGGCAAGATTCTGCACTGCGCGCAGCGTCAGGTGAATACCGTAGAGAAGTTCGGTCAATGCTGGGACAGGAAGTGCGAAGTCATCTCCCCGGCGGCGTTGGGCCAGTATGCGTTGTCGAAGCGGATGGCCCACGCTGACTAAGGGCGATAGGTGATTGGTGTCGAGGAGGTACCGGGTCATGGTTCAGCGGCGCCCCTCGCGCTGATCGTCAGCCTGATCACGCTTGTTCATGTCTGCCTCAATCGCTGCCCACTGTGCATTCCACGCAGCAGCGTCAATCGGCTGTTCGCGTACAGCGTTCGCTAATAGCGCGGCCAATGACTCAGTCGGCGGGATATAGTCGACAGGCGCTGGTGCGCGGCCTGACAGATCAATATCGCCGCGCACCAGATCCTCTGTGCCATTGTCGCTGCCCAGAAATGTGATGAGCACACGTTCACCCTCGTGCGTGTGCAACGGCTCATCCGGCAGGATGACGCCGTTGATGACC
>JACSRH010000052.1 GCA_014879855.1 Caldilineaceae bacterium | reverse complement strand
GTCCCGGCGATGGCGAGCAGGTGCAGCGCTTTGGCGCCGCGCTCTTCGACGCGCTGATCCAGGGCGACCTCCGCACCGCGTATGACCGCAGCCGCCAAATCACCAGCGGCGCGGGCCAGGGGGTGCGGCTCAAGCTGCGCATCCTGGCGCCGGAGCTGCTCACCGTGCCGTGGGAGTTCCTCTACGACGCGCGCAGCCAGGAGTTTGTGGCGCTCTCGCGGCGTACACCCATCATGCGCTATCTGGAGCTGCTGCTGCCCGACCCCGACTTTGCGGTGACGCCGCCGCTGCGCGTGCTGGGCGTGGTGGCCGCGCCGACCGACCTGCCGCCGCTCGATGTGGCGCGCGAAAAGGCCGCGCTGGCGCAAGCGCTGCGCCAGCCGATCGAGCAGGGGCAGGTGGAGCTGGTCTGGCTGGAACAGGCGACGTGGCCGGCGCTGCAGGATGCCATGCAGCAGGGGCCGTGGCACATCCTCCACTACAGCGGCCACGCGCTTTTTGACGCGCGCGCCGGCGAAGGCTCGCTGGTGATGACCGACGCATCCGGCGCGGCCTGGCTGCTGAGCGCGACGCAGCTCTGCCGCCTGCTCTCAGACCAGCAGTCGCTGCGCCTGGCCGTGCTCAACGCCTGCGAGGGCGCGGCCGGGGACGAACAGTCGCCCTTCTCCAGCACCGCGGCCGCGCTGGTGCAGCGCGGGCTGCCCGCTGCGGTCGCTATGCAGTACGCGATCAGCGACGCGGCGGCCGCGGCTTTTGCCGAACAATTTTACGGCGCGTTGGCCGACCGCCTGCCTGTCGACGCGGCAGTGAGCGAAGGGCGCAAGGCAATCGATCTGGCCGCGCCAGGCGGCGCCGAGTGGGGCGTGCCTGTACTCTTCAGCCGCGCGGCGGACGGCGTAATCTGGCAGATTGCCAGCGAGGACGAACGCCATCCCGAACGCGCGTTGCTGCGCCGCCTCTTCTGGCCGCTGCTGGCGCTGGCGATCATCGTCTTTGGCATTGCGGGCAGTCTGGCCTATCCCACGCTGGAGCCGCTGTGGAACGTCTGGCCGATGACCGGCAACTTCAACATCGCCGTGGCGGACATCGGCGTGATCCAGCCCGACGGCTCGATGCGCCATACCGAGTTTGGCGACCACATCAGCGCCACGCTTTACCAGGCGCTCGACGACGCCTATGTGCACGCCAAGGCCACCGGCGAATTTGATCGCGACGTGCTGATCTGGCACGACTCGCTGGGGCGCGGCGAGGGCAAAAATGCCGCGCTGGGTTATGTGACCGGCGCTACGCCGGCCGCGCGCATGGACAGCGCGGCCCAGTTGGCGCGGCGCATCAAGGCGCAGATGGTCGTGTTCGGCCACCTGACCGACGCCACTGACCCTGAAAGCCTGGAGTTGGAGTTCTATTTCGATGCGCAGGATCGAGCAGGCGAGCCGAGCGCGCTGTGGGGCGGCTACGAATTTGGCGCGCCGATCCAGCCGTCGACGCCGTACGCCGCCAATCCAGACAGCGCCAACCTCACCGTATCCGAAAAATTGGGGCCGCGCAGCCGCGCCCTGTTCTGGATGACACAGGCAATCTCTTACGGGTTGGCGGGTTTGCCGGCGCGCGGGCTTGCCATTCTGCAGCAGGCGGAGCCAGCGGTGGATGGTTGGCAAAAAGGGGAAGGCAAGGAGTTGTTTCACCTTGTCCTGGGGGAGCTGGCTCAGAAATCGCGCCAGTATACGACGGCGATCACGGCGCTGAACGAAGCGCTGGAAGATGACGCGGCGTTTACACCGGCGCTGATCCTGCTGGGCGGCGTCTATCTTGACCGGGCGCAGCTCTTTCCCTATCGCACGCAGCAGGCGCCGGCCGGGCTGGAAAGCTGTATTTCCCTAGAAAACATCGAGAATTCTTCGCCAGACCTGGCCGCGGCCATCCAGGACAGCGATATGGCGGTGGATCTGCTGGAACGCGCGGTGCGCCTGGCTGGGGAGCAGGCGTCGCCCTTTGCCCCGCGCGCGCGGATGAATCTGGGGCTGGCGTATCGTGTGCGCGCCACCTGGCAAGTGATGCAAAACGATTTTGACGCGGCCGAAGAGTCGCTGAATCAGGCGCAGACGGCGTTGGAGGGGGCGTTGGCCGCGTTCACGCCGGCAGACGACCCGGTCTATTACGCCTGGACGCAGGTGGGCCTGGGCACGGTGGCGCGGCTGCGCGCGCACAGCGCCGCGGTGCAGCGCGACCAGGCGCAGGACGCAGCCACGCGCGCCGCGGCCCAGCAGACGCAGGTCACGTGGCTGCAAACGGCCATCGCCCACTATGACGCTTGCAATGCAATGCGTGAAGAGACCGCGGGCAACGCGCTCTTCCAGCAACGTGTGCTGGCCTGTAGCTGCGCGCCATTTGCACTGGAAGCGCGGCAGGTTTTGAGCAATACACTGGAGGAAAAGCCATGAATCAATGCAAAGCAATCGCTTGTCGGATCGCAGGAGCAACAGCGGCGGCGCTGTTGCTGGTGGCGCTGCTATTGTCTGCGCCAGCCGCGCTGGCGCAGACAAAACAACCCTTGCCGCCTACGGGTGCGACGACAGGGCGGATCACCGGATCGTTGGGCGAGCAGTGGGAGATCGATGCCTGCGCTGGCGATCACTTCACCGTGACGGTTGCCAGCGACGCGTTCACGCCCTTTGTGAGCGTCTACACCGACACGACCGCCGCGCCCATCGTCGAAGCCGCGTCCGAAGATGGCGGGCAGGCGCAGGCGGTCGTTCGCGTGGAGGAGAATGGACATTACACAGTCGTCGCGGCCGGCGAACGGCGCAGCGATCGCGGCGCTTATTCGATCAGCTCTGACTTTGGCGACGCGCTGGCACTTGCCGGCCTTACTTTTGATAAAGGTTTGCCGGCCAACGCGGTTGTCACGGGCAGCGTGAAAACAAGCGCCGGGGAAATCTGGGCGTGGCGCGGCTGTGCGGGCGATGTTGTGACGGCGACGGCAAGCAGTGACCAGTTTACGCCCTATCTTGAACTCTTCGACCCCACGGCAGAGGAGACGCTGATGGAGAGCAGCGCCGATAGCGACAGCCAGGCAAGCATTTCCAGCGTCGAGATTCCCGCCACTGGCGTCTATTTGCTGATCGTCGCGGGAGAACAGCGCAACGACCGCGGCGCCTACTCCTTATCATTGACGCATCCGGCCAGTGGCGCTATTGGCCCTGCGCCTGCGCTCACCCCTGCATCGACGCGACGGGCGAATCCCACTGCCACGCCGCAGGCGGAGGCGACCTGCACGGTGCTCGCCAATCCCAATCTGAACGTGCGCTCGGGGCCTGGCACGACTTTTGCACCCATTGGCGCGGCGCCTTTCAATGCCCAGCTTCGCCCGCTGGCGCGCAACACCGACGCCACCTGGCTCGAAGTGCAAGTGCTGCCGACAGGACCGCGCGGTTGGGTCTCAACAGGGGCGCGCTTGATCACATGCCCCGGCAACCTGACGAGCCTGCCGCCAGGCAAGCTGCCGCCTACGCCGCGCGCTACACCTATCCCGACTGTGCCGCCGGTGGTCGTGCCGCCAGCAACGCCGACCTTGCCGCCCGTAGTGACGCTGCCGTCGTTGGAGCCCACGCTGCCGCCGCTGGTGGTGCTGCCGGGTGGCGGGCCAGGAGGCGGCGGTTGGGAAGGCGATCTTGTGAGCGGCGCCGGCATCGGGCGCATCGGCAATGGTGTGATCACCTTCCGCGATCGGATGTATGTTCGGGCTGAGATTCGGCGCACGCCCGGCAATCGCAAGATCGAGCGCGTGGATTTCCGCATCCAGGATCAATTTGGCGACGAGTTCTACACGCACACCGAGCGCACCTATGGCTACTGTGTGTTTGGCGGCGGCGAACCGATCTGCAACACCCTGGACATCGGCCGTGGCGCCCGCTGGCCGGACACGGATCGGCTCATCTGCAACGGCGACTACACGGTCTTTGCTGATATCGTGCTCGACAACGGGGACCAGGAAACCTGGAACACTCCATTCGTCATCGACCATCCGGATTTACCGCGCTGTGACGAAGAAAATCAACCGGCTGCGCTTGAGGCGAATATCGTGCAGACGGAGCCGGGGGATGCCTATAGCACCGTCTATGGCGCGCTGGTCTTTCAGGTGGAGGCTTACGATGCAGCACGCGGGTTTCAGGATGGCGACGGCATCCGCAATGTCGATCTGCGCATCTTCGACGCCGACGGCCGCGAGGTCTACCAACGCACTGAGAGCAACGCCGCCTACTGCGCCTTTGCCGGCGGCGAACCCGACTGCAACGTGTGGCGCTTTGGCGACAGTGGTGATGCCTGGCCGTCAGGCGAACCTGTGCGCTACGGCGAGCCGTACTTGCTGCGCGCGATCGCAAACGCCGAAGATGGCAGCAGGTTGACGGTGGAGATGACGATCTTTATCGAGCCGTGATGAAATCGGCGCGCGCGGCAAGTTCGTGTACAATAGCGCCATGATGGACACGAAGCACGCCCAGTCTCCTGCCGACACCACCGTCGTCGTCGCCATGTCGGGCGGCGTGGATTCATCCGTGGCGGCGGCGCTGCTGGTGGAGCAGGGATACAATTGCATCGGCGTGATGATGCGCCTTTGGGCGGAAGTTGGCGCGGGCGAAGGTTCGGCCAACAAATGTTGCAGCCTGGAGAGCGTCCACGATGCGCGGCGCGTGGCCGACGAATTGGGGATGCCGTTCTACCTGATTAACGTGGAGCAACCCTTCAAACAGCAGGTGGTGGATTTCTTCATCGATGGCTACAGCCGCGGGGTGACGCCGAATCCGTGCATCGAGTGCAACCGCCATATTCGCTTTGATTATCTGCTCAACTATGCGCGACGGTTGGGCGCGGATTATTTGGCGACGGGACACTACGCTCGCCTGCGGCGCGGCGCGGACGGCAAGGTGCAGTTGCTCAAGGGTGTGGACGAGGCCAAAGACCAGAGCTATGTGCTCAGCGTGCTCGGCCAGGCGGAGCTGAACGACGTGCTCTTTCCCATCGGCGACTATCCTAAATCCGAGGTGCGTCGCCTCGCGGCGGCGCGCGGGCTGCCCATCGCCTCCAAACACGACTCGATGGATCTGTGCTTTGTCTTCGACGACGACTATCGGCGTTTTCTGCGCAATTGGGCGGCCGAGGCAATGCGTCCCGGCCCAATTGTTGATCGCCGCGGCCAGATTTACGGCGAACACAGCGGGCTGCCTGGCTACACCATCGGTCAGCGCAAGGGGTTGGGCATTGCAGGCGCGGCGGAGCCGCTTTTTGTGCTGGAATTAGACTATCACAACAACACGCTGATAATAGGCGGCGCCGCGGAACTGGGCAAAGATCGCCTGATCGCCGAGCGCGTCACCTGGACGCAGGATGTCGCGCCCGCGACCGGGGCGCACGTGCAGTGCAAAGTCCGCTACAAGGCGCAGGCCGTTGATTGTACGATCTTTCCGCTTGGGGACAGTCGCGTTGAAGTGCAATTTGTCGCACCGCTGCGCGACATCACACCGGGACAGGGTGCGATCTTCTATGATGATGATCTTTGCCTGGGCGGCGGCATCATCGCCCGGGATGAAGCCAGGCTTCATGGTTGTCAGGCGGAGGCTGATTTGGCAATAGAACGCGGATAAAGCGGATCAATACGGGTAGAACTCGAGAGCATCCGCCTGATCCGCTTTATCCGCGTTCTATTTTCATCCGGTTGAATAGTTGCTTTTCTATAAGGAGTAGCTCGTGATCGTTGGCACAGTACGCGATATCCTGATAATCTTCTTGGCCTTGACGAGCATCACCGTGTGGGTGATGCTGGGCATCCTGATCTGGCAGATTTGGCGGTTGACCAAAATGGTGCAGACCGAGCTCAAACCAATGATTGCCGATACCAAGGAAACCATTGCCACGGTGCGTGGGACGGCAAACTTCATGAGCGAAAACGTCGTGTCGCCAGTGATCCAGACCAGCAGCCGCATGACAGGCTACCGCCGTACGGCTATGGCGCTCTTTGCACAATTGCCGCGCGGCGAGAGCGCAGCCTCCAAAAGCGGCGGTGCAGCGGCTTTTACTTCACCGACAAACAATTCACCGGCGCCGGAATAAACCACGCCGATCAGTTGGACCTTCAAGATTGTTTGATTTCTTGCTGCATGACGCGTTAGGTGGCATCGCCTTCATCGTTCAACGCCCGGCGCAGATTCTCCTCCGCTTCAGAATCAAGCGTGGTCTGCAGCACGCGTCCTGTGTAATTGCGCAACAAGGCCAGGACCGCGGTGGGGTCGGCGCTGCGCACGATGATGAAAAGCGCCGACGTGTTGGACTGCAGGCTGTCCTTGACCTCTTTGACAAATTTGCCGTCGACTCCCATTTTCGTCAGCGCTCCAACACCAGCGCCGCCGAGTGCGCCGAGCGCCAGACCGGTCAGCGGGAAGAACAGGCCGCCGAGCAAAAGACCAAGCAGCGCGCCGATGCCAGTGCCCACCATGGTGGCGCGGCTGACTTCATTCTTGACATGCAGCTTGCCTTCGGCGTCCCGGCTGACAATGGCGGCGTCCTCCACAGAAACCAGCCCCTCTTTCTGTTGTGCACGCAAGGAAGCGCGCACCTTTTCGGCCTCGCCGGCGTCATCGAATGCGATCACGATCAGGTGTGACATAAAATCTCCTTCCTGTTGGGTAATGATGTGGCGTCACTCCATTGTGCCCGCAAAGAATCACCGTGTCAAAGTCAATGTTAATCGGGCAACACAGCAACGCAGTCCACCTCGATCAGCATCTCGCCGACCAGACCCGCCTGCACCGTGGTGCGCGCCGGATAAGGCGCGGACAGGAGCTGGCGGTAGACCTGGTTGAGTTCGACAAAGTCGCGCAGGTTGACGAGATAAACGTTGACCTTGACTACATGCTGCCACGTGGCCCCTGCCGCAGTGAGAAGAATCTCGACATTGCGAAAGGTGCGTTCGGCCTGCTCGCGAAATGCGCCAGGCTGAAACTGATTGGTCTCCGGATCGAAGGAGCCCTGACCTGAAATGTACACCGTGCGACCTGTCGCCACAATCGCCTGTGAATACGGAGACAAGGGGGTGACGCCTTTTGGGGTAAAAATGACTTCGCGCATGATTAATTCCTTTCTTGTCGTGTGTGGATGGCGAGCGCGTTAAGCAACAGGCGCCAATGATTTATCGTGGGTGGTCAGTTGAACGGCGCCCTCCTCGGTGATGAGAAAGGCGTCTTCCAGCCGCACTCCGGTCTCCCTGGCAAAATAGACGCCTGGCTCCAGCAAAATGACCATGCCCGCCGTCAAAATCTCCTGGCTGTCAGGGACAATACGCGGCGCTTCATGGCCGGTGACGCCCACGCTGTGGCCGGTGTGGTGCGGGTAGACCGGATAGCCAGCGCCGGTGATGATCCCGCGCACGCGCCGGTCGATTTCGCCAGCCACTGCTCCAGGTCGCAGCAAGCCGGCGCCCACTGCCAGCGCCTCGCTCACAACCGCATGGATCGCTTGCTGGCGGGGGCTGGCCTCCCCCGCAACATAGGTGGCGCAACTGTCGCTCCAGTAGCCATGCTGGATTGTGCTCAGGTCGACGATGAGCGAATCGCCGGGGCGCAGCACATGGTCGAGCGGCCAGCCGCCGATGTTCTCGGTGCGATAGCCCACCACGCAGTCATTACCCATCGGCACGCGGCTGCCGGCCGCGGTCTCCACTGCGGCTTTGGCAGCCAGCCAGACATCGATCTCGCGCGCGCCGGCACGCGCTGCTTGGCGTGCCGCGGCATGGGCAATGTCGGTGAGTCGAAAGTTCTCGCGCAGCTTGATGATCTCTTCCGCGGTCTTGACCATGCGCAGAGGCGCCAGCCAGCCGTCGATCGTCACCCATGTGCACCCGCCAAGCGGCGAGGCCGCCAGTATGCCGCTGGCCGCGGCTGGCAGCGCCCAACTTTCCACGCCAAGGCGTTTGACCCGCCGCGCCCTGGCCGTATCCGCCCAAAGCGATTGTAGCAAGGTTCGCAAATGCTGCGCGCCATTAAGCGGCGTGGCCAGCGTGTACCCCAGATAGCTGACCACGTCGCCATCGGCTTCGTCGGCAAACGGCGCGCTGAGACTAGCCAGGCCATCGACCACAATCAACGTAAAGCGGTCGCCGTCCCACCACACGAGCGGCGGCGCACCCGCAAATGGATTGGCGCCAGTCTGTACAGGCGGAGCAAAACCTGTGAGCCAGGTGATGCTGGCTGGGCTGGCGAAGAGGGCGGCGCCGATCTGCCGCGCCTGCAGCAACGCACAGGTGCGTTGGCGTTGCGCTTCGTGCATGAGTGCTCCTTTGGAAAGCGTGTGACACAGGAAATGTGCGGAACATAGGTGATCTTATCCACAATATCCACAATATTCACAATAGGTTAGACCGGTTAGACCACTTTCCCATTATAGCATCAGCTGCGTCTGGCGGGGTTGATGGAAAATGGCGCCGAAGCGCATCTGGCGGCAAGGAGTTCTGGTGTTTGCGCGTCATCTTCTTGCTGCAACTGCTGGTTCAAAATCATCAGCAGCTCCATCTGGCTTTGAGCATACGCGACCTGATTGGTGCCGCTGTGATGAAACACAAATTCCCAAGGAGAATCAGGAGCCGCGCGCCATGCGCGCACAATAAATACGTGATGTTCGGAAGGATTTTGTCTTTGCATGATTTCTCTCTCTGAACTGGCGGTCGTAGATGGGCTGCAACTGACAGCATTGTAATGGCAACTCGTCAAAAGATCGTCAACTTTATTTGAAAAATTGCGGTCTAATCTTATGATGCATGATCGGCGGACACAAGTGGTGAAAATAAGCCGGCATGAAGCCAGTGGTTGTGCTAGACGAAGCTTGCGCGTAATCCTTCTGGCGCAATCCTCCTCTAGATACGCAGCGTCTGGTTTGTGCACAGCCCGGCTTTCCTGGTATAAAGCAAAGTATAGATGACAAATTTTCGACGGATGCAAATATAATGTTGCGAATGAATAGCAGGGCTTTGCGCCAGGCGTTAGTCTTACTCGTGTTGGCGGCCAGCGTATGGATGACAGCGGGCTGCGGGCGCAGCGCGTCGGCCGAAGAGTCAGCGGCGGCGGGGCGAGAGCCTGGCAGCTATGCCGACAGGACCGATACTGCCGCTGCCGATCGTCCAGCCGCGCCGTGGAAGGCCCCCGTTTTTCACCAGGTTGACGCCAAACCCGTCTTGCCCAGCCGTCTTGTGATCCCGACGATCAAGGCGGATATGCCTGTCGTTGAGTTAGGGTGGAGCGCCAAGCAAGATGCGACGGGAGAGATCTTCAGCGAATGGAATGTGGCTGATTATGCGGCGGGCTGGCATAAAAACAGTTCACTGCCTGGCGAAACAGGCAATATCGTGCTGAGCGGCCACAACAATGTCAAAGGCGCGGTCTTCCGCGAACTCGATCAGTTGAAACGCGGGGACGAAATCGAACTCTTCGCCGGCGGAACAGCGTATTCCTACACTGTGGATGAGGTGTTGATCGTCCCCGAAAAGTTTGCTTCCGAAAAGCAACGTCAAACGAATGTCCGCTATATCAACGAAACTGCCGACGACCGTCTGACGCTGGTCTCCTGTTGGCCGCGCAACGACAACACCCACCGCATCATCGTCATCGCCAAGCCCTCTACGTTGGTCAGCAGCAAGTAGCCGCCATGCGTTTTAGACAGAAATGCAAAAATAGAACGCGGATCGGACGGATCAGCGCGAATTTCTTTTAATCCGCGCTGATCCGTCCGATCCGCGTCATCCGCGTTCCATGCTTACTGGTGCACCGTTACAACAACTGCTGCGCGGCCTGCAAGCTCTGCGGCACACCGATTGTCAGCGGGTCGTCGCCGCCTTCGTACTCCAGCGACAGCCAGCCAGCGTAGCCCGCGTCATCCAGGATCTTGACGATGGCTGCCAGCTCGACCTCGCCCTGTCCCACCACCGCACCGGTGAACGCCGTCCCATCCAATGCCTTATAGATGTGCTCGGTCTCGTCGGCGCGTGCGCGGCGAAAGTCCTTCAGGTGCACCAGCGCCGCCAGGTCCGCCAGATCTTGCGCCGCTTCGGTCGGGTTCTGGTTGACGAGGAGAAAGTTGCCCGTGTCGATGTTGGCGCGCAGCGCGGGCGATCCGACTGCCTCGATCACGCGGCGCACCTGGTCGCTGCGGCCGGCCATCAGCCCGTGGTTCTCAAGCGCCAGCGTCACGCCGTGGCTTTCGGCATAATGCGCACCGGCCGCCAATCCGTCAACGATCCAGGCGAAACCGTCCTCAAACGCGTAGCCTGGCTTGGCGTTGCCGCTGAAGACGCGCATGGTGCGCACATTGAGAAGATTGGCTACTTCGACGCCGGTTTTGAGGTCGGCGAGTTGCTTTTCCCAGGCTTTGCGCTCTGGCTGGAAGAAGTCGTTGCCGATCGAATAGACCGCCAGTTCCAGCCCGGCATCGACAATCTGCTGTTTGATTTTGCCCATTTCGGCGGCGCGGTCGCGCCAGAAGTAATCTAGCAACTCTACGCCGCGCGCGCCATTTTCCTGCTGGCGCGCGGCGAATTCGATGAAGCCTGGCAGGTCGATGCGCCCTTGCTGCACCGCGGATACGACACTCCACATACTGATACTAAGTTTCATTTGCCACCTTGATCCTTTCTCTTGATCCTTTCTTTGTACTACGGTCTGACAAGAGTCTGGTTTCCTTGAGCAGAACGATAGGCTGCTTCGATCACGTGCATGACGGCGATGCCATCGGCGCCGCTCACACGTGGAGGTTGGTTGCCATGTGCGCAATGCAGAAAGTGCTCGGCCTGCAAGACAAAGCGATCCGGGAGCTCGAAAGGCAGCACTGTCCAGTCGTGGTCGCCAGCGAGATGATAACGCGCGCCTGTATTCGTCGCATAGTCGATGATGGCCTCGCCTTCCGTGCCCCAGACGCGAATTTCCGCTTCGGAAACCGGCGTCACCCAGCTACAGTTCAACGAACCGATCACGCCCGTTGCGCTGACCACCTGAAGTGAGGCGCTGTCTTCCACCTGCACCGGTAACGTCGTCGAAACCGCGGCGTCGACGTGCACGATCTCACCGGCCAGCGCGCGGAAAATATCAATGCTGTGCACCAACGTGTCGATCAACACGCCGCCGCCCGCGACCTCTGCATCGGTGAACCACGAGGACGCGGCTCGATCAAAACGAAAGCCAAAGCGATTGTAGACCTGGATGAGTTTACCCAGTTTCCCGGCGGCGATCAATTCCTGCACCTGGCGCACCGGCTCATGAAAGCGGTGACAGAAAGCAAACTGCAGCACGACGCCCGCGTCTGTAAAAGCGGCGACGATCGCTTGCGTCTCGGCAAGAGTGCGCGCCGGCGGCTTCTCGCACAGACAGGCGATCCCGCGCCGCGCCACTTCCTGTGCGATCGGCAGGTGGAGGCGCGGCGGCGTACAGATGCTGACCGCGTCGGGCCGGCACTCGTCCAGCATGGTTTGGTAATCCGCAAAAGCGGGGATGGCATAGGGGGCGGCTTTGGTCTGCGCCAGTGCGAGATCGATGTCGGCTACGCCGACTAATTCACAGAGATCGGGCCAGGCGGCGTAGGCGCGCAGATGGGCGCCGCCGATGCCACCCGCGCCGATCACGGCCACACGCAATTTTGTCATGACAACCCTTTCTTTAGGCTTTGATGCCGGTCAGCGCGATCCCTTCGATAAAGGTGCGTTGGGTCAGGAAAAATAGAATGACGGTCGGAATCATCGTCAATGCCGCGGCGGCCATCATCAACTGCCACTGCGCGCCGTACATGTTCTGGAACATCTTGAGACCGAGCGAGATCGTCCATTGATCCTGGTCAGTCAGGTAGATCAATGGCCCCAGAAAGTCACGATAGGTGGCAACAAAGGTGAAGAGCGCC
>JACSRH010000015.1 GCA_014879855.1 Caldilineaceae bacterium | reverse complement strand
GCTGCTCGACCTGGGGCATGAGGTGGTGCTCTTTTCCGCCAGCGCCGGGCGCCAGGCGATGGCCGGCAACGACGCCGCGCTGCGCAGCCGCTTCAGCCAACAGTTGGTGGATGCGTTCCGCGCCGAACACGCCCGCCGCCCCTTCGACCTGGTCTTCGCTTATCTCATGGACGGCATGGTCGAACCCGCGGCTCTCGACGAACTCCGCCGCAGCGGCGTGCCGACGACCAACTTCTCCTGCAACAACGCCCATCAGTTCGACCTGGTGGATGCCATCTCTCCCCACTTCGACGTCAGCCTCCACGCCGAGAAGGATGCGCGTGACAAGTTTCTGGCGGTCGGCGCCAATCCGCTCTGGTGGCCGATGGCCTCCAATCCGACCTACTTCAAGCCGGTCGATGTGCCGCGCCCGCTGGCGGCCTCGTTTGTCGGCGCCAACTATGCCCTGCGCGCCCGCTATATCGTGCATCTCCTCCAGAACGGGGTGGACGCGCACGTCTATGGCCCCGGCTGGCTCACGGGCGACCTGTCGGCGCGGCGAGCACTGACAAAACGCTACTACTTTATTGCGCTCACCGCGCTTAGCCCTTCGGCCCAGCGCCGCGCCTGGGCGTCGGCCAAACTGGAGGAACTGGACTTCCGCAGCAGCGTGGCCCGGCGCTTCCCCGCCAACGTCCATCCGCCGGTCTCCGATGACGAACTGGTGGCGCTCTACAGCCGCAGCCACGTCAGCCTGGGCTTCCTGGAGGTTTATGACGGCCACGACCCGACGCGGCCGGTCACCCAGCACCTGCACCTGCGCGAGTTCGAGGCGCCGATGTGCGGCGCACTCTACTGCACCGGCTATCTCGATGAACTGGCCGAGCATTTCGAGCCGGACAAGGAAGTGGTGGTCTATCGCAACCAGCACGAACTGTTGGACAAGGTGCGTTTCTACCTGGCGCACCCGAACGCGGCTGCGGCGGTGCGCACGGCCGGGCTGCGCCGCGCCCTGGCCGACCACACCTACCAGCGCCGCTTCCAGACGCTCTTCCGTGAGTTGGGGCTGGAGCGCGGCTAGATGGCGACGGTCAGCGTCATTATCCCCACCTACAACCGCGCCGACCTGCTCGCCCAGGCCATCGACAGCGTGCTGGCGCAGACTCTGCCTGCGTGGGAGATCATCGTCGCCGACGACGGCTCGACGGACAACACTGCACAGGTTGTCGCCCAATACGGTCAGCGGGTTCGCTATGTCCCCCTTCCTCATCGAGCACAAATTGGCGCCACGCGAAATGGCGGACTGCATATTGCCACAGGCGAGTTTATTGCCTTTCTAGATTCTGATGATTTGTTCTTACCGGACAAACTAGCCATCCAGGTTCCAATCCTTGCAGCACAGTCAGATATTGCCTTAGTCTACTCGGATGGATATTACTTTACTGATGACATTCGGCGCTCCACAGGTCATGTGATGGATGGCTTGCCATCTCCCAGTGGCAACGTGCTGCCGCAACTCCTGATCGGCAATTTTCTGGCGCCCCCCACAGTGCTGGTGCGCCGGCGCCATCTGGATCGGGTGGGACTCTTTCGGGAGGATCCAGATTTGTTCGGTGTGGAAGACTACAGCCTATGGACGCGGCTGGCAGCTCAATTCCCATTTGCGTTTGTTCCAGGTGAAGTAGCTGCCATACGTCGCCATCCATCGAGCATGAGCCGCAACACCGTTACTCTTCGCAAGCGCGTGCTTCGTGTGTTAGACGAGTTCAAATCGCTGCATCCGCCTCTCTTCCGTCAATACAATACGCAGTTCCACGAGGGGTATGCACTCAGTTGCGGCGCTGTGGCTGCCGCAGCCGTCAAGAATGGCCGTTGGCTTACTGGTCTCACCTACACGCTGCGCGGCATGGGCCATCTCCTGCATCTGCCTGGCCTGGGCATCCCCGCCCTGCGCGCCTGGCGCCGGCGCAGCCGCGTCCGCGGGGACAGCGCGCGATGAACGCCACCCGCAAGCCCGGCCTTCTTTTCCTCGAAGCGCTGCCCACGATTGCCGGCGGGC
>JACSRH010000152.1 GCA_014879855.1 Caldilineaceae bacterium | reverse complement strand
GCCGGAGTTCGACACAACGGTGATGGCTGGGCTGCGCACCCTCGGCGAGATCGTCGCGTACATGGACAGTCAGCTTGGCCGCGCGCAGAATGGGACAGGGAGACAGGGAGAGGATGCACACGCCGCCCCTCGCCCCTCGCCCCTCGCCCTTGACCTCACCCGCCGCTATGTGCTGGAGATGATTCCAAAACCTGCGCCCAGTCTGGCGCCGCCCTTCCTCGTGGATGGCACGCTGGTCTACATCACCGACGATGGCGCTGGGATCGCCCCGCTGCTGGCCGCACGCCTGGCGCAAGCGGGCGCGCAGATCAGCGTCACCACGGCTGTGCCCGCGGACGCGCGTGCGGTGATCTGTCTGGCGGGTCTGCGCAGAGTGAATAGCGCCGACGACGCGCTGGCTGCCAACGCCGAGGCTTTTGAGATTGCCACCACCCTTGCGGCCGGCATGGAAGCAGAAGGGGGTCTCTTCGTCACCGTACAGGACACCGGCGGCGACTTTGGGCTGCGTGCTCCGAACGGCGAGCGCGCCTGGCTTGGCGGGCTGTCGGGGCTGGCCAAGACCGCGGCGCAGGAATGGCCCAAAGCTGTCGTGCGCACCATTGATCTGGCTGCATCGCAACTGGCGCCGGCCGCAGCCGCCGATCGTCTTGCCCACGAACTATTGGCCGGTGCCGCCGACCGCGAGATCGGCCTGGCCGCGGATGGCGAACGCTATGCCTTTGTCTCGGTCGAACGCAGAGCAACAGGTGGCGCCGAAGTCGTGACCCCGGAGTCGGTCCTCGTAGTCTCCGGCGGCGGGCGCGGCGTCACCGCCGCGGCCATGGTCGAACTGGCCAAGGCTGCACGTCCGCGCATTGCCTTGCTCGGTCGCTCTGTGCTCGAAGAAGAGCCAGCCGAACTGCGCACGATCACAGCGGACGCGGGCTTGAAGAAGGCGCTTTTGGCCGCGGCCCAGGCCAATGGCGAACGCCTGACCCCGCGTGACCTGGGCGCGGCCACCGACCGCATTCTAGCCGGCCGCGAAATCCGCGCCACGCTGCACGCGTTGCACGCGGCCGGCTCTGAGGCGATCTATCTCTCCTGCGACATCACGGACCCGGCGGCCACCGCGGCCGCGCTCGATCAGGTGCGCGCGCAGTGGGGGCCGATCACCGGCATTGTCCACGGCGCGGGCGTGCTGGCCGACAAGCGGCTGGCCGAAAAGAGCGACGACGATTTCCAGCGCGTCTTTGGCACGAAAATCGGCGGCTTGCGTTCATTGCTGGCGGCGACAGCCCATGATCCGCTGAATGTCATCTCTCTCTTCTCCTCCGTGGCCGCACGCACGGGCAACGCCGGCCAGTCGGACTATGCCATGGCCAACGAAGTGCTCAACCGCGTTGCCAACGAGCTGGCGAAAACCCACTCCGGCTGCGTCGTCAAGAGCATCGGCTGGGGGCCATGGGAAGGCGGCATGGTGACGCCCGTGCTCAAGGCCAAGTTCGACGAGATGGGCGTGCCGCTGATCCCGCTGGCCGCCGGCGCACGCCATTTTGTCGCCGAGCTGCAGCAGGCTGCCGCGACCGAAGTCGAGGTCGTGATCGGCGGCATGCCGCAGGATGCGCCGCTCATCGATCCGCAGGCTGCCGGCGCGACGCGGAGCGCCACCTATGATGTGGTCGTCAGCGCGGCGACCGAACCTGCCCTGTCCAGCCACGTGGTCAACGGCGTGGTGGTGGTGCCGCTGGTGATGGTGCAGGAGTGGTTCCTGCGCGCGGCCAACGCCTGCCGAGAAACCAAGTTTCTTGAAGAAACTCGGTTTCTGCGCAAGCTGCGCGTGCTCAAGGGCATCCCGCTGCCCGCGTACGGCGATCAGCCCGCGCGACTGCGCATCTCCCTTGCGCCGGATGCCAGCGACCCCGCGGTGTTGAACGCGACGCTCTCCGACGCCGCGGGCGTGGCGCGCTTTGCCGCACAGATCGTCAGCCAGCTCCCGGGAAACTTCGCCGCTTCCGAACAAATAGTTTTTTTTTTT
>JACSRH010000053.1 GCA_014879855.1 Caldilineaceae bacterium | reverse complement strand
CACCCCAATGGGGAGTTGCTCCCGCTGAGGCCGCACGACGAAGCAGGCTACTTCGACATCAGCACCGATCTGGCGCACAGCGTGCGTCGCCAGATGGTGGATGCGTTGACCGCGATGGGCATCAATGTGGAAGCGTCGCACCATGAGGTGGCAGCCGGACAGAGTGAGATTGACTTCCGCTACGGCCCCGCACTGACCACTGCCGATTCAGCGATCACCTTCCGCACCACAGTCAAGGCCGTGGCGCAGAAGAATGGCTTACACTGCACCTTTATGCCAAAACCGGTGGCCGGCATCAACGGGTCGGGGATGCATATTCATCAGAGCCTGTGGCAGCGCAATGGCGGCGACACCGCCATGTACGACCCTGACAGCGAATATGGCTTGAGCGAAACCGCGCTGCGTTTCATCGCCGGTCAACTCGTGCACGCAAAGGGGATCGCGCCGATCATTGCACCGCTGGTCAATAGTTACAAGCGCCTGGTGCCGGGCTATGAAGCGCCGGTCTATATCTCGTGGGGGCGCACCAACCGCAGCGCTTTGATCCGCATCCCGCGCGTCTCGACCGGACGCCACAGAAGCACGCGCTGCGAGCTGCGCTGTCCCGATCCAAGCTGCAACCCCTATCTGGCCTTTGCAGTGATGTTGGCCGCAGGGCTGGACGGCATCGAAAACAAAATGACGCCGCCCTTGCCCGCCGAGGAAGATCTCTATCACATGGATAACCTGCGCGCAGGGCTGGAGACATTGCCGGGAGATTTGGGCGACGCGATCGATGAACTCAAGCAAGATGAGGTTGTTCAGGACGCCTTGGGTCAGCACGTCTACGAGCGTTTTATCGAGGCCAAGCAACAAGAATGGCAGGATTATCAGCGCTACGTCACCCAGTGGGAACTGGATCGCTATCTCAAGGTCTACTGAGGAGTACCTGAATGTCCAGAGGTGACAGTCACCCGTGAAGTGACTGTCACCTGATAAAGCAGTGATCAGGGGTGATTACTCAGCCGGCTGTGCGGTGAGCGTCAACCCTTCCGACCCCCACAGCGATTCGTCGTACTCGACCGCTACCATCTGATCGCCCTCTTTTTCGAAGGTGATCACATCAGGCTCATCGTACGCTTCGTCGGCTGTGCCGGTGATGGAGACCGTGAGCGCACCGTCGGCGTTTTCTTCCCATTCGCCAACTTCTGCAATCACAGGCTCGTCGTTGAGGAAATCGGTGTCCAGCGTGATGGAGCCATCGTCGAAAAGCGTCAGCGTGATGACGCGGCCTGGGCTGCTCGCCGCTGGCATCGTGTCGGATTGGTAGACCGTCACCACTGCAGGTGTTGTCATCGCATCCATCATTTCAGGCGTGATCTCCTGCAGCTTGAACAGCATGAACACGCCGTCCTGCAGAATCTCGCCGCTGCGGCTGTAGAGTGTGACGGCCGGCTCGTCGTACTCCTTGTCCACTGTACCAGTCATTGTGACCGTGATCGAGCCGTCGATCTCTTCGGCCCACGTCCCCACTTCGCTGTTCGCACCCTTCGTCAGATAGATGGTCGTCTGCTCGGCGTTATTGTTGTCATAGAGCGCCAATACCATCACGTAGCCGGCCGCGTCCGCGGCCGGATAGACATTGGAGCCGTAGACGCCGCTGGGATCGACCGCGTTCGCCATTTGCTCCGGCGAAACTTCGGGCCACAGCGTCAGCACGAGCGCGCCATCGACCAAGGTGTCGCCAGTGTGCTGATAGGTCGTCGTGTTCGCCTCGGTGTATTCTTCATCCAGCGTGCCGGTGGCAGTGACGCTGATGGCGTCGCCCGCGTCCTCTTCCCAGATGCCGATTTCGCTGATCACACCTTTGCCGAGATAAACACTGTATTGACTCATGTTGCCGTTATCATAGAGCGCCAGTATGGTGATCAGCCCGGAGGCGTCGGCGGCTGGTTGGACATTTGACACCCAAATGCGCCTCATGTCGCTCGCGCTATCCACCTCTGCTGTATCGCTTGCTGTATCGCTTGCTGTATCGCTGTTTTCTGTGTTGCTGGCAGCCGGCTCGTCTTCGGCGCCCTCGGTCAGCGCGTCCATTTCTTCGGGCGTCACCACGGCCAGCGCGTGGTAGGTGAAGACGCCGTCGCTCATCATGTCAGCTTCAGGCGTGAGCGTCATCGTCGTCGGTTCGTTGTACTCGCGGTCGGCATTGCCGGTAAGCGTGATGAGTACGGCGCCATCGTCGCCGGTCTCCCAGGTTCCTATTTCGTTGATGTCGCCCTTGTCGAGATAGATCGTGACCACCTCGGCGGCGTTGTTGGGGTAGAGCGCGACAAATGAGATCATGCCGGGCGCATCGGCGGCAGGATAGACGCTGGACGCCCAAACCTGCATCGCGCCAGCGTCGTCTGCCTGGCTGGGCGTTGCCGCCAGCGCCGGAGAAACTGCTCCCAGCGCCATCAAGCACGCGGCCAGGATGACCGCAACGAGGAGAGAAGATGTTTTTAGTTGCATAAATGCCTCCGTAGTTGATTTGACGTTTGATAGTCCACTAGTGAAACGCAGGCAAAACGCGTTGGTTCCCTCATAACCCCTCTTTTGTCTCGGCGATCAGGTGATCCACGACCGCTTTGATGTCGCCGTCACTGGCGTCGTAAACACGCAGTTGCCGGTCCGCGCCGGCGCCATGCGTCAGAATATTCTCAATCGGTTTTATGAAGGGGCGGATCTCTAACTCGTCGATCTCTTCGCCGATCATTTCCAAAAGCTCGCGCACCAGCGCGCGCGTGGGCAATTCCTCGGTCTTGCCAAAGTCGATCATCTTACCGTCAATGCCATAACGAGCCGCACGCCAGCGATTTTCGTCGATCAACTCGGTGCGATAGACGCGAAAAGTAATGTTGCGCTGGCGCAGCTTCCACAACCAGAGCACCAGCGCCTGAAAGATGCCGGCAACGGCAATGGCTTCATCGACGCGGGTGCAGATGTCGCAGATGCGAAACTCCAGCGTCGGATAGTTGTGATGCGGGCGACAGTCCCACCAGATCTTGCTGCCGTCGGGGATGCAGCCAGAACGCGTGAGCGCGCCGATGAGGTGATCCCAATCCGCCACGGTGCGACAGATTTCCGCGGTGCCAGAGCGCGGGAAGTCGGCAAAGACAGCGGATCGGTAGCTTTTGAGGCCAGTCTTGCGCCCCGACCAGAAAGGGCTGCTCGCGCTCAACGCCAGGACGTGCGGCAGCATGTAGCGCACGACGTTCATGGCGTCGATGGCAAAGCTGCGATCCTCAATGCCGATGTGGACATGCATCCCAAAGATCAGCAGCCGCTGCGCCAGCAGTTGCATCTCCTGCAAGACGCCCTGGTAGCGAGGCAGCGGCGTCACCGCCTGGCTGAACCAGCGGCTGAACGGATGTGTGGCCGCGGCCACGACCGCCAGATCCTTCTGCGCGGCCAGGTCAATGATGAAGCGCCGTTGCTTAGTCAGTTCGTCGTGCGCCTGCTCCAGGGTGCGACAGACTGGCGTGCCCAATTCGACCATCGCCTGATGCAGTTCCGGCTTGATTTCACGCTCAACCATGATCACGCGCTCGCCTTCGAGAAACTGCGTAATAAAAGAGCGTAGTTCGCGCGTCTCCGGGTCGATGATCTGGTACTCCTCTTCGATGCCGATCGTCAGTGATGGCTTTGGGGTCATGTCAGGTTCTCCGTTTCCGCAACCAGGAAATCGACCACGGCGTGTGCATCTTCACCGTGTTCGGCCCAGACCGCAAGCTGTTGATCGGACGAGCTGCCGCGGGCGAGGATGGTGTAGCAATGTTCGAGTTCGTGCCACGAGCTGAGTTTACGCGCCACAGGTTCGATCCGGTCGAGCAATTCGCTGATCAACTCGCGCGCAGGCACTTGTTGCTCGACGCCAAAGTCGACCAGGTTGCCGTCCAACCCGTAGCGCACCGCACGCCACTTGTTCTCGGCGATCAGCGTGCGGTCGTAGATGCGGAACGACATGTTGCGCTGGCGCAAATCCACCATCCAGGCCACCGAGGCCTGGATCAGTGCGGTGATCGCCAGCACATCGCGATAGGAGGGCATCATGTCACAGATGCGGATGACCAGTGTGGGGAACCGATAATGGGGCACCACATCATACATAATGCGCCGCGGGTCGGGAATGCTGTTGGTGCGCATCAGTGTATCGACATAGAGGCGATAGTCGTGATAGCTGCTGAAGGCGCCGGGGATGCCGGTGCGCGGCAACGAGTCGACCAGCACCGCGCGATAACTCTTGAGGCCGGTGTTGCGCCCCTGCCAGAAGGGGGAGCTGGTGCTGAGGCAGAAGATGTGGGGCAACACGTAGCGCAGCGTGTTCATGACGTCGATCGCCAGGTCGCGATCCTCGACGCCAATATGGATGCGCAGGCCAAAGGCAAGGATGCGGCGTGCGATCACTTGTGCGTCTTCGGCCATCTGGCGATATTGCGCCAGCATCTCCTCCCGACCTTCCCAGCGGCTGAACGGGTGCGTGCCCGCACCCGCGATCTTGAAACCGCCAGCGACGCCCAGTTCCAGCATCTGTTCCCGGACGCGCAACAGCTTATCGCGCGCCTCGGTGATGTCCACGCACACCGGCGTGCCTGTCGAGACGGCCCCCTCACGGATCAGCGTCGCCAGGTCGGCGCTGGGCGCGCGCTCGTTGACCACCATCTTTTCGCGCGCCATCGATTGCGTTACATAGCCCAATAACTCGCGCGAGTCCGGATCAATTAATTGATACTCTTCTTCGATGCCGATATTGAAGGAGGGATAATACATAGCTTGGCCCTTGCTTTGAAGAGATTGGAGAATAGAGATTGAGAGATTAAGGGATGAGGAGCAGGGGAGATCTTTGCTTGTGCATCAACAGCTACAATCTCCAATCTCTTACTCTCCAATCTCTCAATCTCCTACTCTTTCCTGTCCACAATAAACGCCGGCACGACCGACCCGCCGCCCGCGGTGACGTTGAGCAGCGTAACCTTGCTCAGCCGCACCAGACTGCCGTCGATCGTATCGCCGTTGAAGATGAAGGGGTCGGAATCCACCAGACGCCGGCTGATGTCGATGGCGCCGTTCGCGGTAAGTGAAGGGAAATCTTCGTAGGCAATCATGGCGCGCGTTTGCACGATCGCCGGGTCGGTGAGCGCCGCGTGCAACGCAGCATCCCACGCCGTCTGCTCACATTCCCAGCCGATCAGCACGCCTTTGCCGCCATATTCGTCGTTGGGCTTGAGCACCAGTGTGTCTTTGCGCGCGCTGGCCCAGGGCAGCAGATCCACTGATGCACCATCGGGCGCGATGGTCTTGCGCTCCTCCACCACACGCGTCCAGGGGATGTGCTGGCGGATGGCCTCCTGTTCTTCCGGGGTGAACAGATAGGCGTTGCGTTCGTCCGAGGCCACCGCAAAGCTGGCCTTTTTGTGCACCAGCTTGCAGGTGAAGGGATTTGCCATGCAAATCGCGCCGGCGCGCAGCGCCTCGATGATGGGGTGGTTCAGTTGATAGCGCTGCAACAATTCGGTGGTCAGCACGCGCTTGTAAACATAGTCCACCGCGCGCCCGTCGGCATAGAGCACACCGTGGCGGAACTCCATCTTTTCAGGATCGCAGATCGTGACGGTGATGCCGTAGCGGGCAAAATAATCGACAAACAGGTGAAACTCGGTTGTGGTCGGCACGCCTTCCCAGTCCACAATGGCAATGTCCGGCAGCTTGCTGCGGTTGCTGCGCCATTGATAGTAGAGGCGCAGCAGTGCATCGACCGCGCTGCGTCGCCCCACAGCCAACGCCTCGACGTGATAACGCTCGCCAAACGCCTGCATCAGGGGCGTCTCCAGAAACAGATCGGACAACACATCGCTGTAGGCCATACTCGCTGGGCTTTCGCCGTTCAGCTCAATGTAGTTGAGTTGGTAGGCGCCGTCATCATGCACGGTGAGAAAGCTGTCCAGCCGCGCGGTCGGCAGGATGGTCGTGAATCCGGTCGGGATCTGAATCAGATCCTCTTCTTCGGCCGTGAGATAGACCTGTGCGCGCAACGCAGGGTTGTTGAAGAGAGCTTCCGCCATCTTGCGAAAGACGCCAAGCACCACGGTGCTGCGCCAGCGCAGATAGTGCCAGTCCATGCCCGTGTGCAGGAGCGGGCGCAACACGGTCGTCAGGGGCCGGTCGCCAAAGATCAGGCCGCGCGCCGACAGGCCGGGCAGCAAGGTGTTCCAGCTATCTTGCGCCAGCATCCCAGTCGTGCACAGGTCGTGGTAAATATCAATCGCGCGTTGTCGTTGGCTCATGGTCTGTATGGGTGATGTTGAGTGCGGTTGGAAATCGGAACGCAAGGTGCATTATAGTCATCTCCCAGTCAGACGCAAGCATGAATATTGTCTACAGCCTCAATCGCGCCCCTCTGTCTGAATCCGATAAAGCTCTTCAACCTGGCGCTGCAATTGCTGAGCGGCGGCTTCCGGCGTCAGGTTGCCGGCCACGATCTGCGCGATCGCGGCCGGGATGATGAGCCGCGCTTCCATCGCGCCGATCGTCGCCTTCTGGGCGCGTGTGTATCCAGGACGCAATACCCAACGCTTCATCGTGGCGTAGCCATTGGCGATGTGGCCTAGTGTGGCGGGCGAATAAGCCTGGAAGACAGCGCTGGATGCGCTCCATGCATCCAGCGCGCTCTCTAACACTGGCACCTTGCCCAGCGGCGCTGTCGCCAGAATGTCGAGATAACCTTCCTGCAGGAAGAAGCGCGCCACATCCTGCGCTTCTGGGGCGGCGCCGTCGAGCAGCGCCAACGTCACTAACTGGCCGTAGGAGGCAACGCCGTTTGGTCCGGCCAGGCTGGAGGTGAAACCGGTCCGGCCGGCCAGATTTTCGACTGCAATTTCCACTTTGCCGCCGTCCGCGCTCTCGGAGCCTTCGAGCAGGTCATCCATGATGTAGGTGCTGTAGAAAAGCATGGCGGACTCACCGCGTTCGAAATGCTCGCGCGCGCTGTAGAGATCTTGCGGCGCGGGCGGCGAACAGCGCTGCAAGGCAGTGTAAAAGCGCAACGCTTCGACCATTTCGGGCGTGGACAGGGTGACATTGCCCGAGGCGTCAAAAGGCCAGGCATTGTTGGACATCGCCACTTGCTCGAAGACCTGATGCACATAGTTTTGGGCGCCGGCAGTCGGCAGCGCCAGCGCAAAGGCCGGTGCGCCGCCCGCTTTGATGGCGTCGCACGCTTGATTGAGATCGGCCCAGGTGATGGGCATGTTGAGACCTAACTGCTCGAAGAGATCGCGGCGGCGCCAAAGCGCCTGAATCCAACCGTCGTAGGGCACGGCCAACAACTGTCCACTTGCGGCGTCGGTCACCATCGCCAGCACACCCTCGCGGAAATCGCTCGGGCCGACGCGATCCACGACTGCCTGCGCCGCGGCCGGGTCAAGCAGGCCCGCGCCGTCGAACGCCGAAACCCATTCGATGCCGACGCGAATCAAATCAGGCATTTGACCGGTAGCCTGGGCAGCTTCGAGTTGCTGTAGCGCGGTCGATTCCACGAACGGCACAATATTGACCTTAACGCCAGGGTGCGTGGCTTCGTACTGCGCTGCAAGCGAACGATAGACAGCCACGCGTTTGGGTTCGTTGTCAGACGTCCAGAACACAACGGTCACGGCCTCTGCTGGCGCTGTGGGTGCTGGCGCTGTGGGTGCTGGCGCTGTGGGTGGAGTGGCCGGGACTGCCGTCAGCGCTGCGAGCGCCGGTGTGGAGGCAGGCTCATCAGTTGACGCGGGCGCACGGGTGGCAGATAAAGCAGCGGTCGAGGATGAGAGCGATATGGATTCCGGCGCGGCCGCGCCGCCACATGCGCCTAAGCCCACCAGCGCACAGCCAAGCAAAGCGCCTAGCAGCCAACGTTTCATCAGAGAGACCTCCTTATTTCTACTTGTTTCGGCTTATTTCAGCTTGTTCCTGCAACAGCCTGCGCAATAACACCCCTCGATTTTTCCATTATAGCGGGTGGCGTCGCATTCCTTGAGAATGAAATATGTCGTTTTGGGAAAAGTTGTTTGACAAAAACTCCCTTATGTCTGAAACTACTTATGTATTTTTCTCGCCATACCAGTTTTTTCGAGACATTTTAGTAAAAAAGAAGATTTTGGTTTATGCGTTGCCATCGCGTGGTTTGCAATGGCGCTGTTTCTCGTCGTTTACGTTGTTCATTACACTATCTCGTGCCCTGAAATCTCTCCGGAGGAATATCATGGATTGGATGACCGTGCCGTGGGTCTCAACGTACTGGATGCCGCTGCTCATCGCAGTGGTAGTGGGTTTTATTCTCGGCTGGCTCTTGACTGGCTTGTCACCGCGCCGCAAGAACGCCGAGTACGAAGCACAACTTGCCGATTTGCAGAGCAAGACGCGCCGCACCGAGCGCGAATTGTCCGACGCCAAGAAGCAGGCGGACACGCTCAAGGGCGATGTCAGCCGCGCGGCTGGCGCGGCTGATGATCTCCGTCAGCAATTGAACGTTGTGCAGGAACAATTGGCCGAAGCCACTGAACAGAAAGACAGCCTGGAAGCTGACCTGCAGACGCGCAACATTGAGTTGGCGGATGCCAAGATGCAACTGGCGATGGCGCAGGATCAGAGCGATCGCGCACAAAGCGCCGCGGCCGCCGAGTTGGAAGACTTGCGCGCTCGCTACGAAGCCGCCGTAGGCGAAAACAGTCAGATGCGCGAAGCGTACGACGCGTCACAGTCTAAAGTCTCTGCAATTGCCGCGGAGGCCACCACAGCGAACGAGTCGGCAAAGGCACGCGAGATTGCGCTCAACGAAGCGTATCAACGGGCGGTCAATCTGCAACGGCTCATTGAGGATCGGGAGCGCGCGCTGATCGACGCTCAGACGGAGCTTGACTCGTCCAAGGCAATGGTTGCTGCGCTCAGCGCCTCCAAGACTGAACTGGAAGACAAGCTGCAAAGAGCGCGCGGCGACGTAGCCAGCGAAATGGCGGCGCTCACGTCCACCATGATCAAGATGAAAGATGATTCACTCACCGCGGCCAACAGTCGCATTGCCGAACTGTCCAAACTGGTGAACGAGCTTCAATCCAAACAGGCTGTCGGCTGAGCAGTCGATCTGCATTCCTGCTTGGGGCATTGGCGTCAGAGACATATTTCTGAACACCCTCTTGCACCAATCGAAGGAATGCTTCAAGGTCGACCGAGCCGCCTTCACAGGAGAATGACATGGATACTACACAAATCCTGTATCTGGCCGGTGCGTTCCTGCTCGGTTTCATCATCGCCTGGTTTGCCGGGCGCGGCGGGCCGACACGCGCCGCTGAGGAAGCCGCCGCGGAAACTGACACCGTGCGTCGAAAGCTGAGCACCACGGAAAGCGATCTGCGCAAAACACAAGGACAACTAAAAGAAAATCTTGCCTCGCTCGACCAATTGGCGACTGACAAGGACAACCTGGTCAAAATGCTGAGAACCAGCGAGCAGGGCTTGAGCGACGCCGGCGCTGAATTGGGGCGTCTGAACATGGCTTTGAACGAAGCCCATGATGCACGTCTTCTGCTGGAGACCGAGCTTGGACAAGCGCGCGGCGCGCTCACAGACGCGCGTGGTCAGATCGCTAGCCTGATGGAAAAGCTGGACCGCGTTGAGGAAGCCGCATCCGAAGCAAGCGAAGCCGCGGAAGCCGCCGAAACCGCCATGGCGGTCGAACAGACCACAAACGAAGAATCCGCCGCACGCATGGCTGAATTGGAAGGTCAGTTGGCGCTGGCGCGTGCTACAGCCGAACGTCTGGCCGAAAAAGAAGCGCTGGCCTCCGCCGAACTTTACTTGCGCCGGCGTGAATACCGCGACATCGTGGCTGGCGGCGAAGATGCCATTGTGGGCGCCCTCGCCACACGCGACCAGGCCCTCGCCACGACGCAAACCCAGCTCGACTATATGCGCCGTGACTTGAGCATGTTGACTTCGGCCGGCGCGCAACTGGCGGTCACGCTGGAGCAGCGCAATCACGAGTACGATAATTTGCGCAACCGGCTGGTGGCGGAGAGGACTGATGTACGCGCCTTGCCAGAGGTTTCACTTGCCAGCGCCGCGGCCATGCCGAAAGATGAAGACGCCGCCGCTCCTGCCGCCGCTCCTGCCGCCGAAGCTGGCCCCGATCTGCAAGCCGAGTTGGAAGCGCGCGCCGCCGAGTTGGACGAACTCAAACAAGAGTACGACGAACTTAAAGCCGCGCTTGACCAGGCCATCGCCGAACGCGACGACCTGCAAAACCAATTCGATGCCCGTTTAGGCGACATTGAGGCGCTGAATGGCAAGGTAGCAGACAGCCAGCAGGCGTTGCAAGCGGTCGCCGCCGAAAAAGACGACCTGCTGAACAGACTTGCCGCGCGCGCCGCCATCATCAATAAAATGTTGAACAAAATCGGCGACTTCGATGAGGAGCTCCGCAGCATCGTTCCTGCCACTGAGCAGACTGCCAATCATGGCGCGGCGACGACGGCACAACCAGTAGCATCGGCTGCCACTACTCAGGAAGAAGAGGGGGAGACACATGCCAGTTGAACAAGCACTGCCCGCTGGCCAGGCTGTCATGGAAGAAGCGCAAGTGGACGCGACGGAATTCGATGAGCGAGCCATCGAGCCGCACATCGAAGAGCTGAGCGCCAGCATCGCTGCGGTCAAAGCTGCCTTCGCCCAGCAGAGCGATCAGTTGTCCAATGTGCAGATTCTCTCCGACGAACTTCAGGAGCAGTTGGGCGCGTTGAGCACGGCCAACAGCGATTTGGAGTCGATGTTGGAGGAAAAAGACAAGGCGCTGGCCGACAGAGAAGCCGAGCTTGCTGAGCTGCGTCAGGCATTTGCCACGCGTAATGAGGAATTCGAGCTTCTAAACACACGCTTTGCCAGCGTCGAAAATCAGGCGACCGAGACCGACGCAACAAAAGCCGAGCTCGAGGCGCGGATTCGCACCATCACCGCGGATCTGGATGGCTTGCTTGCCGAGGTGGGCGATGAAGCCCTTCCCACAGACAAGCCCGCAGACAAGCCCGCCGACGAGCCCGCAGAGGACGCTGAGATTGACGCAGTAGGCGCGCCAAGTCCCAGCCTGGCCTCGCAGCCTGATGGAACACCCGACGCATCGGCTGCGCCGATCGATGCATTGGCTGCTCGCACTGCTCTCCTAGCAACGCTGGTGCGCAACAAAGCCGATGCGTTGCAGCTCACAAACATCGACCTTGCTGCACTCCAAAGCCAACTGGCGGCTGCCGTCACCGATAAAACGGATCTTGAGAATCATGTGACTGACGCTCAGAACCGCGCGGCCGGCTTCCAGGTGGAGATTGCTAACCGGAGCACTGAGCTTGAGGCGCTGAATGAAAAAATTGCGGCCTTGAGCGCCGAAGTCGAAACAAGCCAGCAAGAGCGGCAGCGACTGGCGCGTGCGCTTGCCGAGATCGAGGCGCAGATCGGCGGTGTGGAAGGCGCCCTGAAAGCAGCCGCCACTCCGGCAGCGGCAGAGGGCGCGAGTGAAGTCGGTGCAGATGTGGCAGGGCCCGCCGCAGAGAATGACAGCGTAGCGCGCACCACCGCCGGCGTCGCCAGCCTGGTTGCCCTGGTGAACAACTCACGTTCCTCTTTAGACGGCGCCCAGAATCAGGTCGCCGAGCTTGAGGAACAACTCGGCGCCATCACCGCGGCCAAGACCGATCTGGAAGCGACGCTCAGCGAAAAGGAAAACACCGTTTTCGATCTGGAAACCATGATTGCCACTCTCCAGGCGGAATTGGCTGCCAAGAGCACAGATCTCGACACGCACACGGCCGCGTCTCTGGAGACGCAGCAGACCCTCGAGGCGCAGATTGTCGCGCTCGAACAGACGAAGCGCGAGTTGGAAGGTCAGATCGAAGCACTGCAGGGCGAATTGACGAGCACGCAACAGCAACTCAGCGATCTCGACGCCGGGCTGAACGAAATATCC
>JACSRH010000195.1 GCA_014879855.1 Caldilineaceae bacterium | reverse complement strand
GATGGCTAGATAATAAATTGATGCTGGTCTGCAATCTTCCCGGAAGCTCCAAAGCTTCCGGGAAGATGTACCGCAAAAATACTTAACCTAGCGGTCATTTAGTAATGACGCAAGCTGCTGGCTGGCGAGCGGCGAAGGATACGGGTTGATGGCCCGCGCCTGCTCGATATGCTGGCGCGCCGCATCATCATCGCCAAGCGCCTGCGCGATTAAGCCGGCGTGCAGATGGAGCAGCGCGTCCCGCGTGCCGAGACGCAGCGCCTCCTGGCTGAATGCCCGCGCATCCGCGTAACGCCCGTTGCGATAGAACGCCCAGGCCAGTGTGTCCGCAGCATAGATCGTGGGGCGCACCGCGTAGGCGGCTTCCGCCTGCACCAGCGCTTCGGCGGCGTTGTCGCCATGCATCGCCTCGAAAGTCGCCAATTCCAGATCGACCGCCATGCCGGTCGCAGCATTGAGTTGTTGCATCACGCGCACGAGCTCATATTGCGCCTGTGCGTTTGCGCCGTCGCCGTTGACCTCGTACAGTTCGCCGAGCAGCACGAGATATTCCGGCAAGGGCAGCCGCGCCACCAGCGGCGCAAGCTGGGCAATCGCCTCGTCCGTCTGCCCTCTGGCTGCGGCGACGTAAGCGACGCCGGCCACAGCCGCCGGATAGTCGGGGCGCTGCGCCAGCACTTGCCGGTAGGCGCGCTCCGCTTCATCAAGCCGATGCTGGCTGCGGGAAAGATGGCCGATGTGCGTAAGCGCCCACAGCCAGGGTTCCGTGCCTGGCACGGCGCTGGTTGCCGCCATCTGCATCGCTTCTCGTGCGCCGTCAATATCACCGTGCAGCTCGCGCAGATAAGAGATGCGGCTGTACGATTCTGTGTCGGGCCGCAGATCCACCATCTGCTGGAGCGCGGTCCGCGCCTCGTCGTACCGGCCCAGTTCGACCAGCGCGTCGGTGCGGATGCCATAGGCTGCCGCGCGGTAGGGATTTGCCGCAGTGAGTCGATCGGCCCACGCAAGCGCACCGGTGAAGTCGTGCAGGGCCAATGCCAGCGCGCCGCGCGCGGCCAGCGCATCGCTATGCTGAGGATCGTGCGTCAGCGCCGCCTCGATAGCTTCCTGGGCGCGGGCATAGAGCGAAATGTCTCCCGTGGTGCGGACGCGCTGGAGCCAGGCGACGCCAAGCTGTGCGTAGCCATCCGCATCTTCAGGCGCCTGCTGGATCTTGGCCTGGATGAGGGCGATGGCTTCGGGCGAGCCTGGCTCGACCGCTGCCGCACGCGGCGCAGGCGTTGCTGGCTGGATGGCGTCCGCCAGGCTGCGCCAACCAATCGCCGCCGCGGCAATCAAACCTGCTGCCAGCAGCCATAGAACCGCCCGCCGCGGCAGGTGGATGTGCGATGAAGAAGAGGAGGCTGTTGTCATGATGTCACATCTTATCTTTGTGAATTTCCAGGAAGCAGGTGGTGGAAAAACCGAGCTTCTGTCCGCTGAATGCGATCTGGCTGCGACGAACAGAAACTCGGTTTTGCAAAGTCATAGGACTTTAGGGCCATCCTTGACGGGCGACGTCTGTTACAGGCCGAACCGCAAGAATACCGTCAGGGGTGCGACCGGCGATCCTTGACCACTGCCTGGATTTAGGAACTGCATACTCTTCTGGATCCACGGGAGCAGCATCTGGAAGTATGGATTGGTGTGCCAGTGCGCCTGTCCAGACTGGGCCTGCGCCACATACGGGAACGTGGTGCGAAATGGCTTGTCGTTGGCATCGACGCGGTCGGTCAGGACATTTACCAGCGCCGGGTCAAAGCTGAAGGCTGCGTCGCGGCCGTCAAGCACCGGATACGCAGCGCCTGCCACGGCCAGCAGCTCGATTTCCACCACATCGTCGGCCAGACGGCGTCCGTTCGGGAAGCCACAGGCATCGCCGCCCAACACGCCCAGCCGGCTTGGCATTGGCGCGCAGGTGGTCCCCTTGATGTCGGTGTTGATGCGGATCATCTCGGCAGGGCGAACGCCAGCTGGTTGATTGACCACGTAACCCGCAGGCAAGCCCACCGGGCCGCCCGCGGTGGTGATGGTGAAAGGCGCCGCCAGCTTGATGCCGGTCAGGAAGATATCAAAGATGTCGCCGCGGCCGGAGCGAGGCGTGCCCACCGTCACTTCCGTGCTGCAATTGTCATCCGCGTCACCGGGCAACGAGACGCCGTACAGGGCGCAGAGCAGGCGACCGATTTCGGGGTCCTCGACGCTCTTTTGCAGCGTTTCCTGCAGTGCCGGGCCGAGCGCGCCGGTGTAGATGTCCAGATCCTGGTTGGGCGTCAGCGTGTTGAAGGCGTCCTTGACGCCCATTGGGATGACCACTTCATTAACCAGGGGCATGCCCAGCCGTGAAATCTGGCTGTAGTTGACCGCGGCCGCTGTCTCGGCATCCGCTGCAACCACCATCATGCTCGGCCGGCGCGTGGTTGACCAGACGCCCAGCACTGGCTCCGCGCCCTGCTTGACGCGGCTGATCGGGGTCTCCACCACCAGCGTGTGAACGTTGAAGCCGGACAGCGAATCGACGGGAATGTTGTTGCGGTCGTAGCCGATCGGCGGCTCCTGCCCACGCAAGGTCAGCAGGTCAAAGACTTGCAAATCGACGTAGAACGGGTCGTCAGACTGACCGGCAAAGACCTTGACGCCAGTGGGCAGACCGTCGGCGCTGTCGAAGATCGCTTCATTCTCCAGCGCGGTGTAGTCGGGCGTGGACTTCTCCCCAATGTTAGAGGGCGCGGTCGGCTGGTTGGCGACCAGCACGGTCGAACCGGTTTCAGTCGTCTCCGTCACGGTGATGTATTGACGCCGGCTCCAGTCGCCGTCCGTCAGATTGTTGATGGGGCCGGTGTTGTACAGGAATGTATTGGGGTTGCCCACCACCACCTTGCTCGACAGCGTGTAAGTGATGTCGGCGCGCGCATCGCCGTCGTTATCGACATAGATGTCGTACAGCGCGGTGTCGTCCCATTCCCAGTAGTTCGGGCCGCCCTCTGGCCCTTCAAAGGGGATCCAGCTTGCCACAAAGACGACATTGTCCTGGCTCTCAGGCGAGATAAAGACATAGGTGTCGGTGTTGTCGGCAAAAGGATCCTTTGAAATCAGCGGGGCTTCGCGATGGCTCGACGCTTCCGCGGATTGGCGGAAGCTGACCAGCACTGCCGCCAGCAACACGACGGCAGCGAGCACGGCGGCAGCCAACATCCCGGCAGTGCTCAGCCAGCGAGTGCGTGTTACCGTGCGAGTAGATTGTTGGTTCATCTGTAGTTCTCCTTGAAAACGAATCTGAATGAAAAACTGAGTTGGTGAAGCTCAAGTGAATGGTGATTTCTTCTCTGTTCCCTGGCGATTAGCCCCTGGCGATTAGCCCCTGGCGATTAGCCCCTGGCGATGCTGACGTGCAGAAAGACAGGCTTGCAACCGGCTACTGGGTGAAGATTCCGGTCTGAGACAGCGCCTGCACGGTGATCACAAGCCCGGCGCCGATGATAAAGAGCGCAGACCCCACCGGCGCCAGTCTCAGGATGCGACCGCTGTCGGGCAGCCGGGAGACCCACTTGCCAGCATGAACCATGGCGATGCCGATGGCGGTCAGCACCCCAGCCAGGCCAATGCTAAACATGACGATCAGCAGCAAGCCAAAGCCGATGCGATTCAGGCTGATGGCGCCCAACATCAGCACCAGCGCCGACGGGCACGGCAGCAGCCCGCCTGAGATGCCCAGCGCCAGCAGCCCACGCCAACTCACCGCGGCGGGCGGCAGGTGCGAATGCGTGCGTCCGCTGTGTGTGTGTCCACTGTGCGTGTGGCTAAGGCCGTGCTCGTGCTCGTGGCCGTGCTCATGACCGTGCTCGTGCTCATGACCGTGCTCGTGCTCATGACCGTGCTCGTGCGCGTGGGGGTGTTGCTGTCTGCGCAGCCGGTCGCGCACCAGGCCGGCGCCGATGACAACCACGAGCACGCCCGACGCCGCGCTCAGCCAGGGATACAACTGTTCGGGCAGGATGAAGCGCGACAAGGCCAACGTGATAAAGCCCAATATGAAGACGCCCGCGGTGTGCGTGATGGTGGTCGTCAGGCCGAGGAACGCAGCGTGCCGCGCTGTGCCGCGCGAGCCGACCAGATAGGCCGCCACGATTGTCTTGCCATGACCGGGCGAGAGTGCATGGAGCGCGCCCCAGCCCAAAGCCGCCAACATCGCCAGCGCCACGGCCCACGGCCCCAAGTCGGGAAGGGCGACGAGATCGGCAAAGGGATCCACGGCGCGCCCGGTGGCAGCTGTGGATTGTGGAGCGACGGCGGCTTCCTGATGCGTCGTCAGGACAGGCGTCAACGATAGAGGAAACTGCACCTGGCGCATATCAAGCGGGAGCGAGAGCATCTCCTGCGGATAGACGGTCAATTCCTGGCTGACTTCGGTTTGCGGTGCGCTTGCATCGGCCAGGCGTGCACCAGATTGCGGCCGCACAACGATCTCGCGCCAGCCTAGCCGGTCCGCGTAGTTGGCATTGCGCAGCAGCACGGACAGCTCGCCGCGTTGGGGCAGGGCGCTTGTGTAATTGACGACGAGTCGCAAGGTTGGCAACCCTGCCTGTCCGGGCGGGAACGACAGGTCAGCGTGAGTGACGGCCAGCGGCTGTTGACGTCCATCCACCGTCAGCTCCAGCCCGGTTGCCAGCTGCTCCGCCGCTAGTGCGGCATACGCGCCGGCTTCGGCAGGCGAGATGTCGTCGTCACCGTTGGCGTCGATGCGGCTCCACTCTGCGCGCGCCGGAATCTCCGCCATATCAACAATATAGATCAGGTGAAGTTGGCTTGACCCTGGCTCGATGCGCACATACTGGCTGACAGTGAAATTGCCCAGCGGGTGCGCGTAGACTGACATGGAGAACACGCCCATCAGTATCAGGGCGATCAGGGGGGCAATTAACAGGCGGCGACTTCGGTTGTAGCTCTGCATAGTTGGCCTTTGTTTCGTAGATCACATTCGCCTCTTAACAATAGGTCAGGGAAGGCGTCACCCTACAGTGCAGCAAGTGACCACTTCGTGCTCATTTTGTGTTCAATTGGGTGGGCGCGGAGCAAGAGGATGCTGTGTGCAGCCTGGGGTAAACAAAGGAGAGGCGCTTGCGGCCGCAAGCGCCTCTCCTTTGTTTTGACTCTGCAACTACCGTGTCGTGTGCGCCAACAGCGCAACATAAGGATGCAGCGCTGCCACCAATTGTGCTGCATCCCTAGTGGGCAGGATGAGGTCGAGAGTCCGCGCTCCACCGGGTGCTGGCGGAGTTCGTGCGCAGCATGTGGACCGATAGGGGACTGGCGCATTCATGCGCGAAGGCTGGCTGCACAGAGCGCTCGCCATCCCGCGAAAGACCAACCTCACCCCGCGGTTGGCTAGCCTGCGGCGCCCTCGGTCTGGTTGACCAGATAGTTCTCCAGACCCATCTGCTCGATCTGGCTGCGTTGCTGTTCAGCCCAGTCGACATGCCCTTCTTCCATCTTGAGGATTTTCGTCAGCAGATCGACGCTCGCCTGGTCGTCCACGTCATGTCCCAGACGGATCGCGGCGTTATAGGCGCGGATAGCGTCGAGTTCGTCATCCTGATCGTTGGTGATGATCTCCATCACGCTGCCGCCGATGCGGATGGCATTGAGCTTAGACACCTGCGGCGCACCGTCCAAGAAGATAATGCGCTGGATCAGCCATTCGGCGTGGTGCATCTCGTCGATCGCTTGTCCCTCGATGGCTTTGTGCAGTTTGCCGTAGCCCCAATTGTCGCACATCTCCGAATGCACCATGTACTGGTTGATGGCCGTCAGCTCATCCGCCAGAAGCTGGTTTAGCACCTTGATTAGCTCTTCATTGCCCTTCATTGCTCTTCTCCTTATAGATAGCGGGACGGTGTCCCGGCCTCACTGAAAAAGGCTGCGAGGCAAGCCTATCCACACTACATTATCTTTTCCCCAGCCGAACTTGGCATGACGCGCAGCCGGACGACAACCAGTCCCAGCCAAGCGGCAGCCAGCACCATCGCCGTCGCACCGACAAGCACCAGCGCCGGGGGCGCCCCCAGATAGAGTTCAGCCAGGATGCCCAGCGGCATCAACATGCCGGTCAAGGCAAGGCCGGACATCCAGGTGGTCTGTTTGCCCTGGAGGGGCAATTGCAGCAACAGATAGAAGTGTTCGCAGTCGTCTTGTTTATGACTATGCTGACGCGAGCGCAGCCATAAAGCCGCTGAGCAGCAGGACAGCCACGCCCAGCAGAAGATTAAGAAACAGCAGACGGATGCTTAGTTTTTCTTGGAATGGGCTGGGTGATGTAGACCGCCGGCGCAACCCCAGGCTGCGCAAAAGGGCCACAACGATCATGACCGCTACCAGAATATGCTTCACAGTCAATGCCGTTGTGTAGGCATTGCCCAGGCCGAACAGTCCCTGGAATGCCGGGGTGCGATTGGCTTGCATCGCGCCAGTCACCACCAATCCAAGTATACTTATGTAGACCAGCACACTCTGTCGTTGCAGGATTGCATCCATAAACTGCCGGGTCTGCGCGCCCGCCAACATCTTTTTGGCCGCCGGCAACACCGTCAGCCCCAGGGTGATCAGTCCACCGACCCAAATAGCTGTAAACAGGTCATGCAGAAATATCACGAGGGCCAAGACAATGGAATCGCTTGACATGTTGTCTCCTTCCGGCGCGGTTGACAAGCGCCCAGGTTATTTCACGATGATCCCATCATGCGCCGGTAGCCGATCACCAGGATAGGCACGATGATGGCCGCGGCGACCACATGCAGAAACGCGGCGATCGTGCTGGCAATGACCGTTCGGTTGGGAACGGGCAGGATATAATCCGGGATAAAACTCAACACCAAGACAACCAGCGAGATCCACAAAAAAGTGCGCACCGGATCGGCGGAACGATACGCCAGCCACGCCAGCAGTCCGGTAGCGAACAGCGCAGGCGCCAGCGTAAAGATGGCCGAGCGCACAGCGCTATCCAATGGTTGAAATAACGCCGCGTCGGGCCAGATGGACAGTGCCGCGGCCCGTGCGATCAATACCCCCAGGATGGCAGCCGCGGCTGCCGTCAGTCCCAAGACTAACCACTGGCGAAAGCTGGGCTGGTGAGTCGCACGCACTTGAGATGAACTGTGTACGGTCATGAAAGCGTCTCCTATCTGCTTTACTGAAGCTAATCAATCGTTTGCCATCGGTGTAATCACGTGTGGGCGTCAACGGTATGTTCTGTGGCGAGGGGATGTTCTGTGGCGAGGGGATGTTCTGTGGCGAGGGGATGTTCTGTGGCGAGCTTTTGTTCCAATGTCTGAATGCGGCCGTGGAACATGCGCCATACCATCCAGGCAATAGGCGCCATGGCAAGTGCGTAGAGAACATAGGCTGCACCGTGCAGCAGATTACGCTGCGGCTCGATAAAGATACTCGCCCAGATAAAGACGCTGCCCACATGGGCCAACAGCAGGCTCCACCAAGACCCACCCAGTTGGGCGGTCCGGTCTGCCATAAAGATCCGCCCCAGGAAATAAGGGAGCAGCGCAAACGAGAACTGCAGCACCCAGCCGTAGATCAGCGCCTGCGGTGCGGTGGCCTCAATGCCTGCACCGGGGAAGCCGGGCACTTTGAGGATGATCAGCGGTGCAATCAGGACAGGGGCCAGAATCCAGGCATAGGCAGTGACCAGATGCCACGCGCCCGGTCTGGACCATAGATGCGCCCGCGATAGTGCACGCGTCACTAACCACAACAACCAAAGGGTCGCGCCCAGATGCAGCACCAGCCCTGGCACAATTGCCCACAGCGGCCCGCCCAGCCAAGGCCCGATCACCAGCAACAGCGCGCCCAGCGACATGCTCCAGAAGACAGCGTTGATGGTGCGACCGGAGGCCAGGGGTTTGCCCGTCAGCCCACCGAGAACCTCGATCAGTAGTCCGGCAAAGACCAACGACATAAAGCCCCAGTTGTTGGCGTGGATATGGACCTCGATCGGGACCTGAATGCGCAACGGTTCGCTCCAGCCAATCCAGAGACCAGTGCCAACGATAATGCCCAACAGCAGATAGGCCAGACCCATGATATAAAATTTAAGGCTTGCGCCCACCGCTTGTCCGCCCCTGAGTTGGGCAAGGTGTACGGCCAGCAGTGTGGCCGCGGTAAAGATTAGAGCGCCGCCGGTAAAGATCAAGACCTCGTTGACGATCGGGATGCCTGCAATCAGCAGCACCAAGCCTACGTTGAGCGCCGCCCAGATATCCCAGCGCACAGCCGGCGTGGGCAGCGAAAAGCGCCTTGCGGTCAGGATGGGCAGCACGCCGAAGATCGTCTCGGTGACAATGCCCAGCGTGATGAAATGGACGCGCAGCCAACGCAGACCGTTGAACCAGGGCAGGATGGCAAAACTAGTTGCAGCCGAATCTAGGGCGGCCAACACGGCCACGAGCAGATAGAACAACGCCGTCACAAAATAAGGGTTCAGCACGATACATTTTCCTCTCTATACACTTAACCAAATCTGGCCGCGACAAAGGCTAAACGCGTCTGCGGCTCCTCCGAGACGTACTGCACCTGCTGCCGGGCATCGGCATAGGCAGGGGGCGGCATAGAAACATGCGGTGACACAGGTAGCTCCTTCTGGGCCTGATAGCAATGCCTCACAGCGCCATCAGAGTAGCAGAAACGCCGCCGCTTGTATTTGACTTTTGTCGGATTGGGCAGAAAAGAGAAGGTTTGGCTGGCGAGCAGCGCCTTGACCGCCAGCCCGTCAGAATCAAGGATGGTGATCTGCTGTTGTTCGACCTGGATTAGCCCGGCCTCAGCCAGTGCAGGGCTTGAGCAGGCGGCCATGAGCGAAGGGGGGAATGACGCGCCCGAGATATTGCTGGAATGCCCAGATTGTTCCTTGCAGGAAACAACTGGCTTTATTGCCAATCACCAGGCCTGCTGGATCGCCGCCACCGTCTCGGCATGTTCCAGGCTGCTCAAGTCCCCCAGCGGGAGGCCGAGATAGGCGGCGCGGATCACGCGGTGCATCACCTTGGCGTTGCGCGTTTTGGGCAGGCTGCGCACAAACCTGACCGTGCGCGGCTTGAGCGGCTTGCCCAGCTCCGCGGTGACGAGGTCGATCAGCGCGGCGCGCAGCGCTTCGTCCGGGGCGACGCCCTCGCGCAACACGCAGAAGCCAACCACTTCCTGATCCTTGAGCGGATGGGGCGCGCCGATGACGGCCGATTCCCTGACCGCCGGGTGGCTGTTGAGAATCGCCTCCACCTCGGCCGGGCCGAGCCGTTTGCCCCCCACTTTGATCGTATCGTCGCTGCGCCCCAGGATGTACCACAGCCCGTCCGCGTCGATGGCTGCAAAGTCGCCGTGCACCCACACGCCGGGAAGCTTGCCCCAGTAACTCTCCAGGTACCGCTCCCGGTCGCGCCAGAAGCCGCGCGTCATGCCGATCCACGGCTGGCGGATGACCAGCTCGCCCACTGCGCCGCGCACAGACGCGCCGTGCTCATCCACCACGTCAGCGTCCATCCCCACCACCGGCCCGCTGAACGCGCATGGCTTGAGCGGCCGGAAGAGATCGCCACAGAGGATGCCGCCACTGATCTCAGTGCCGCCGGAGTAGTTGAGGATCGGCCTGGCGCCGCCGAGCACCGTGTGAAATGTCCACAGCCAGCTTTCCGGATCCCACGGGCTGCCCGTGGAGCAGACCGCGCGCAGCGATGACAACTCGTACCGTTGCACCGGCGCGGCGCCGTGGGGCTTGAGGCTGCGGATCAGCGTCGGTGAGATGCCCAGGTGGGTGATGCGGTGACGCGCCACCAGCGACCAGACGCGGTCGACCGCAGGATAATCGGGCGCGCCGTCGTAGAAGACCATGCAGGCGCCGTTGAGCAGCGCGCCGAAAACCAGCCACGGCCCCATCATCCACCCCATGTCGGTGAACCAGAAGATCGTGTCGTCCGGCTTGAGATCCATGCTGTGGCGCATGTCCTGCGCAGCCTTGACGGGAAAGCCACAGTGCGTGTGCACCGCACCTTTGGGCCGGCCGGTGGTGCCGCTGGTGTAGATGATCATCAACACATCTTCGGCGCCGGTGATCTCGGTGGCGGCCACATCGGCTTGCGCTGGGACAAGCTCATGCCACCAGTGGTCGCGGCCGGGCGTCATCGGCGTGTCTGCTGCGCCGGCGCGGGCGACCACGATCACATGCTGCACGCTCGGCGCATCGGCGCAGGCGGCATCGATGGTGGGCTTCATCGGCACAACCGCCCCGCGGCGCAGCAGCCCGCCGGCGGTGACGATGGCTCTGGCGCCAGCATCGACCAGCCGCGTGACCACGGCGCCGTGTCCGTAACCGCTGAAGAGGGGCAGGATCACGCCGCCGATCTTGATGATGGCCAGAAAGGCAATCGCCAGTTCAGGGATCATCGGCATGTAGAGCGCCACGGCGTCGCCTTTGCCGAGGCCGAGCTTGCGCAGCGCATTGGCGCAGCGATTTACTTCGGCGTGCAACTCAGCGTAGGTGAAGGTGTGCACAGCGCCTTCTTCGCCCTCCCAGCGCAGGGCGATGCGCTCGCGCACCGGCGTTGTCTGCCATTTGTCCAGACAGTTGTGGATGATGTTGAGCTTGCCGCCCACACACCAGCGCGGGAACTCGCTGCCCTCGCTCAGATCCACGACCTGCGTGTAGGGCGCATAGAATTCAATGCCCAGGTCGGCCAGCGCTGCGTCCCAGAACCAGGCGATGTCGTCGCGCGCGCGGGCGTGCAGTTCGTCGTAACTGGCGATGGCGTGACGCTGCATGAAATGCTGGAGATTGCTCGCGGCAATCCAGGCTGCGTTGGGCTGCCAGACTATCTCCTGGCCAAAGGGAAAGATGGGTTCAGATGGCATGGAAGATCCTCAGGGAGCAAATTGATTCAACCGCTGCTGCAACGCCTGATAGGACTGGGCGCCGACGATCTGGTCGACCGGCTGGCCGTTTTTGAAGATGATCAGCGTCGGGATGCTCATGACCTGATAGCGCTGCGCAGTGGCCTGGTTCTCGTCCACGTTGAGTTTGCCCACCACGGCGCGCCCGGCGAACTCCTGCGCCAACTTCTCCACCGAGGGCGCCACTATGCGACACGGCCCGCACCACGGCGCCCAGAAATCCACCAACACGGGCAGCGACTGGCTGATCGTCGGTTGGAAGCTGGCGTCGGTCAGCGTGAGCGGCTTACCGTTGCCGGTAGCCTGGCTGGCTGGACGCGCCGTGACGGCTGGCTGCGGCTTGCCATCGACGAAATGCGCCAACCAGTCCGCCACATGGCTGCGCGCCTCGTCACTCGCCAGGGCGATTTCGACTTTGCCGCCGCGCACCAGCAGAAAAATCGGCGTGGTGGTCACGCGAAAGCGGCGCGCCACCGCAGGTTCCTCCTCGGCATTGACCTGCGCCAGAAGCGCACGGCCTGCATAGCGACGCGCCAGTTCGTCAAGCGCCTGCTGCTGCGCGGGAGGTGTGGGCGTGGCGGGCCGCCAGAAGACCAGCAGCACCGGCAGCCCGGCGTTGAGCACGCGGTCGATGCTCTGGGTATTGGTGTTGAGCAGACCGGCAGATGTCATGGGTCACCTCCGTGGATTGACTGGTCGTACAGGCTTTCGCTCCGCAGTGTAACAAAATTCGCAGTGTAATAAAAGGGGGAGAGGGTTCGTTGCCCTTGTTCCCAGCACCGATGAAGCTATTTTGCCACATCCCCGCCCGCTGGGTAAAAGGAGCGCTGTATTCAGGTGATCGCTCAACGAAAATGGATAGAAAAGGGCGCGTCCCCAATTCTTAGAGGCTGACTTGAAAAGGACAAAATCTTGACGCTGAGACGCGGAGGGGCAGAGGTTCGCAGAGGAAAAGCACGTAGTTCTATCCAATTTCTTTGCGTTTCTCTGCATCTCTGCATCTCTGCGTCAAAAAGGGCGCCTTTTCAAACAGTGTCCATGCCCCTGCGGCGCACAATTGAACATGAAAATGCCTTTGCGCCTCTGCTTCTCCGCGCCTTTGCGTTAAGAAATTATTTTCAAGTCAGT
>JACSRH010000178.1 GCA_014879855.1 Caldilineaceae bacterium | reverse complement strand
AGCGTCTGCCCGCGCGTCAGCCGCGCCATGTTGAGCCAGCTCACCGCGCCGATTGCCACGAAGATAAAAAAGAGGCCGCCGGAGCGTGTGTCGAGCGTAACCAGCAGCGTCTGCAGGGCGCCGAGGTTTTCGGCCGGCTGCTGCGCCAGCGAGGTCAGAAAGACCTGGAGCAGGATGATCAGGATCAGCGTTGGGTAGGCGTAGATGATGTCGACGATGCGCATCATCACGTTGTCGACGCGCGGGCGGCTGTAGCCGGCGATCAGCCCGTAGGTCAGCCCGATCAGGAAGCTGATGCCCGCGCCGAGGAAGGCGACCGCGATGGAGACGCGCGTGCCATAGATCAGCCGGCTGAGGATGTCGCGGCCGAGGCGGTCAGAGCCCAGGATGTAGCGAAAGCCGTTCATCTTCTCCGCGGTGGCGTAGGCGCCGGGGGGCGCCAGCTTGTCGGGGAAGCTGGTCGTCTCGTAGCTGAGCGGCGCAAAAAAGCCCGGCGCCAGCGCCACGACGATCAGCAGGCTGAGATAAAGCACACAAAGAACAACGAGTGGGTCTTTGATCAGACGCGCCGTGACGTCCTGCAGGAGCGAGCGCGGGGCACGCGTCGCCGGTATCGCTGGGGGCGCCACCGTTGAAGTGCTAGTTGCCATGACCGATCCTCGGATCGATGACTGTATAGAGAATATCCACGAGCAGGTTCACTCCGACAATGATCAGCGCATAGAGCACGACGACCGCCATCACCATTGGATAGTCGCGGCCGCTGATGCTGGTGACAAAGTAGCGCCCCATGCCCGGAATGGCGAAGATCTGCTCCACCACGAGCGAGCCGGTGAGAACGGCCGCGGCCAGCGGCCCCAGATAGGTGACTATCGGGATCAACGCGTTGCGCAGCGCGTGGCGCACGGTGACGACGCGCCGCGCCAGCCCCTTGGCATGGGCCGTGCGGATGTAATCCTCGCCCAGCACCGACAACATGCTGGCGCGCGTCAGCCGCGCAATGATCGCCGAGAGACCCGCGCCCAGCGTCACCGCGGGCAGGATAATGTGGCTGAGGTACGGGATGATCCCTTCGCGCAGGCTGGCCCACTGCGCCACCGGGAACCAGCCCAGTTGCAGGGCAAAGAGCCATTGCAGCACCGGCCCCAGCACGATCGCCGGCACCGAGACGCCGATGATCGCGACCAGGGTGGCGCTGCGGTCGCGCCAGGAGCCGCGGTGCATAGCGGCCACGATGCCGGCCGGCACGCCGACAAGCAGGGCAAAGGCCAGGGCAAAGAGTCCCAGTTGCGCCGAGACAGCCAGGCCGGGCAGCAAAAAGCTTTCGACCGGCTTGCCGCGCGCGGCGAGCGACGGCCCGAACTTGAGCTGCGCCACGTTCGACAGCCAGATAAAGTACTGCTCCTGCACCGGCCGGTTGAGGCCAAAGACCTCTTCCATCTGCTGGATCAGCGCGGGCGGCGTCTTGTCCGAATCGAACGGCCCGCCCGGCAGCGCGTGCATGGTGACAAAGGTCAGCCCGGTGACGACAAAGAAGACGGGAATAAACCAGAACAGGCGGCGGATGATGACTCGTAGCATGGGCGTGTGTGTGAAGGAGAGATTGGAGATTGGAGATTGGGAGATTGGAGATTGGAGATTAAGAGATTGGGGGGACTAGGGACGAGGAGGCTATCCTGCGCTTCCCAATCTCCAATCTCTTAATCTCCCAATCCCTCACTCCCCTCTTCTCTTCCCCTACTGCTCGATCCGCCACGTATCCCAGTTCACCGGGGCGAAGGTGGGATAGGCGCGGGTGACATTGGGCTTGGTCAGGATGGTGAAGCCGCGGTGGTAGTAGGGCGCGACGCGCACTTCCTCGCCAAACATGAGCTGCTCGACCTCGGCGTAGAGCTGCTTGCGCACGTCGGGGTCGGTCTCGACGCCGGCCTGCTTGGCCTTCTCGTCGGCTTCGGTGCAGGCCGCACGCGGGCGGTTCTGGCTGTCGGTGCAGTGGAAGACCTCGTAGACCCAGTTGTTCTCATCCGGGTAGTCGGCGCCCCAGCCGAGCCGCCACATTTCGGGCATCTCTTCG
>JACSRH010000454.1 GCA_014879855.1 Caldilineaceae bacterium | reverse complement strand
GTGGAGCAGGCGATCGCGCAGCTTGACTACCGGCCCAGCACGATGGCGCGCAGCCTCACTTCCAAGCGCACCAACACGGTCGGCGTGCTGGTCGCCGACATCAGCAATCCTTTCTACCCGGATGTTTTTCTGGGCATCGAGGACCGCGCGCTGCAGCAGGGCTACAGCGTCTATCTCTGCAACACCAACTACGATCTGGCGCGCGGCAAAAAGTACATCCAGTCGCTGGTTGACAAGCATGTCGACGGCGTGCTGATCATGACAAGCAGTTTCTCGCCCGACTGGCTGGTGGAGTTGGAGCGCAGCAGCACCCCGGTGATCGTGCTGGACTGGGCGGTGCAGACGCACGGCGCCAACGTCAGCACGATCGCCGTCGATTTTCAGCGCGGCATCAACGCCGCGGTGGAGCACCTGGTTCAACTCGGCCACCGCCGCTACGTGCACGTGGGCGGCCCGCCACAGCTTCAGACCAGCCAGGATCGCCGCGCCGCGTTTCTGAGCGCGTTGTCCCGCCACGGCATCGACCCGGCGGACGTGCCGGTGATCGACGGCAACCTGCGCATCGACGGCGGGCGTCAGGCGCTGCCGCAGGTGCTCGCGCTGTCGGAACGACCCACCGCGCTCTTTGCCGCCAATGACATGACTGCGTTGGGCATCCTCTTTGAGGCGCGCGCGCAGGGGCTGGCAATCCCGCACGATCTCTCCGTGGTGGGGCTGGACGACATCTGGCTGGCTGCGCAGAGCGACCCACCGCTCACCACCGTGGCGCTGCCACGCTATGAGATCGGCCAGCTTGCCATGCGCCTGCTCTTCGACCTGCTGGAACGGCCGCGCGAGGAGTATATCAACGCGGTTGCCACGCACGTGCGCACCAGCCTCACCATCCGCAGTTCCACTGGCCCGGCGCCAGCAGAGTAAAAAGATCATTGCCAGGAAGTGAAGACCAAATGCGCCTGCGCGTGTAACGAAAACCTGGCACTCGTCCAAAGCGACGCCGAAAGTTGACGCGCTGCGCACGAAATGTCACAATCGACCGGCGTGCACTAAGGTGCGCAGTGCACAAGGAGCATGATTGTGACCGGGGCTGCCCTACAAACCATCATCCGTAACGAGAGCCTGCGTCTGGGATTTGACCTGTGCCGATTTACACCTGTCAGCGAGGCGCCCCACGCCGATTTCTTCGACGCCTGGATCGACGCCGGCCGCGCCGGAGAGATGAGCTATCTGGAACGCAACCGTGAAAAGCGCCGTTTCCCGGCGCGGCTGGCCGAACCGTCCGCTGCACCCTTTCAAACGATGGTCGTGCTTGGCGTCGATTATCATCAATATGATCTGCCGCCTGCGCTGCGCGATGACCCCAGCCGCGGCGTCATCGCGTCGTACGCGTGGGGCGACGACTATCACGAGCTCATCCGCCCGCTGCTCTACGAACTGGACGCTTTGATTCGCGCCCACACAGGCCGCACCAGCCTGGGCAAAGGTCTGGTCGACACCGGCCCTGTGCTCGAACGCGATTGGGCCGCGGCGGCCGGGCTGGGCTTCACCGGCAAGAACTGTTGCACCATCCGGCCTGGAGTGGGAAGTTGGCTCTTGTTGGCGGTGCTGTTGATCCCCGAAAAACTGTGCGATCCTGCCAGCGCTGTTGCCGCCGGTCCGCAGCCAGCATTTCGCAAAACAATGACCTGTGGCCGCTGCACGCGCTGCCTCGTTGCGTGCCCGACCGATGCGTTTGTCGGCGCTTACGACCTCGACCCGCAGCGCTGCATTTCTTATTGGACGATTGAGTCGCGCTCGATCATCCCACGCGCGCTGCGCGCTCGGTTTGGCAACCGCATTTTTGGCTGCGACATCTGCCAGGGGGTTTGCCCGTACAACCGCCATCTGCCGGAGCGCGCACCTTTGCTGGCTGGCCTGCACGCGCATCAGGCGCGCGTGGCGCCGCCGCTGCTGGAAGGCTTCGACCCTAGCCGCCCCTACTGGCTCGACCAAGCTGCCTTCAGCGCCCAGTTTGCCCGGTCGCCCATCAAGCGCGCCAAACGCGCCGGCATGTTGCGCAATGTCTGCGTGGCATTGGGCAACTGGGCGGATGCGTCCACTGTCCCTGCACTGACGCAGGCGCTGCGCGACCCGGAGCCGGTGGTGCGCGTTCATGCTGCGTGGGCGACGGGGCGCGTCCTGGCAAAGTGGACGCACGCACCCGCCGCGGCCTTGCTGAGAACAGCGCTTGACTGTGAGCCGGACGCGCGCGTGCGCGATGAGCTGCAGCTTGCGCTCGCTGGCATTCCCTGAAAACGCTTTCTGAGTGAAAATAGCCTTTAGTCAAGACGCACACGCGCAAGCAGTTGCAGGCCGAAACTTCTTGCCCGACCATGCGTACTGTTGGAAGACAGCAACTCAACCGGTGCGCCGTTACAAACAACAGCTTTGCGGCGCCAGCCGCGCGATGATTCGACAAAAAGAGGAGACTTACAATGGATTTTGTAAAAGCATTGACCTTCATTCCTGAAGACCCACGCTGGAAGGAAAAAGTGGCGATTGGCGCTGCGCTGGCGCTCCTTTCCTTTCTGATCGTGCCCGCGATTATCACGGTTGGCTACTGCGTGCGCTTGGTGCAGAATATGCGCAGCGGCCAGCAATTCCCGCTGCCGGAATGGGACGACTGGAGCGGCGACCTGGTGCGCGGTTTCAAGCTGGTGGTGGTCTATCTGGTCTGGGCGTTGCCACTCATTCTGGTCGGCATCCCGATGACAGTTGGCGGCATGATGACCGATTCTGACAGCGGTATTGCCCAGACGCTGGGCATCACCGTCGTGGTAGGCACATCTTGTCTGGTGATGGTTTATGGCATCTTTTTCACGCTGCTGACGCCTGGGTTTGTACTCTGGTTTGCACGCGATGAGGAGATTCGCAGCGGCTTGCAATTGACCGATATCTTCGAGTGGACGCGCACGCACTTGACCGACGTGATCTTGTACATGCTCGCCTATCTCATCGCCAGCTTTGTCATTGCGACGGTGGCCGGCATTGTTGGTGTGCTGCTCTGCCTCGTGGGGTTGATCATCACTGTGCCGCTGGCGACCTTTGTGACTTATGTGTATCAGTTCAACTTGCTGGGACAGATCGCCTTCAAAGACAGCACTGGGCGCAGCTATTACCAGCCGCCGACGATGGCCCCAGCGCCGCCGCCGGTTGAGCCACCGGTCGCACCGCCGGCAAACGACGACATGACGCCGCAAAGCTGATCTCTCTGCTGCGGCAACAGAATAGTAAAAAGATGGGAAGGGTGCACAGTGGCGGCCCTTCCCATCTTTTTATTGCTATCTGCGCCCTCGATTGTGAATTTTGCATTCTATTTGTCTGAAAAAGTGATAATTGTTATTGTGACGAAGCCAGACTGCGGTTTTGGCATTTTGAAGGGTTGACACGCGCCGATCCTGCATAGTAGAGTGAGAGAAGGAAAAAGTATCTGGCGGCTTGATAGCCACGCTGGATGCAACGTCAAGGATTGCGAGCATGGCAGGGCTAACTTTGGACAAAACCGATCGGGCCATCATCCAGGCGCTCAAAAGCGATGGCCGCCTGCCCTTCAGCACCATCGCCAGCCAGTTGCAGGTGTCGCCGGGCATGATCCGCCAGCGTGTGCAGCGGCTGGTCAATGACGGCGTGCTCCAGTTTGTGGCGGTGACGCATCCGCTGCGCACCGGCTACCACACGATGGCGCTGATCGGCGTCAAGGCGGACGGCCACCGGCTGCGCGAGATCGCCAACCAGATCGCCGCGTTCGAGGAAGTCATTTATCTGACGATCGCATCGGGCGCGTACAATTTCCTGGTGGAAGTGACTTGCATCGATAACGCCGATCTGCTGCGCTTTTTGAGCGACAAACTCTACAGCGTTGAAGGTGTGCGCGAGGCAGAGACCTTTATTTATCTGGACATTGTCAAAGAGATCTACGCCTGGGACCCGCGGCCGGGCGACCGCTGAATTGAAAATAATTGTGACGCAGAGACGATCTCGGCGACGCAAGGAGCAAAGTATGGACGAGGATGTCGCGAACGCTCACTGCGGCTTCCACAAGGGGGGTGACAGGCGTTGCTGATATGCAGCGCCAATCCAACAGCCTGTCATCCGTCAGCCTGTCATCCGTCAGCCTGTCATCCGTCAGCCTGTCATCCGTCAGCCTGTCATCCGTTTCGACCACCTTGTGAAGCCATGGAGCTAAACCAATGAGCCACACGCAAACCAAGACACACCAACTTTTCAACCAGGCCAAACAATATATCCCCTATGGCGTCAACTCGAATTTCCGCTATTGGGGCGAGGAAGACACGCCCATCATGGCGCGCGGCGCGGGCGCGTATGTGTGGGACGTCGACGACAACCGTTTCATCGACTATCGCCTGGGGTTCGGGCCGATTATTCTGGGGCACGCGCACCCGGAAGTCAACCGTCGCGTGGCCGCAGCGATCCAGGACGGCGTGTTATTTGCCGCGACCACGCCGATTGAAATTGAATTGGCCGAACGCTTTACGCGCATGACCGGCATGGACAAGGTGCGTCTCTCCAACACCGGCACCGAGGCGAACATGCACGCGCTGCGCATTGCCCGCGCCTATACCGGCCGCGAGAAATTTATCAAGTTCGAGGGCAATTATCACGGCAATTTTGACTATGTGATGTTTAGCGGCCCCACTGCAAAAGCGGAACTGCTCGGTCCGCGCCGTCAACCGCATCGTCTGCGCGCTACCGAGGGGATGCCGGTCGCCATCCGCAATTACATGATTCCGCTGCCCTACAATGACATTGAGCTGTTCGAGCGCGCCATGGTGGAGCACGGGGAGGAGTTGGCGGCCGTCGTGCTGGAGCCGATCATGGGCAATGTAGCCTGTATCTTGCCCGACCTGGCCTGGCTCCAGCGCGTACGTGCACTGTGCGACGAATTTGGCGTTGTGCTGATCTTCGACGAGGTGAAGACGGGGTTTCGGCTGGCGCGAGGCGGCGCCCAGGAATATTTTGGCGTCAAGGCGGATTTGGCGGCGTATGCCAAGGCGATGGGCAACGGCTTTCCCGTTTCCGCGGTTGCCGGCCGCAATGAAATCATGGCGATGGTCGAGCCGGGACGTGTGGCGCACGGCGGCACCTATTGCGGCAATGTCGTGGCCGCGACCGCGGCCGCGGCCACGCTGGAGATCATCGAAACGCAGCCGGTGATCGAGACCATTTTCGCCAATGGCCGCCGATTAATGGAAGGCATCCACACTATTCTGACGCACGTGGGCGTGCCCCATGTTGTTTCTGGCGCACCCTCGATGTTCAGCGTGCTGCTGGGGAAGGACGAAGCGCCGACCGACTATCGCAGCTATAGCGAGTTCGACGCCGATCTTTTCGGCCGGCTGGGCGCCGCGTTGATCGAGCGCGGCATTCTGGTGGATGACGACCCGCGCGAACCGTGGTTTCTCTCCTACAGCCACGATGCCGCCGTGATTGACGAGACATTGGATCTGATCGAAAATGCCGCTTCCGCGGTGTTTGGTCGCAGCCTCCAGGTTCGACGGCTTGCGGCCTAGCCTTTCCTGCGCACCAAAACCAGGGGCCGATTGATGATATATAGATCGGCCCTTGGTCACAAATTGCCCTTTCGCTGCCCTCGCTTCTACAGCCAATAGCAAAAACGCATAACGATAATTGCGCTGAAGGCGTGTTTTGGCGATAACGTAATTGGGCTTGCGTGAATGGTAAAGTGTGACCCCACAAATCGGTGCTTGAAGTCCTTTTCAATCGATCTGTTAAGGCCGCAGGGGATTGACATCCAATATTCTTTCCCGTACAATTTTTCCTATTCTGGATGAAGGTTTCCTGTAGCGCTTTCGTAGAGAAGGCGCACAGAAAGCGTGTTACGCATCAACGCCATCGTGTCACATTTTCCCGATAATAGTGTTAAATCAGTGGCGCATCAGTGTCACATTCTCTCGATTACGGTGGCGTGCACTCTCGTCGTGTCTCCACTGACGTATTGCCCAATAAACTTTATATAAGTCCCACAACAGAATAGCCTTCTTGTGCGTCAGCGCCCAATCTTCTGGCGTAAATGAAAGCATGGTGCGCCGGCGCCGCAGTCTTGGCGCCGTGTAGACGATCTAGCTAAGCAGCCTGTGGCTTTCGGCCGCGGATAAAGATGTGTTGTGTTCTTTTGCCAAAGGAGATTTCCCATGATGCTATCACGACGCAGTTTTCTCAAGTCCAGCGCATTTTTGGGCGCCGGCGTCGTCATGTTTTGGCGAGGCGACACCCTCTATGCACGTTCGGTGGGGTCAAGCCAGGCTGTGCCTGTTGCTCAGGTTCCCGGCGGCACGCTTGATCCAGCCGTGGTTCCTAAGTATCAAACCCCGCTGGTAATTCCGCCCGTTATGCCGCGCACAGGACGTATTCGTCCTAAAAATGGCCGCGCCATTGACTATTACGAAATTGCTGTGCGCCAGTTTGACCAGCAGATCCTACCTGCTGGATTTCCCACAACCACGGTTTGGAGCTACGGCTCCTTGAAGAAACCAGGCACAGTGGCGCAAGGGGGAAGTTTCAATTATCCTGCGCTGACCATTGAAGCAAAATACAACACGCCGGTGCGGGTAAAGTGGATTAACCAATTAGTCGACAAGGAGGGCAATTATCTTCCACACCTGCTCCCAGTTGACCCCACGCTGCACTGGGCGAATCCGGCGGGCGGCGCGGCCGGCCGTGATCATCGACCGCACTTTCAGACAACGCCGGGGCGTTACACCGGCCCTGTGCCGATGGTGACCCACCTGCACGGCGCCGTAGATGTGGGCGACGAGAGCGACGGCTACGCCGAAGCATGGTTCTTGCCGGCGGCCAAGAACATTCCGGCTGGTTACGCTACGTGGGGTTCCTGGTACGAAACGTTCCGCCATGAATTTTTTGTGGAGCGCGCCGCCGGCCATAAATCGGATGCCTGGAACACTGGCGCGTCAACTTCGCAATACCCGAATGTACAACGCGCTACCACGCTTTGGTATCACGATCACACCCTGGGGATGACAAGGCTGAATGTCTATGCGGGGCCGGCTGGCTTCTACATCTTGCGCGACGGCCCGGACGATAATGTACGCGACGCAGCCACACGCAAGCGCGCGGTTCTGCCGGCGCCGGCGCCGCAAGCTGGCGACTGGGCCGGCCGCAAATACTATGAAATTCCAATCGTGATTCAGGATCGCTCGTTTAATGCAGATGGTTCCTTGTACTATCCGGATCATCGTGCATTCTTTGAAGATGGTCGCACGCCAGAGCAACTGCAGATCCCCTTTATCGGCGCCGAAGGTTGCACCGGGCCAAGCGATATATCCCCGATCTGGAATCCGGAATTCTTTGGCAATATGATGGTGGTTAACGGCCGCACCTGGCCGTTCTTGAATGTCAGCCAATGCAGATACCGGCTGCGCCTCCTCAACGGCTGCAACTCGCGTTTTCTGCTGCTCAAGTTTGACCATCCAGGCGTGAAGGTGTGGCAGATCGGCAATGAAGGCGGCTATCTGCCGGCGCCGGTGGATTTGAACGCAGTGGCGGATGGGCGGATTTTGCTGGCGCCAGCCGAGCGCGCTGATGTAATCGTCGATTTTGCCGGCGCACCCTTTGGCGCCAATGTCACGCTGATCAATCTGGGGCCGGACGAGCCATTCGGCGGCGGCGCGCCGGGCGTCGACTATGAATCGGCGGATCCAGCCACCACAGGGCAGGTCATGCAGTTTCGGGTTGTAAGCCCCCAGGAAGGCCCCGAAGCCGCCACGCCGCCGGCGCGTCTGCTGCTGCCACCGGTTGCGCCACTTGGCGCAGAGACTGTCACGCGCAGGGTAGCTTTGCTCGAAGAGGAATCCAGAACGGTCAATGTGATCGAGGACGCAGCGGGAAACATCGTTCAGGCGTGCAACGATCCAGGCGCCGAAGCGTTTGGTCCGTCGTCGGCGGTGCTTGGCAGGCTGATTGAGGATCCACAGATGCCAGGGAAACTGATTCCCGTTGGCGATTTATGGATGGAGCCGATCACGGAGAATCCCAACGTCCACGATGTTGAAGTTTGGGAAATCTACAACTATACGATGGACGCCCATCCTATCCACATTCACGAAGTGACGTTCGAGGTTATGAACCGGCAAGCGTTGGATATGATGACAAATCAGCCGGCCGGGTCTGCTCGTCTGCCGGAAGCGTGGGAAGCCGGACGCAAGGATACGGTGATCGCGTATCCTGGTGAAATCACGCGGGTCAAAGCGCGCTTCGATACGCCGGGTCTATTTGTCTGGCACTGCCATATTGTCGAACATGAGGACAATGAGATGATGCGACCCTACGCAATCGGTGCGCCGCCAGCGCCGATGGTCATGGCGGCTGATGCCGCCCCCTTGGTGGCCGACGAAAGCGCCGAAGTTGAATATGACGCCGAGGTGTTCATCCCCTATATTTCTGTCCAGTAGAGATGTTCAGATCAAACCGGCTAGATTGTCAATGGCGACAAGATCAGTCACAATACACGGAATGCTGGCCCGCCAGCATTCCGTGTATTTGATCTGGCGAGGAGCGCCTATGGAAAACAAGTCGATTGTCCGCCGCGAATTTGGGGCCAATGCCGCCGCCTATGTCAGCAGCGCCACCCATGCCAAAGGCGCCAGCCTGGAGCGCCTGCTTGTCCTCCTCCACCCCAACCCGGCGTGGGACGTGCTGGACATCGCTACGGGCGCCGGTCATACCGCGTTTCTCCTGGCGCCGCATGTCCGGCAGGTGTGGGCGACCGACATCACGCCGGAAATGCTGGAGCAGGTGCGCCAACAGACGCCGACGCGCAGCCCAGGCAATGTGGTGGTCGAACTGGCCGACGCCGAGCAACTGCCCTACTCCGCTGGCGTCTTTGATGTGGTGACCTGCCGCATTGCGCCGCATCACTTTGACGATCCGATTGCGTTTGTGCAGGAGGCGGCGCGCGTTTTGAAGCCGGGTGGAAGATTGGCCGTCGTCGATAACATCGTGCCACAAGGGGCAGCCGGCGACTATGTGAATGCCTTTGAAAAGCTGCGCGATCCCAGCCATGTGCGCTGTTTGAGCGTCGCAGCGTGGCAGGAACTTTTCACAAGGGCCGGGCTGGTCGTGGAACATGTGGAGACGCTTTACAAGCGCGTCGAATTTGCCACATGGGCCGCGCGCCATGACGCCAACATGCAGCGCTACTTGCTCGCCTTGTTAAGCGAAGCCGCGGGTGCGGCTGCCGAATTCCTCCAGCCGCAGATCGGCGAAGGAGCAGGCTCCTTCCGCCTGTGGGAAGGCATCCTGGTTGGCAGAAAGCCCACAGACTGACAGGGTGATCTGGTGGAGAAGCGCCTGCAGGCCAAACAAAGGCAACAGCCGTCTGTTCCAGGCCACCCAGGCACACGGTCTGGAACAGACGCTACGATTGTCGTACCAGTTTCTGGCAAAATCAAACCTTTTTGCCTACGGACTGACCGTCTGATTGCAATTGTGCATGGGCAACTGGCTTCACTATACTGAGGTCGGGACCAAGCGCAGCGCGGAGCGGCGCCATCGCTCTCTAGGTTATCAACGTTGCACCAACCACCGTTCCGTCAACATGCGCCAATCGACAGATCGTCGAAATTTTCTTTGCCGAGTTCACTGGTGACTCACCTTTATCTAACGGATTATCCAGCGCAGAGGATGTCAGCACTCACCTCAGGCGTCATCGATGCAGACGTAGAAGCTCATGGATGATCTATCAGCCAGCAATGCATTCATCCTGTTATTCATTGAATGGAGTGGAATCATGATTCGGGTGCTGATCGTCGAAGAATATGAAGGAATGAGACAAGGGTTGTTTGATTTGCTAAAAGATCTGCCATGCGTAGACGTGATCGACATTGCAGATGATTTGGTGGAGGCATCACGCTTGTTGTGTCGGACCAAATATGATGTGATAGTGCTTGGACTCGAAGATACTGAACGCAGTGGACTGGGCGTGATTCAGGCGTTTCGTCAGATCAGCCCGCTTACGTCCGTCCTGCTGCTGGGTCTAAGCCTCGACACGCGGCTGGCGCTGTGGCCGATTCGCTTCGGCGTTATGGGATACATCCCTAAGGAAGTCATTGCGGAAGAGTTGCCTTCAGCTTTGCAAAACGCTGTGGCTGGCAAGCCTTACGTCCCGCGGATGTATCATGAGACGGCCGCCCCAGGATGGATGATGGTTCCTCAGGTCGCTGTCTAGTCAAACCTCGTCTGATCGTCAACGGCGCCCCAATGGGGCACTTTCAACACGCAAGTCGATTGGGTCCCAATTGCAGAGGACGGTCTAAACCGTCCTCTGTTTTTTATGGGAGATCCGCCAGATAACTTTGCTCGGCCATCAACCGAAACGCTCTTCCTGCCAGGGATCGCCCTGCATGTGATAGCCGGCGCGCTCCCAAAAGCCCGGACGATCCCCCTGGATAAACTCGAAGCCGCGCACCCACTTGGCGCTCTTCCAGAAGTACTTCTTTGGCACGAGCAGACGTAATGGATAGCCGTGGTCAGGCTCCAGCGGCTTGCCTTCATATTCATAGGCCAGCATGGTGTCGTCGTCATCAAGCACATCGAGCGCAATGTTGGTGGTATAGCCCTGCTCGCAATGCACCATTACATGCGTAGCCTCCGGCTTGATCTGGAAATGGGTGATAAATTCACGCCACGGCACGCCGGTCCATGTGGTATCCAGCTTGCTCCAGCGCGTTACGCAATGAATATCGACTGTCTCTGTGTTGCGCGGCAACTGCATCAGGTCTGTCCATGTCCAAGTTTTCTCCGCTTCGACCAACCCAAAGACGCGCAGCGTCCAGCCTTCCAGGTCGGCATAGTGTGGTGTGGCGCCGTAGTGAAGCACCGGGAAACGTTCGGTCAGAAATTGACCCGGTGGGACGCGTTCATCCACCTGGGCAGACGGTATATTTTTGACACGCTTCAGGCGCTCAACGCGAGTGAATGGGTTTTCGAATCGCATGATTGTTGCTCCAATGGGAAAACAAATTTCAAGCCGATGGCTATTGTCGATGCCAGGCAAAAAACAGCCTCATTTGTCAAGATAGCATAAGCCACGCAGCCGATTATTTCTGTAATTTTGTGAACGCTTTCAGGAAATGGATGGCTTGCGCTACAATGATTGCTACTATCCAACATCGGAGAATTTTATGCGCTTTTTGAAGATTATCGGTTACATCCTGCTGGTTTTGCTGGCCCTCGTTCTTGCTGCTTATCTGACCATCTATCTCTGGTCGTTGGCTATGCCGGCCATCGCACCGATGGCGCTCAGTTCGGCGCCCGATCCTGCTTCAAGCTACGAAGAGGCGATGGCGCGTTTTGACGCGCTCTTGGCCGCAGAGAAGGCGCGCGGCGACATCGATGAGAAGTGTCTGCCCTATGTGCTGACGCACGGACAACGCACTACACGCTCGATCATCCTCTTTCATGGCTTGACTGCTTGTCCTTTTCAATATCATGCACTGGCCGAGCTCTTTTACGAGCAGGGTTACAACGTTTACACGCCGCGCCTGCCGCGTCATGGCTATCTCGACCGCACGTCGAACGCGCTGGCCGATCTGACGGCTGAAGAGTTGGCCGCCATGATGGATTCCACCGCGGATCTGGCCGCCGGTTTGGGCGAAGAGGTGACGATGGCGGGGCTGTCACTCGGCGGTAACGTAGCCGCGCAGGGCGGGCAGTTGCGCGCTGACCTGCGTCTCGCCGCGCCGATGTCGCCGGCGTTTGGCTTCCGCTTTGCGCCCGACTTTTTGACGCCTGCCCTCACGCGCCTGATTCTGGGACTTTCACCGGACATCTACGTCTGGTGGGATCCGATCAACAAGGCGGACTTCCAGGCGGAGAGCGGCTATCCAGGCTTCTCCTTGCGTGCGCTTGGGGAAATCTACCGGCTGGGGCTTGCCGTGCGCGCGCTGGCAGACAAGCAGCCGCCCGCTTCGCAGGCGCAACTGGTGATCAGCAACTGGGGCGATCCCGCGGTCAGTCTAGGCGCCATCGATGCGTTGAGCGCGGCTTGGCAGCGCAATGGCGGTGATCTGGCGACCTATCGCTTTCCGCTTCTGCCCTGGCTGCCCCACGATTTCATTTCAACCGATGCAGTAGGCGCCAATCCTGAATATACCTATCCCAAGTTGCTCGAATTGCTCACCACCTATCCATAAGAACCTGTCCATAAGAACCT
>JACSRH010000046.1 GCA_014879855.1 Caldilineaceae bacterium | reverse complement strand
GACAACTGGGCGCCCATCATCGAGAAGGATGTGGACGGCGCGCACTCGCTGCCCGTCGCGCTGGATGGCGAGGTGCCGAACCTGGGTAAGTTTGCCGCGTGCCGCCGCGTGGCGCGCACGATCTATCTGGGCTCGGCGCCGCTGACCGCGGTCGCCAACCGCGGCATGGAAGATCGGCGGGTGAAGCTGGGCTGCGTCATGCCAGGCGAGACGCCGGCAGTCTTTGGCGATGCGCTGCGTCGATTGGCCGGAGCAGCCACCTATCTCTATCAGGACGGCGCGCGCTACTGGTATGCCACGCAGCCCACCGTCACCAAGCTGGCCGAGGATCGCGCCGAGCAGTTGAAGCGTGACGGGGACAAGGTCATGTTCGAGCTGGAGCGCCGCCTGCGCAGGGACCTGGAGCGCAAGGGCGAGTTTGGCCGCGTCCATCCGCTGCCGGCCACCTCCGCCGATGTGCCCGACGATCTCGATGCGCGGCTGGTCGTGTTGCGCCCGGATTATCCGTACAGCAAGGAGCTGAACTCACGGGCCGAGGAAGCCGCCCGCGAGATTCTCACCAACCGCGGCAATGCGCCGCGGCTTTACCAGAACACACTTGTCTTCCTGGCGGCGGACAAGAATCGCCTGCAAGACCTGGACGAAGCCGTGCGGCGCTACCTGGCCTGGGAGTCGATCCTGGGCGAGAAGGATACGCTCGACCTGTCGCCCCACCAGGTCAAGCAGGCAGAGACGCAGAAGAGTTCGGCGGATGGCGCGGTGGTCGCCCGCCTGCCGGAGAGCTACCAGTGGCTCCTTGTGCCGGTGCAGTCGACGCCACAGTCAGCCGTGGAGTGGTCGGCGGTGCGGCTCAGCGGGCAGGACGCGCTTAGCGTGCGCGCCGGCAAGAAGCTGGTCAACGACGAGCTGCTCGTCACGCAGTTGGGGCCGACGACGCTGCGCCTGGAGATGGACCGCATCCCGCTCTGGCGCGGCGATGACGTGCCGATCCGCCAACTGGTGGAGGATTTCGCCCGCTACCTCTACCTGCCACGGCTGAGCGACGCAAGCGTGCTGACCGACGCGATTCAGCGCGGGCTTGGCCTGCTCACCTGGGCACAGGACGCCTTTGCCTATGCCGAGCGCTACGACAAGGAGACAGCGCGCTACCAGGGCCTGGTCGTGAGCGAGCGCATGCACATCACGGCCAGCGACGGTGGCCTGCTGGTTCGTCCCGATGTGGCGCAGCGCCAGATCCAGGCAGAGAGCGCGTCGCCGTCTGTCGGCGTGGTAGGCCCGCGGGTGCAACCCAATCCCAATCCAAACCCTGGCCCCGGACCGCTGCCGCCACCGCCGCTTGTGGTCAAGACCCAGCCCACGCGCTATTACGGCAGTGTGACGCTCGATCCGCAGCGCGCCGGCCGCGATGCCAGCCGCATCGCCGACGAGGTCATCACGCACCTGGTCGGGCTGGTCGGCGCCAACGTGAAGATTACGCTGGAAATTGAAGTGGCTGTGCCGGCGGGTGTGCCGGACACTGTGGTGTCGATCGTGACCGAAAACAGCCGGACGCTAAAGTTTGCGAGTCATGGGTTTGAGGATGAATAGTCGGCGTTCGTCACGTGCAGCTCCGGCCCAGCCAAACCCAGGACCCACCGGCGCAACAATGCCGGCAGTGCTGCTGGCGTTGACGATGCAGATGGCTCAAGCTGGCGGCGGCGTGAGATGAAGCCACAGGCGGTGGTTGTAGGGGGCAAAGCCGTGCCGGGCAAAGAAGCGCAGCGCGCCTTCATTGAAGGCCCAGACGTTCAGCCCGACGGTGCGGATGTGTTCGACGCCCGCCACGCGCTTGGCTGCTTCGATCAGCGCGCCGCCCACACCCTGCCGGCGCCAGTGAGGCTCCACACCCACATGATGGATCCACAGCCGCTCCAGCCGGTGCGTCATCGAGGTCTCCTGCGCCGGTGTGGTGTCGGCGTAGAGATAGCCCGCCGCGACGCCCCCTACTTCCGCCAGCAGCATCACCGTAGCCGGCTTTTGGAGCAGTTCCTTGACCTTCGCCGCGGGAAAGGTGCTGGCGGAAGGCGCTTTGAAGAAGTCCGGGAGCGCGGCGGCGTGGTGCGCCTGCAAAGCGTGGTGCAGCCGCGCGATCGTGGCGGCATCCTCCACTGTGGCGCGGCGCACCTGAACGGGCGACGGCGCGGCGGGCGCAGGGCTTGCCTGCTGGCCGCGCAGGTGCGCTTCGGCGGCCGCGCGCATCACTTCCACCGGCGCGGGCTCTCCTGTCCAGCGGGTGAAGGCAAGCGCGCCCTGCCAGATCAACATGCCCAGCCCGCCGATGGCGCGCGCACCGCCTGCCTGGGCTTGGCGCAGCAGCCGCGTTTCAGCCGGGTTGTAGACCAAATCGTAGACGATCTGGCGCGGGCGCAGCGGCAGATCAGGCGGCCACGGCGTCGTCTCGGCGTGGGGCGTCATGCCCAGCGAGGTGCAGTTGACGATCAGCTCGGCGCTGGCCGCTACGCTTGTGATCCCGTCCGGCAGGGTCACGACATCGACGGGGAGGGCGCCCAGGAAGGGGCGCAGATCGGCGAGCAAGGAGGCGGCGCGCTCGACGCTGCGGTTGGCGATGGTGAGGCGGTGCGCGCCGGCCTGCGCCAGCCCGTAGACAATGGCGCGCGCGGAGCCGCCCGCGCCAAGCACCAGCCCATGCATCCCGGACGGCTCCACGCCATGGTCGCGCAGGTCGGCGATAAAGCCGGGCGCGTCGGTGTTGTCGCCGCCCAGGCTGCCATCGGCCTCGACGACAATGGTGTTGACCGCGCGCATTGCCTGCGCCGCGGCTTCGACGTGGTCCAGGAAGGGAAGCACCGCCTGCTTGTGCGGCACGGTGACGTTGATGCCGCGCAGCCCCAGCGCGCGCATCCCGCGCACCGCGTCGCCGACCGCATCGGGCCGCGCAGGGTCCACGGGCAGCGGAAGATAGCGCCAGTCCAGCCCCCGCGCGGCAAAGGCGGCGTTGTGCATCACCGGGCTGACGCTGTGGCTCACCGGCCAGCCGATCAGCCCGGTGAGGGCGGTTTTGGCGGAGATGAATTGTGAATCAGACATGGGAATCGCTCAATGAGTTTTTAAGCTTCTGGCTGTCGCAACTGCTTTATCTGATTGATATACGCGCCAACGCGTTGATGCAGATCCTCGGGATACTCATACCCTAGTTGCGCGCCGACCTCGATTGCTACCTGTCGAAACAGCGCCATCGTGCTTGCCAGCGCTTGCCAATTCTCTGCGCGTTCCGCACCCACGTAGGTTTGTTCGAGCGCGGCCCAGATTTCCGGTGGCAGACGCTTTTTCAGCCCCTTGCCGAGAGCGCCTACAGGAACCAGCCAATTGGAATCAATCGCCACGCGCCATTCTAACATCTGCCGCAGGTAGACGTGTTTCATATCAGCTTCCAAACACCATTTGGCTGGCAGGAGTTCATCACGCCAGAGACATTTGGCGACATAGGGGGCGCCACTCAAGAAATCGTTGATCAGGGTCTGATAGATCGTGGCGGTCGGTGGCTTCGGCGCATAGGCAGCAAATGTCGGCGGGTGCATGGACGAGGTCAGGTGATCTTTATCGAGCAGCACTCGATAACCGGCATCAAGCTCGGCCGGAAGCGCGGGCGCGGCAACGATCTGTTGCAACAAGGCGACGGGCCAGAGCGTGAAGTCGATTTTGAGGCCATCCACATATTGTACGACGTTGCCACACTCATCGTCACCGAAAATTGGGTTCGGATAGATCGGATCCCAATAGGCGACGAGAACTTCCCCAAAGCCATTCAGCCAACTGGGATCAGATACGAAGGGGTGGATATCTTGCACGATCAAAATGAGGTCGTAGTCGGATAAGAGATCCGTGTATGCCGTAGGAATTGCCCGTGTGCTGGTGAGCAGGATCGCACGAATGGAGGGTCGTGTGGTTGCCCACTGCGTCAGGGTGGGAATGAAATCGTCTGTTAACGATTCAGATGTCATCAAACGCCTACTCCGTGACCAGCAGATCCGCGCCCAGCGCCTGCAGGGTAATCTCGAAGCCCGGGAAGCTGTCGCCAGTGACTTCGGCGCCGTGGACGACCGTCTGCCCGCGTGCGACGAGGCCGGCGACCGCCATCGCCATCGCCAGCCGGTGGTCGTCGTGCGACTCGACCGGCGCGCCGATCAGCGGCGTCGGGCCGTCGATGATGAAGCCGTCGGCGGTGGGTTCGATGCGTGCGCCCAGCTTGCGCAGCTCGCCGACGGTGGTGGCGATGCGGTCAGTCTCCTTGACGCGCAGCTCATGCGCGTCACGCACGACAGTGCGCCCCTCCGCCTGGGTGGCAGCCACAGCCAGGATCGGCAGTTCGTCGATCATGGTGACGATCTGATCGCCGCCAAAGGTGGCGCCGCGCAGGGCCGAGGCGGCCACGACCAGATCCGCCACGGGCTCGCCGCCTTCTTCGCGTGGGTTCTCAAAGGTGATGGCCGCGCCCATCTCCAGCAGCGCGTCGATGATGCCGGTGCGCGTCGGGTTGACGCCCACGCCACGAATAGTGATGTGGCTTTCCGGCGTGATCGCGCCGGCCACGAGCAGAAAGGCCGCCGAGGAGATGTCGCCCGGCACAGTGAGGTCGAGCGCCTTCAGCGGCTGCTGCGGGCGCTCGCTGGACACTTTGTTGCCGTAAACCGTCACCGGCGCGCCCATCGCGGCCAGCATCCGTTCGGTGTGGTCGCGCGCTGGGCCTGGCTCGATCACCAGCGTCAGCCCGTGGGCGTAAAGGCCAGCGAGCAGCAGGCAGCTCTTCACCTGCGCACTGGCGACCGGCATCGTATATTCCACCCCCCGCAGCCGCGACGGGCGGATGCCCAGCGGCGCGTATTCGCTTAGTTGCCGCCCCATAATGTCCGCGCCCATGCCGCGCAGCGGGCGCACGATGCGCCCCATGGGCCGGCGGCGGATCTGCGCGGTGCCGTTCAGGAAGGTTGAAAATTGCTGGCCGACGAGCAGGCCGGTGAGCAGGCGAATGGTCGTGCCGGAGTTGCCGCAGTCGAGCACATTGCCCGGCTCCTGCAAGCCATCCAGCCCGCGACCGTGGACGACCAGTTCGGTCGGGGTGAGCACGTCCACCTGTACGCCCAGCCCGCGCATCACCTCGATGGTGGTGCGGCAGTCGCCGCCGTCCAGAAAATTGCGGATATGGGTGGCGCCTTCGGCAATGCTGCCAAACATCACCGCGCGGTGGCTGATCGACTTGTCGCCGGGCACGGAGCAGGCGCCGGTGAGCGCCTTGCCGGAAGCCAATGTAATCTGGGTCATGCTAGTCCTCGGTCTCTTCCGTCTGGGATGGGTTGGTCTGTTTTTCGCGCAGATCCTCGATGCGGATGCCTTGCCCGTCACGCAGCGCACGACGCGCCTGCGCAATGCGCTCCTGAAAGCGAGGGTCGCGCAGTAAGAGTTCTTCCCACCAGGCTTCAGGGTCTTCAAAGCCGATCAATATGCCAGCCGGAACACCGTGGCGGGTGATAATAATATCCTCCGTTTCAGCCATACGCAGATAACGTGAAAGCTCATCTTTCACTTGATTGAGTGGAACCTGGATCATCAAATTTCTTCCCCTTGTTCAGTAAGCCATTTTATGGCTTTGTCTTTTTCAACAATTCCAACTACTTCAACGAAACCGGTGCTTTGCACATAAAACACATCATAGAAGGTTCTGATGTCACCAATGCGCAACCGATACTGTGGCCACTTCATGCCTCTTAGCCGTTTGATTCGGCTCTTGCTGACTTTCTCTGGTTCATGGCGTAGGTGGGTCTCAATAGCATCTAAAACTTCGCTGCGTTGTGATGCTTTCAGTGCCAGCAAGTCTTCTTCAGCTTGCGGGGCGAAGATTATCTCGTATCGCAAATAAGTTCTCGCTGCTGCTCAGGTGCTCATACGACAAAAACTTATAGCTATAATATAGCTATAAGTACTCGAATGCAAACGAATAACAAGTTGTGGAAGTAGATACTCAGCTAGCGCCGCAGCCGCGGGTCGAGCACATCGCGCAGCCCGTCGCCGACGAGGTTGAAGCCAGCCACGGCAAAGAGCATTGCCATCGCCGGGAAGAAGGTGAGCCACCAGTGCGTGGTGATGTAGTTGCGCCCCTCGCTGATCATGACGCCCCACTCCGGCGTGGGCGGTTGCGCGCCAAAACCGATAAAGGAGAGGCCAGCCACCGCCAGGATCGTTGTGCCCATGTCGAAACTGGTCTGCACCAGTAGCGGCGAAAGGGTGTTGGGCAGGAGGTGGCGGCGCAGGATCAGCCCGTGTCTGGCGCCGACCGCGCGCGCAGCTTGCACGAATTCGCGGTCGCGCAACACGAGCACCTGGCCGCGCACCAGGCGCGCATAAACCGGCCATGTCACCACGGCGACCGCGATCAAGGCGTTTTGCAGGCTTGGCCCCAGCGCGCCGGCAATCGCCATCGCCAGGATCAGGCTGGGAAAGGCAAAGAAGATGTCGGTGACGCGCATCAGCACCTCATCCAGCCAGCCGCCCACATAGCCGGCGATCAGCCCGATCGCGGAGCCGACCAGGGCCGCCAGCGCAACGACGCCCAGCCCGGCCGTCAACGAAATGCGCGCGCCAAACAACATGCGGCTGAGAATATCGCGCCCCAGCTTGTCCGCGCCCAGCCAGTGTTCGGGCGAGGGCGGCGCCAGCCCGTTGGGGATGTCCTGATCTAGCGGATTATACGGGGCAAGCAGCGGCGCAAAGATCGCCAGCAGCGCAAAGAGCACGATCACGATCAGCCCGAAGACCGCGGTCTTCTCTTGCGAAAAGCGCCGCAGCACCAACGCGGTGGGCGACTGGATGCGGCGGCTCTGGATCGGCGGGGCAGGGGTGGGTGCAGGTGCAGTTGCTTGCATAAGCCTACCCTGCCCGCACGCGCGGGTCGATGACGGAATAGCCAATATCCACCAGCGTATTCGCCAGCGGATAGATGATTGCGGCCACCAGCGCCACGCCCATCACTGCCGGATAATCAAGCGTCGTGACGGAGGTGGTGGCGTAGCGGCCAATGCCCGGCCAGTTGAAGATCGTCTCGGTCAGCACCGCACCGCTCAAGAGGCTGCCAAAGAGAATGCCGACAATGGTCAGGATCGGCGGCAGCGCGTTCTTGAAGACATGGCGCCCGATCACCAGGCGCTCTGACAGCCCCTTGGCCTTGGCAGTGCGCACGTAATCCTGACCCAGCATCTCCAGCATGGACGAGCGGGTCATGCGCAGCAGCACCGCGGTCGAAAAGAGGCCGAGCGTGATCGCAGGCAAGATCAAATGCGCGGCGGCATTGGCAAGGACCATCCAGTTGCCCGTCAACAGCGCATCAACCGTGTACAGCCCGGTGAGGTGCAGCGGCGGCGGCAACGTCGAATCCAGCCGGCCCGGACCAGGCAGCCATTGCAGTTGCCGGTAGAAGACGCCCAGCAACACCAGACCGATATAGAAGATCGGCATGGCGCCGCCGAGCAAGGCCAGGATGCGGGCGCCAGCATCGATCCAGGTGTTGCGGTTGAGCGCGGCGAGGATGCCCAGCGGGATGCCGAGCAGGATCGTTACGAGCAGGGCAGAGAGGGTCAACTCGACGGTGGCGGGCAGAAAGTCGCGCAGGTCGTCGGCAACCGCACGCCGCGTGCGGATCGAGTTGCCAAGATCGCCCTGCATGAGGCGGCTCATGTAGCGGGCATATTGCACCACCACGGGCTGATCAAGCCCAAGCTGCTGACGGTAGGCCGCGATCTGCTCCTCGCGCGCGTTCGATCCCAGCGCCGCGCCGGCCGGGTCGGCCGGCGCCAGTTGCGCCAGGAAAAAGGTCAGGAGTGAAACGCCGAGCAGGACGAAGATCAGACCGCCCAGCCGGCGGATGATGAAGCGCGCCATAAGGTTAGAGATTGGAGATTAGAGAATAAGAGATTAGAGATTGAGAGACTAAGGGGATTGACGGGGAAGCCCGTCAATCGCCGATGCCCAATCTCCAATCTCTCAATCTCTTATTCTCTTATTCTCCTAATCCTCTTTTCTCACTTTCTCAGTTCTTGCTGATCAGCCACAGGCTGACGTTCGGCGTGTCGCCCGGGTCGTAGATAAAGCCCTGGACGTTGGTGCGCAGCCCATAGACGCGGGTCGGCTGGAACAGCATGGCAAAGGGGCCGTTGTTCTGCATATACTCGGTCAGTTGCGCGTAGAGTTCGATGCGTTTGGCCGGGTCGAGTTCAATGGCGGCTTGCTGGCTCAGTTCGATGGCCTGCGGGTCATTCCAACTGTTGCGCCAGGCCAGCGACTTGGCCTCGTAGTTGGCAAAGGGTGTGCCGTTGGCATCTGGATCCGTGAAGTCAGGCCCCCAGTTCATCAGCAGCATCGGCAATTCCTGCGCACGGTACTTGGTGAGCAATTCGGACTGCTGCATCTGCTGGATGTCCAGGCTGACGCCGATCTGCGCCAGGTCAGCCTGGATCGAGGCGGCGACTGTGGCCCATTCGACGCCGCCAGGGCCGGTGCCGGTGGCGACGATGAACGGAATCGTGGCGCCTTCGGTCACGCCGGCCTTGGCGAAGAGTTCCTTGGCCTTGTCCAGATCCTGCGTGAAGGGATTGTTGCCGGTGTGCCCGGCAAAACCGATCGGGATGATCTCCTGCACCAGTTCGCCGTTGCCGCCGAGCAGAGTGATGATGTTGTCGTAATTGATGGCGTAGCGCAGCGCCAGGCGCGCGTCGGGATTGTCAAATGGCGGCATGGTGGCGTTGACCGAAGCGTAAACCAACAAGGTGCTCAGCCCCTTGGCAAGCGCCACATCTGGGTTGCCTTCCAGCGCCGCGGCGACTTCGGGGCCAACATCCTGAATGATGTCGGCGTCGCCGGTTTCGATGGCAGCCTGGCGGTTGGCCGGCTCCAACATGTTTTGCAGAATGACGCGCTGCATGGCCGGTGCGTCGCCACCCCACCAATTGGGGTTGGCGTCCAGTGTGACGGTTGAGGAGCGTTCCCAGGCATTGAGCACATAGGGGCCGCTGCCCGCGGAATGGTCGTTAAGCCAGGACTCGCCCATGTCGCTGCCCAGGTTGGGTTCAAGCGCGGCCTGCTCCACCACCGCGGCGACGGTGAAAGTCAGCACCGAGAGGCATACATTCGGGCTGACGGTCTTGGGCAGCTTCAATTCGACGACGCCGGCATCGACCGCGGTGATATTTTCCTTGGTCATCTGACAGACGTCAATGAGCAGGAAGGCGGGCGACTTGTTGATGTCGATCGCACGGCCCCACGAGAAGAGTACGTCGTCAGCCGTCACCGGCGCGCCGCTGGCAAAGGTGGCGTTCGGGTCGAGCGTGAAGGTGAGCTTCCACATATCGCCGCCGTCGGCCACATCCCATGAGGTTGCCAGCACAGGCACGAGCTCCGTTTCGCCGGGGTTGAAGGAAACCATCGTCTCGTACATGTTGCCGACGGGCAAAATGCCGCCGAATTCGTAGGCGACCGCCGGGTCAAGCGTGATCAGGTCCGAGTGATCCAGGGCGAAAATCAGTGTGTTGGCGCGTGTGAGCGCGTCGCCGGCCGCGGGTGCAGCGGCTTCTTCGCCACCAGCGACCGGTGCGCTGGGAGCAGCCGGTGCAGCGCAGGCCGACGCCAGCATGGCAACCAGCACCAGCAGGGCGGTCCACTGCCAACGTTTGGCGTGAGGTTGAGCGTTCATTCCAGTTCTCCTTGTTTGGTTGTGAGTACAGTCAGCCATCTCGAAAATGCATGTGTCACGCCATTTGCGTTGCCCATTTAGCAACGTGATTGGCAGGGATTCGCTTGTGTTTGGAGCCGTTGGCTGCGGCAATGCAGGACGGTGCACGAAATAAAGAGGCGTCAGGTCAATTATACTCAGGACGCTGTCTCTGACAAACAAGCCGGCTGCGACGGCGCATCGAGTTGTGAGAAGCCAGTGCAATTGCTATAATTGTTGCAATGACCGCTCTTACCCTTTCTGGAGGTGAACCTGTGCGCGCCAAAATAGTAGCTAAAATATTATTTGTCCTGATTCTAACGGCTGTGCTCCTGACCGCGTGTACGCGTGACCGCGAAACACCGGAGCCTACTGCAACAGCCGCCGAGGCAATGGCAACAAGCGCACGCTCGAGTTCGGAGCCTGTGGTGGAAACCGTGGGCACACCGAAATCGCCGACCGCAGCCGCAACCACGGCAACGGATGCAACCGTGACGCCCGCACCTTCCGCCACGCGCGCCTTGATTCAGTACACCGTGCAGGGCGGCGACACGATCGGCAGCATTGCGGGGAGCTTCAACGTCACCGAGCAGCAATTGCGCGAATGGAACAACCTCCCCAACGATGACATCTTTGCAGGGCAAATCCTGCGCGTGCCAGAAGGCGATCCAACCCCAACGCCGGAGCCGTTCAAACATGTTGTCCAGCCTGGCGAAACCTTGACCATGATTGCTGCGCGTTATGGCGTTAATTACTTGACGCTGGTGGAGGTGAATGGCATCGAAAGCCCCGACACCTTGTCGGCGGGCACTGCGCTGCTTATTCCTGGCGTCAGCGCGCCTTCGTCCAACGCAGCCGATGTTGAAGGCGGCGGTGTTGAAGGCGGCGGTGTTGCCAGCGAGAATGCAGCGGCTAATCTTGGCGCTGGCGTACAAAACGTCGTCACGCATATTGTGCAACCCAGTGAAACTTTGTCCACGATTGCCGCCGACTATGGCGTGGACGCCACGGAATTGGCGCTTGCCAACAACCTGACGAACCCTAACATGTTGCGCGCCGGACAGCAGTTGATCATTCCGGGGTTGACGCAGCGCCAGGCCATTGAAGCGCGCGGCGCCACACATACTGTCCGGTCTGGAGAAAGCCTCTCGCAGATTGCACAGATATACGGCGTCTCGATCGAGCAGATCATGGCGGTCAACGGGCTGGATGATCCCAACACAATTGTCGTCGGTCAGGAACTGCTGATCCCCCAATAAACTATATTTTGTTGCACAGGCGTGTTTTGCTGCACAGGCGCAGGGGTCAATATGGCCCCTGCGCCTGTTTTGCGCGACCCTCGCCACGAGTGGCCGCCACGACCCTCCGGGCTTCCGCCTCCAGGAACGCAGCGTCCGACGCTATCGTAACCAACTGAAAGCCTTTTTCGATCATGGCGCGGGCATAAGCGGGCGTCGCCGTATGCAGACCGGCCACCTTGCCGTGTCGCTGCGCCGCGGCGAGCACCTTTTCCAGCGCTTCCACCAGCACAGGGTCGGTTTGATCGGTGCGTTGGCTGCGGCCAAGGGCAAGGCTGAGATCGGCCGGCCCGATATAGAGTGCATCAATGCCAGGCAGTGCGGCGATGGCGTCGACGTTCGCAAGGCCGGCGGCGGTTTCAATCATGGCAATAGCCAGCACAGTGTCGTTGGCCGCGGCGGCATAGTCATCGCCTGCGTAGATCGTGGCGCGCTTTGGCCCGTAACTGCGGATGCCCTGAGGTGGATAGCGGCAGGCATCGGTAAACGCCAGGGCCTCGCCGACGTTGTTGATCATGGGACAGATGATGCCGTAGCAGCCAGCGTCAAGCATCTTCATGATCGCGCCAGGGTCGTTCCAGGGCACGCGCGCCAGCGGCGTTGCCTCGGTGGTGGAGATCGCCTGCAACATCGGCACGGCTGTTTGATAGTCGATCAGGCCATGTTGCAGATCGATTGTGAAACAGTCGAACCCAGTGTGCACCATGATTTCGGCGGAGAAGCTGCTGGGAATCGTCAGCCAGGCGCAGAGGGCAGCTTCCTGACGCTGCCAAAGGGTGCGGAGTCGATTTTCGCGCATAGGGTGCTCCGTTTGATGGTGGGTCTGGTTTGTCACAATTTCGAGCAACGCGCCAGACAAAATGCATCGCTACAGAAGGTATCATAGATTTGTTTCATTTTCAAACGCTGGCGATTTGACCGATCTGGCGGATATGCTATAATCACACACCGCGTGCACGTACTTTTGTGCAGCGCGGAGAAACCGAGCAGCACCAAAGCGCCGGCGTAGCTCAATCTGGCAGAGCGGCTGTCTTGTAAACAGCAGGTTATCGGTTCGAGTCCGATCGTCGGCTCTGGCGATGAGCAGTACGCCAAAGATGGCTCTGGGATGAGTGTGTCAGGGTCAGCGCAGTTGGTGCAAGGTTGCAGACATGGGCGGGTGCCCGAGTGGACAAAGGGAGCTGACTGTAAATCAGCCGGCTGACGCCTAC